>CAXUEL010000035.1:0-22842 GCA_964249915.1 uncultured Acetobacteraceae bacterium | reverse complement strand
GCATTCCAGGCAGGTTTCGTCCCGCCCGGCGCTGGCCAGCATGGCGGCGGCGGTCTCGGCGTGCACCGGCAGCCCGCCATGCGACGCGCAGGCCAGCGCCAGCTCGGCCGCGGACAGGCCGAGCCGGTCTGCCGCCCCGTCCTCCACCAGCGGCAGCGCCAGCAGCGCCTTGACCGTGGAGCGGGCATAGACCGGCTCCTCGACGTCGCCGGCCGCGAACACCACGCCGCCCTGCGCGTCCACCACGACCGCGCTGCCGCCGTGCCGCGACTCCACCCGGCCGCCACGGACTACCTCGACCAGCAGCGCGTCCATCACCCGTCCCCATTCCGCCCATGGCCTGTCGAGCCCGGACACGCGCGTATATCGCGCAGCGCCGGTGCGCGTGTCGCCCGAAGAAGGCTTCATGCCCTGAACCTACAGTCAAAGCACCGGCAGGTTTGCCTTGAACGGCAAGGACATGGCAACCGGCTGTTCCGGCCATGGCATCGGTCGGAACAACGCCAACCTGGCGGTCACGGCCGGCATCGGCCGGCCCCGCAAGGAACATACAAGGTCGGCAGCCCGCACAGCAGCAAACATGCCGGTTCCTACACCATGAACCTTGGTCCGTTGCCTGGCACGAACACCCTCGGCCGAACGCTGTTGCGCGTGCATGGAGACAGCAAGGAACGTTCCAGGCAGGCGTCCGATGGTTGCATCGTTCTGCCTCTTGCTGCGCGACAATCCATCTAGACCGTGGCGATCATCTCGTTCGGGTCACGCCATGACGAAGTTTATGGCCGTCGCTGTCCTGGTGACGCTTCTGGCGGACACGTCAACGGTTCTTGCCGCTTCCGCTCCCCGTGCTCGACAGCCGGCAGTCCGAGATCGGGCGCCTCCGGCAGATCATCGTCAAGTTCAAGCGCGCGGTTCGGCCGCAGCGCCGGGCGTTTGGGTCCGGAGCAGGCGTCGCTGGCGCTTGAGGAGCTGGAAACGGATCTGGTTGCGGCGGTCGCCGCCTCGCCGGCGGCGGAACCATCGATGCCAAGTCTACCGGCGACCTCGCCCCGGCGATGGCCGCTAGCTTGTCGGACAAGCTATGGAGCATGGAGGACGTGGTGGCGCTGATCGATGCAGCGGAGGGGCCGGCGAAGAAGCGGGGGCCGTATAAGCCACACGGCATGCTTGCCTGACGCTCTGCAGGCAAGCTCGGTACTGCAGGGTCAGGTAGGCGCAAACTCCTCCACAACTTCATACAACCCGGGCTCGAAGCGGGCCAAGGCCATCAGCCCGGCCAGCGCCTCCCCGGAGATCGGGTCGCGCCTCATCGCCTCGTAGTCGGCCATATTCGTCCACCTCGCATACATAGTCACCTTGGTTCCATCAACGCTTCGGTGAAGCGTGGACGAATGGAAACCGGGGGCCTTGCTCACGCGACTCCTTGTGGCATCGCTCAGGATGTCTATGACGCGCTGCTGGTTCTCGCGCTGGACGTGGAACGTGTTGATGAAAACGATCATCGGGGGCTTTCAGCTGAAAGACTGGCGCATATCACACCAACGCCCATCCGGCGCCAGCTACAGGTCCTAACTTCGAGCCGAGACACTACCAGCGCATCGAACTGGTTGGGCTTCAAGGGCACCGTCCGATGTTCTCAAACGAGCACCTGGATCTTTTCACGCGAGGATGGTGGGCGAAGCACCCAACTCGTGAGTCCTCCCATCGCCCCACTGGGTAGAGACGCCTCAAGCCACCTCGCTGCCAGCCCGACGATGTCATGCCAATCCTGCACTATATGAGGCACCCCCCAATCGGGTGACGCCAGAACCAGACCGGATAAAGGAACCACCAGAAGGGCATGATAGACCACGCTTAGATAGAAGCGTGATGTGAGTCTGTTGCAGATTGCCAGGCCTAGAAGAAAGAGCGGAAATCCCGCCAACAAAGCCAGCGGGAACAGACATAATCCTTCGAAAATCGACATAGTAACAGCAATGGGGATATTATAAATGCTTATGGGTTCAGACACTGCTAGAAAGAAAGCTACAATGGTCCAGAACAAGAAATAGAACGTCAGAAACCCTGCAAGGGTAGCGATCAGGAACTTCCTATGGTAGTGCTTGAGCATCGTCTAGAAGTCAGTTATGCTCTTGTTTTTTTACAATTGATAACCAATGTCGGTGTTGATGACATTCCTTTCCGGAAGATGTGGGTATCGTCCATCCATAGGCGTTCCTGGTGGGAATTTGCTATGTGCGAGTGCATATAGGTTTTCAATGCGCAATGTTTCGCCTTCACTAAGTCCCAATGCAGCAGAGTACAGACCAATCGCAATGGTCGCATAGTCAACATACAAAGGGTGGTTTGTTCCGCCAACACGCTGAGCATCCCACGGGCCGTGTTGCCTGAACCGCGACAACTTACCCGCCAAGTACGCCAGTTGTGAGGCTGCGCCCCCGTCTGTAGAACCCAAGGCGTCATACTCGATTTTATCAGCTAGTCCCTGTCGACAAACATCTTCGGGTCCAAGCTTGCTGGCCGCACAACGTTGCGGCCTTGAGACGTCACCTGGTTGCCGTGATCATCACGTAGCATGACGTCGGTGTCTTTTTCGTGCAAAGGGGCCGCAGCCGGCTGGTCTGCCACGCGCGGCATCGCCGCGTCGCTCCCGCCCGCCTGCGCCACCTCCACGCTGCCGGACGGCCGGGGCGACCGGTCGGCCTCCCGCATCCCCTGCAGCATGGCCAGCACATCGTCGTTCGCGTCGGCGCCGGACGTTCCGGCGCTCGTGGCGGAGCCCTGCCCGGCTCGGCTGCCACCGGCGCCGCCGACGGCCGCACGGATAGCGGGCGGAAATGCTGCGCCCGGCGTCATGACGATGTCCAGCGCCCGGCGGCCGGTGCCGGACGACGATGTGGCCCCGGCCAAATCGGGAACGTCGTCCTCGGCCGCCGCCAGCCCAGGCTCGGCAGAGGGCGCCCGGACGAACGTTGCCCCTGGACACGCCGCCGACCGCGAGCGCAAGGCGTCACGGAGGCCAAGGGCGTTCATGTCGATGGTGGCCAGCCGGTTCATGTCGAACCGTCCAGTGCTTTGGGAGCCGCAAGCCGGAGCGATGGGAACGGATCGGGCCACGGAAGCCTCGGCGGAACGCGCTCCTGGTGCCGGCGGCTGTGGTCCCGGCTCGCCCTCGCCTGCCCCCATGGGGCCAAGCAGGAACGGATCGTCCTGCAGTGCCTCGACCAGGGCATCGAGATCCTTCCAGCTCCGCCCACCCCTTGAACCCGCTCCCGCGTCCAGCCGCAGGGAATGCGGCACAATCGACAGCGGGGTTCCTGGACCATGACCCGATCCCGCGGAGGGGCTATCCTGCCGTGCGCCCTCCATCACCTCCGCCGGCAGCATGACCTGGAACGAGACCGGGATGCGCACCCATCCAGGTAGTAGCCGGTCCGGCAGCGGCTCCGGCGACGTATCGCCGTAGCTCACCGTGGCGTTCATGGTGAAGGGAAGCCGGGCTTCGTCCAGGAGGCTGCTCCTGCGCGATCGCTTCCCATCGTAGCCTGTCCCAAGAACCCGCCGATGCCGCAGGTGACGCGGAGCATTCCGACCACGCCCGCGCGCGTCCGACAGCAGGGCTGCTGCGACACCGTCCGATCTTCCTGTCAAGGCACAGCGCTCGAACGCTTACGCACTTGGGGCGGCACGATGATCTGCACGTTCATTTCCGGCGCGGCTGCATCCGTCGCATCGCGCTGCGGGATCGCCTGCCACCCGTTGCGATGGACGGACCAGCTCTTGCGCCACCAACCATCCCGATGCATTCCGCACCATGACCAGTTCCGACACCACCCACCGCTTCAACAACGACCGGCTCGCGATCGCCGTCAAGGCTGACGGCGCCGAGCTCACCTCGCTGCGCAGCGCCGTCGCCGGCGAGCTGCTGTGGCAGGCAGGAGCGGAATGGCCGCGGCACGCGCCGGTGCTGTTCCCGATCGTCGGCCGGCTCGCCGGCGACACGCTGCGCCACGGCGGGCAGGGCTTCCGCATGACGCAGCACGGCTTCGCCCGCGACCGGCACTTCGACTGGGTCGAGCGCGACGCCCAGAACTGCCGCCTCGTGCTGCGCGACGACGCCGGGACCCGCGCGATCTACCCGTTCCGCTTCGACCTGGAGGTCGGCTACCGGCTCGACGGCGACCGGCTGTCGGTCGAGTACCGCCTGCACAACCCGGGCGACGCGGTGCTGCCGGCCTCGCTCGGCGCGCATCCGGCGTTCCGCTGGCCGCTGGCCGAGGGGGTGGCGAAGCAGGCGCACCGGCTCGTGTTCGCGCGCGACGAGCCGGCGCCGATCCGCCGCGTCGGGAACGGCCTGCTGCGTCCCGAACCGCAGCCGAGCCCGATCGCCGGCCGCATCCTGCCGCTGGACGAGGCCTTGTTCGCCGACGACGCGGTGATCCTGGAGCATCCGGCCAGCGACTCGGTGCGGTTCGAGGCTCCGGGCAACCACCCGGCGCTGGAGGTCGCCTGGCACGGCATGACCCAGCTCGGCATCTGGTCGAAGCCGGGAGCGGCGTTCCTGTGCATCGAGCCGTGGCACGGGCTGGCGAGCCCGGCCGGGTTCGACGAGGCGTTCGCGGACAAGCCGCACCTCATGCACCTTCCGCCCGGCGCCGAGGCACGGCTCGGCTGGAGCGTGCGGGTGGAGGCACCCGGCCCGGCGTGAAACCCCGCTCCTGCCCGGCAGTTGACTCGGCGACCGCAACGAGGAGGTTCCATGCCCAAGGCGCTGTTCGTCGAGATCGAGGCTAAGGCGGGCGCGGAGGACGAGATCACGGCGTTCCTGCACGGCGCGCTGGCGACCGCGGAAAGCGAGCCGGACACGCGCGACTGGTACGCGCTGCGCTTCGACGACAGCCGCTTCGCGGTGTTCGACACCTTTGACGGCAACCTCGGGCGGCTGAAGCACCTGGCCGGCGGCATCGGCCGCAGCCTGGTGGTCAAGAGCATGAGCAGCCTGAACGGCCTGCCCGACATCACCAGCTCCGAGCTGGTGGCGGCCAAGCTGCCGACCGGCGACGCGCCCACCCACCACGCGCTCTACGTGCCGATCGAGACCAGGCTGGGCCAGGGGCGCGACTTCGGCGAGTTCCTGGTGGAAGCGCGCACCCTGGTCGAGGCGGAGCGCGGAACGCTCGCCTGGTATGCGCTCCGCAGCGGGCCCAACAGCTTCGCGATCGTGGACTTCTTCGCCGACGAGGCGGCGCGCGAGGCGCACCTGCAGGGCGCCGTGGCGCAGGGGCTGGCGCAGCAGGTCGGCCGCTATCTCGACGCCATGCCGGAGATCCGCCACGCCCACGTGCTGGCGAGCAAGCGCTCGGGCTGGGAGCAGATCGCCTCAGCCGCGCAGCAGGTGCATCCCGAACAGCCCGTCCGGATCGCGCCAGAAGCCGGCTGAGCGCCACCCGGCATCCGACGCCAGCGCCCTGAACCCGTCCGGCGTGTGCTTGTAGCTGTCCTCGGTGTGGATGGTCTCGCCGGCCCGGAAGCGGATCGTGCGGCCGGCCACCCGCACCGCCTGCGCCCGCCGGCTTTCGAGGTGCATCTCGATCCGACCCTCGTGCGCGTTCCACACCGCGCGGTGGGCGAAGGCGTCCGGGTCGAAGTCGGCGTCGGCGATCCGGTTCACGTGGCGCAGGATGTTGCGGTTGAACGCCGCGGTGACCCCTTCGGCGTCGTCGTAGGCCGGCAGCAGGCGCGACGGGTCCTTGCGCAGGTCGGTGCCGACCACGAAGCAGGGCCCGTCGCCGGACAGGGTGGCGCGCACCGTGCGCAGGAACCGGCGCACCATCGGCGGCCGGAAGTTGCCGATGGTGGAGCCGGGAAAGAACCCGAACGGCGGCAGCCGCGCCACCTCGTGCGGCAGCGCCAGCGGCTGCAGGAAGTCGGCCGCGACCGGGACCACCGCCAGGCCGGGATGGCTCGCGCGCATCCGTCCGGCGATCGCCAGGAGCGCCGGCCCGGCGATGTCCACCGGCACGTAGGCGGCGAACCGGCCACGCCCGGCGTCGAGCAGCGCCGCCCCCTTGGCCTCGTCGGAGGCGCCGTACTCGACCAGCGCCGCGCCGGGCGGCGCGTGGGCCGCGACCTCGGCTGCGTGCAGCTCCAGCAGCGCCATCTCGGCGCGGGTGACGTAGTACTCCGGCAGCCGGGTGATGCGGTTGAACAGCGCGCAGCCGGCCTCGTCGTAGAACAGCTTGGCCGGCAGCGTCTTCTGCCCGGCCGACAAGCCCGCCAGGATCTCGTCCAGCACCGATCCGGCGGGCTCCGGCGTGTCTGGCATGGCGTCCGGTCCGGCGCCTACAGGTCCCGCGCGAGCCGCAGCCCGGTCGCCTGCCAGCGCTTGTCCGCGGGGAAGAAGTTGCGGTAGCTCGCCCGCGCGTGGCCGGGCGGCGTGGCGTAGGAGGAGCCGCGCAGCACCATCTGGTTGATCATGAACTTGCCGTTGTACTCGCCGACCGCACCGGGCTCGGCCCGGAACCCCGGATACGGCAGGTAGGCGCTGTTGGTCCACTGCCAGGCATGGCCGTGGAACTCCGGCAGCGCGGCCGCGGCGGCTTCCAGCTCGAACTCGGTCGGCAGCCGGGCGCCGGCCCAGCGGGCATAGGCGTCCGCCTCGTACCAGCTCACGTGTAGCACCGGCTGCTCCGGGTCGACCGGCTCCAGCCCGGCCGGCGTCACCGTCAGCCAGCCGCCCTCGCCGTCCGGGCGCCAGTGCATCGGCGCGTCCCAGCCCTCCCGGCACGCCAGCGCCCAGCCGTCCGACATCCACAGCGAGGCGGTGCGGTAGCCGCCCTCCTCCATGAACGCGCGCCATTCCACGTTGCGCACCAGGCGGCTGGCCAGCGCGTGCGGCTGCAGCAGCGCCCGGTGGCGGGGGAACTCGTTGTCGAAGCCGAACCCCTGCCCGTCATGGCCGATGGCGACCACGCCGTCCGGCCGGTGCAGGAACCGCGTCGGCCCGGTCGCCCCGGGCGACGGCGTCCAGCCCGGCAGCACCGCCAGCCCGGCGTGGCGCCAGGCCAGCGGGTTCTGCGCCAGGGCGTGCAGCATGTCGGTCAGCAGCAGCTCCTGGTGCTGCTGCTCGTGATGCAGGCCGAGCGTGACCAGCGTCCGCAGCGCCGGCGGGTGGCCCGAATCCAGCAGCACGTGCATGGCCCGGTCGACATGGGCGCGATAGCGGCCGACCTCCTCGACTCCCGGCCGCGTCACCAGCCCGCGCGTCGCCCGCGGGTGACGCGCGCCCACCGCCTCGTAGTACGAGTTGAACAGGAAAGGGAACGCGTCGTCGTACGGGCGGTAGCCGGGAGCGTGCGGCCGCAGCACGAACTGCTCGAAGAACCAGGTGGTGTGCGCCCGGTGCCACTTGGCCGGGCTCGCATCCGGCATGGACTGGATACACTGGTCCTCCGCGGACAGGGCGGCGACCAGCGACTCGGTGTGCGACCGGACGGAATCGAAGTCCTGCGGCAGCTGGCCGGCTTCGATCGACGTGGATGTTCGTGCCATGGAGACTCCGCCCTCGATCCTCGCCATCATGCCGACACAGGCTCCGGACGCATCGGATCATGACACAGGCCTGCCGCCGCCCAGCCGGTCCGCTGCTGCTCCCGGCCCTGGTCGGGCTGGGTGCCGCCGCTCCGGCCGCCGACGAGACCGTGACGGTGCACGGACATCGCCGGCCCGTCCAGCCCGCCCCCGTTCCGACCGAGGATCCGCGGTACGACCCACCCGGCTCGGCGGACGCGCTGCACGACAGCGACACCGGGGCCGACCTCAGGGCGTTCGGACCGGCCTGTTCCGCCGCCACCCCGGCTCCCCCGATCAAACCGGCGCTTCGCAGCGACCTCCAGGACGATCCGCTCCCGGCCGGGCCGCCCTGAACGACCACGAACGGCCGGTCGGACGAGCGGAGGCGGGTGCTCCAGCATGTCGGCGCAGCGCGTCCGCGGCGACTGCCCTTCCCCTCAAGGTGCCGGTCGATGCGCCGACAGGACGGCAGCCAGCACCGGAGGCGGCAGGTCAACGCAGTCCGCAGTCCCGAACCATCGGGTCGAGACGGTTCTCCCGACGTGGCCGAGCGTCGCGATCCAGACGTCGTTGCCCGTCAGGTCGAACACCATCGTCCGGTTCTCCGCGCCGCAATCGTGCGGTCGGCGGACATCGCCGATCGGGTAGTGGCCGAAAGTCGCGTCGTGATCCGAAACAAGGCAGCTAGTCGATCCGGATCACGATCTTTCCCACGTGATCCGCCTGGCTCAGCGCCCGGTACGCCTCCCTCGCCTCGTCGAACGGGAACACCCGGTCGATCACCGGCCGGATCCGGTTGACCGCGACCAGCCGGTTCATCGCCTCGAACATCCCCCGCGAGCCGACATACACGCCGCGCAGGGTCGCCGAGCGGTGCAGCAGCGCGGTCGGGTCGATCTGCCCGCTGGTGAGCACGCCGATCAGGCTCACCGCACCCCCGCTCCGCGTCGCGGCGATGGAGCGCGGCAGGGTGCCGGCGCCGCCCACCTCCACCACGTGGTCCACCCCCTGCCGGTCGGTGCGGCGCCATACCTCCCGCTCCCAGTCCGGCTGGGTGCGGTAGTTGATGCAGTCCGCCGCCTCGACCCCCAGCGCCTGCAGCCGCTGCAGCTTCGCGTCCGACGACGAGGTGGCGATCACCCGCGCCCCGGCCGCCCGCGCGAACTGCACCGCGAACATCGACACCCCGCCGGTGCCCAGGGTCAGCACGGTCTGCCCCGCCAGCAGCGGCGTTCCCGCGAACAGGGCGTTCCAGGCGGTGACCCCGGCACAGGGCAGGGTGGCCGCCTCCTCGAAGCCGAGATGCGCCGGCACCCGGACCACCGCCTCCGCGTCGAACAGCCGGTATTCCGACAGCACCCCGTCCACCGAGCCGCCGAGGGCGTGCCTGTGATGCTCCGGCAGCGGCGGCCCGTCCCGCCAGGTGGCGAAGAAGCAGCCGGCGACGCGGTCGCCGACCGCGACCCGCGACACCCCCTCGCCCACCGCCTCGACCTCGCCGGCGCCGTCCGACAACGGCACCAGCCCGGGCGCCGGCGGGGCGCCGCCGTAGCGCCCGGTCGCCACCATGAGGTCGCGGTAGTTCAGCGAGCAGGCCCGCATCCGCACCAGGACCTGGCCGGGCCCGGGCTCCGGGCGTTCCCGCTCCGTCGGCACGAGGTCGTCAATCGCGGTCGCGCGCGGCAGGTGGTAGCACTTCATGATAGCGCTTTCCCCGGCTCAGACCGGCGGCGGGTTGCGCTCGGCGAACCCGTCCTGGTGCCAGTACGGGTACGGCTTCGGCCGCGCGCTCGCCTTGTCCAGCGTTCCCACCTGCTCGGGCGTCAGGTTCCAGCCGACCGCGCCCAGGTTCTGCCGCAGCTGCTCCTCGTTGCGCGCGCCGATGATGACGTTGGCCACCGTGGGCCGCTGCAGCAGCCAGTTCAGCGCCACCTGCGGCACGGTCTTCTCCACCTCGGCGGCCACCGCCTCCAGCGCGTCGACCACCTGGTACAGGTACTCGTCGGGCATCTGCGGCCCGGCCTCGGTCACCATCGCCGTGTTCAGCCGCGAGCCGGCGGGGATCGGCTTGTCGCGGCCGATCTTCCCGGTCAGCCGGCCCCAGCCGAGCGGGCTCCACACCACCGCCCCCACGCCCTGGTCGATGCCCAGCGGCATCAGCTCCTGCTCGTAGTCGCGGCCGACCAGCGAGTAGTACGCCTGGTGCGCCACGTAGCGCGGCAGGTTGTAGCGCTCCGCCGTGGCCAGCGACTTCATCAGGTGCCAGCCGGAAAAGTTCGAGCAGCCGACGTAGCGGATCTTGCCGGCCCGCACGAGGTCGTCCAGCGCCGACAGGGTCTCCTCCACCGGCGTCTTGGCGTCGAACCCGTGCAGCTGGAACAGGTCGATGTGCTCGGTGCCGAGGCGCTTCAGCGACTTCTCCACCGAGTCGATCAGGTGGTAGCGCGACGAGCCCACCGCGTTCGGGTCCTCGCCGGCGCGGAAGGTGGCCTTGGTCGAGATCAGCACCTGGTTGCGCCGGCCCTTGATCGCCTGGCCCAGCACCTCCTCCGCAGCCCCGGCCGAATAGATGTCGGCGCTGTCGAACAGGGTCAGCCCGGCCTCGAGGCAGATGTCGACCAGGCGGGACGCCTCGTCCACGTCCGACGAGCCCCAGGCCTGGAAGAACTCGCCCTTGCCGCCGAAGGTGCCGGTGCCGAAGCTCAATACCGGCACCTGGAAGCCCGAGCGTCCGAGGCGCCTGTGTTCCATGGTCATGTTCCACTCCTGTCGCGGTGCGTCCGGCTCGAACGCGCCGAAGCGTGATCGGCTCCCGTCACACCGAACGGCGTCTGCCGGCGTTGCGGCGGCACTGCACTGGAACGGAGAGCCCCATGCGCGCCCTATGCTGGAACGGACGGAACGACATACGCTGCGAGACGGTGCCCGATCCGACGATCGAGGACCGGCGCGACGTCATCCTGCGGGTGACCGCCTGCGCCATCTGCGGCTCGGACCTGCACCTGATGGACGGGCAGATGCCGACCATGGAGAAGGGCGACATCCTCGGCCACGAGTTCATGGGCGAGGTGGTCGAGGTCGGCAGCTCCGACCACGTGCTCAAGAAGGGCGACCGCGTCGTGGTGCCGTTCAACATCAACTGCGGCGAGTGCCGCATGTGCCGCATGGGCAACTGGTCCTGCTGCCTCCGGTCGAACCGCAACGGCGAGATGGCGGCCAAGGTGCAGGGCTACCCGACCGCGGGGCTGTTCGGCTACTCGCACCTCACCGGCGGCTATGCCGGCGGCCAGGCCGAGTACGTCCGGGTGCCGATGGCCGACGTGGGGCCGATGAAGGTGCCGGAGGGCATGTCCGACGAGCAGGCGCTGTTCCTGTCTGACATCCTGCCGACCGGCTGGCAGGCGATCGACCATTGCGGCCTGGAGGGCGGCGAGACGGTGGCGATCTGGGGCGCCGGCCCTGTCGGGCTGTTCGCCATCAAGTCGGCGGTGCTGATGAAGGCGGGCCGGATCATCGCCATCGAGACCGTGCCGGAGCGGATCGAGCTGGCTCGCATCGCCGGCGCCACCGACATCATCAACCCTGCCGACGAAAGCGTGCAGGACCGCATACGCGAGATCACCGGCGGCCAGGGTGCCGACGCCGTGGTGGATTGCGTCGGCATGGAAGCGTCCGGCCATGGCGGCGTGCTCGGCGTGCTGTCCAAGGTGCAGGAGAAGCTGACCGCCACCGAGCGCCCCTACGCGCTGGAGCAGATGGTGCAGGCGGTGCGGCCGTGCGGCATCATCTCGGTGCCTGGCGTGTATTCCGGCGCGGTGCCGCTGAACATGGCCGCCATCGTGCAGAAGGGCCTGACCATGAAGACCGGCCAGACCCACGTGAAGCGCTACCTCGAGCCGCTGGCCAAGCTGATCCAGGACGGCAGCATCGACCCGACCTTCCTGATCACCCACCGCTCGAGCAACCTGGAAGATGGGCCGGAGCTGTACAAGACGTTCCGCGACAAGGCGGACAAGTGCGTCAAGGTGGTGTTCCACCTTTGAGCGCGTTGTAACGCGACGGTTTCGAGTCCAGAAGGCGGGCCGGGGAGCGCATCCCCGGCCCTTTTCTTGTCCGGAGCGTGCCCGTGTCCCGATCCTTCCTGCTGCGCGGCGCCGCGCTGGCCGCGCTGATGCTGGCCGCCTCGATCCCGGCCGGGTGGGCCGACGACTCGCCGGGCGACGCCAAGGCGTCCCCGCCCGCGCCGCACTTCCTGCCGCAGCAGAAGCTGTCGGACGGCACCGTCACGGTGCGCGGACGCAAGATCGACTACCAGGCGAGCGCCGGCACGCTGGTCGTCCACCCGAAGGGCTGGGACGATTCCGACCCGGCCGACGGGAAGCGCGACGACAAGAACCCGACCGCGGAAGCGTCGATGTTCTATGTCGCCTACCTCATGAAGGGCGCCCGTCCGGAGAACCGGCCGATCACCTTCGTCTACAACGGCGGCCCAGGCTCGGCCACGATCTGGCTGCACATGGGCGCGTTCGGGCCGCGGCGGATCGTCACCGCCGACGACACCCACACCGACGCCGCGCCCTACCGCCTGGTCGACAACGACGACAGCCTGCTGGACGCGTCCGACCTCGTGTTCGTCGACGCGCCCGGCACCGGCTTCGGCCGCATCGAGGGCAAGGACAAGGAGGCGGCGTTCTACGGCACCGATCCCGACGCCTACGCCTTCTCCTCCTTCATCGCCCAGTTCCTCGGCCGCTACGGCCGGTTCAACTCGCCCAAGTACCTGTTCGGCGAAAGCTACGGCACCACCCGCTCCGCGATCGTGGCCGAGATGCTGCAGCACGAGATGGGCATCGACCTGAACGGCGTCATGCTGCTGTCGCAGATCCTGGACTACGACAACTCGATCGACGGGCCGCAGAACAACCCCAGCGTCGACCAGCCCTATGTCCTGGCGCTGCCGAGCTTCGCCGCCACCGCGTTCTACCACCACAAGCTGCCGACCCAGCCGCCCGACCTGCGCGCCTTCCTGGACCAGGTGGAGCACTTCGCGCTGACCGACTACACCGCGGCGCTGCAGCAGGGCACGGCACTGCCCGATGCCGACCGCGACCGCATCGCCGGACGGCTGCACGACTACACCGGGCTGCCGGTGGACTACATCCGCAAGGCCGACCTGCGGGTGAACGGCGGCGAGTTCGAGCAGACCCTGCTCGGCGCGAGTGGGCTCGACACCGGGCGCCTGGACAGCCGCTTCTCCGGCCCGGCGATGGACCCGCTGGCGGAACGGCCGGACTACGACCCGCAAGGGGCGGCGATGTCGTCGGCCTACCTGTCCGCGTTCAACGACTACGCCCGCCGCGTGCTGCACTACGGCGACGGCGGCCCGACCGGCGAGAACTGGGCCGAGTACAGGCAGAGCGCCAACAACATCCGCGAGTGGAGCTTCACCCACCAGCCGCCCGGCGCCGAGCGCCCGGTGCGCGGCGTGCCCAACGTGCTGCCGGACCTGGCGGCGGCGATGAAGTACAATCCCAAGCTCAAGGTGCAGCTGAACCAGGGCTACTTCGACCTCGGCACGCCGTATTTCGAGGGCGTCTACGAGATGCGCCACCTGCCGATCCCCCGCTCGCTGGCCGGCAACGTCGAGATCCGGCAGTACCAGTCCGGCCACATGGTCTATGCCCACGAGGACTCGCTGCGCCAGCTGCACGACAACGCCGCCGACTTCATCCGACGCACCGACAACCAGCCCGCCGCGACGCCCGCCCGGTGAACGCTCACCCCGTTTCCGCAGGGCGCCGCATCAGCGACAGCAGGCCGTCCTCGTAGACCCGCGCAAACGCGGTGCTGTCGCCGAGCGTGGCGTTCCAGCGCGCGTCGGTGAACCGGGAACGGACCTGCCGGCACAGCGCCGGATCTGTCGCCATCGCCACTGCATGGTCGACATAGGCGTCGAGGTCGGCCGCGATTCCGTCCGGGACGCCGTAGACGTCGAGCAGGCGCGCCGCCATGCGCGAGGCGAAGGACCGTCCCGGCAGGGTGACGATCGGCAGGCGCATCCGGATCGCGTCGCTCGCTACCGTGCCGGCGTTGTAGGGGAAGGTGTCCAGGAACAGGTCGGCCAGGCCCAGCCTCGCCATGTATAGCTCGGGCGCGCAGCGGTCCGCGAACAGCAGCCGCTCCGGATCGACCCCTGCCGCCTCCGCGGCGCGCTGCATCGCCCGGCGCGACCAGGGGTTGTCGTCCGCCAGCCAGAGCACGGCATCGGGCGCCCGCCGCAGGATCGACATCCAGGCGGCGAACACGGCTTCGGTGATCTTGAAGTGGCCGCAGAAGCAGCAGAGCACGAAGCGGTCCTCCGGCAGTCCCGCATCCGTCCTGGTAAGGCCCGGCGTCACGCTGCGCCGGCTTTCGTTGGCCTGGTAGACCCCATCGATCGCCAGCGGGCGCGGCAAGTACTGCGCCGCCTGCTCCGGCGGCACCACGAAGCCGTCGCAGATCAGCGCGTCGAGCTCGGGCAGCGGCACCGGCCCGACGAAGCCGAGATAGGTCGCCTGCACCGGCGCCGGCTTCCAGCGCAGGACCTGGAACCGGCTTCCCGCGGTCAGGCCGTTCAGGTCGACCAGGATGTCGACCTCGTCGGCCCGGATCAGCCGCGCGACCTGCTCGTCGTCGAGTCGCGACACCAGCCGCAGCTGGTCGAACGAGGCCAGGATCCGGCGGCGGACCTCGCTGCCGTCGTCGATCGTCGAGCAGTAGCCGAACACCTCGAACCGCGTGCGGTCGTGCCGCTCGAACAGCTCGGCGATCAGGTAGCTCATCGCGTGCCGGCAGAAGTCCGAGGACAGGTAGCCGATCCGGATCCGCTGGTGGCGGTAGCCGTGAACCGGCGCCAGCCGTTCGGGAGCGGCGACCGTCTTGCGCGCCACCCAGGACTCGGTGGCGACGCGCTGGAGGGCGACGTCGTCGGTCAGCGCCAGCGCTCCGAGCGGCCCGCACTGTCCCAGGATCGCGTCGGCCGGCAGGTCCGGCAGCGGATCGAGCACCGGCCAAAGGCACATCTTCTGCCGCAGGTGGACCCAGTGCTGGACCACGTCCGGTTGGGCGGGATCGATCCGGAGCGAGCGGCGCAGCAGCGCTTCGGCCTCGTCGAGCCGCCCGATCTGCTCCAGCAGCCGCCCCTGGTGGTTGAGCAGGGCGATCCGGTCCTGGTCCGGCTGCAGCGCCGCCGACCACGTCGCGAGTGCCGCGGCGGGTCCACCGGACGATTCCAGGGCCAGGCCGAGGTTGACCGCGGCGGCGGCGAAGGACGGCTTGAGTCGCAGCGACTCGCGGTAGGCGATGATGGCCGACGCCTTGTCGCCGTGCTGGCTGTAGATGGCGCCGATGTTGAACCAGGCCGCGAAACGCCCGTCATCCGGGCCGCCTCCCGCGGCGATCCAGTTCTGGTAGAGGGTGATCCGGTCCTGCGGCGGGAGCGGCGGCACGGCATGCTCGACGAGGTTGAGGATCGCCGGCAGGCTGATCTCGCCCAATGCTGCATCCCGACAGCCTGCCGCGGAGAAGTGGTTCACTGCGGTCTCGCCACCGTGTCTGGGATCCCCAGTGTGACGAGCAAAGGTGAAGATCCCGATAAGGCCGTCGCACGACGACGTCCCGCCGCCTCCGGGCGACGGGACGCATGGTCCGTCAGCTGATCAGGGTGTGCTGCTGCGTCGGCGTCATGGCGCTGATCTGCGCCGTCGTGAACGCCCCGATCTGGGCCGCCGAAAGCGAGCCGAGCTGCCCGGTGGTCAGGCCGGGGATCTGCGACGTGGACACCGCGGCGATGTCACGGGTCGAGAACACCGCCAGCTCGCTGGTGGACAGGGCGCTGATGCTGGCCGTGGTGAAGGCCTGTATCTGCGCGGTCGAGAGAGCGGACACCTCCCCGGTCGTCAGCCCGGCCACCTGCCCCGTGGTGAAGGCCGAGATGCTGCGGGTCGTCAAGGAGACGAATTGCATCGTCGTCAGACTGGAAAGCTGCATGGTCGACAGCGCGACGATGTCGGCAGTCGTCAGCCCCGCCAGCGCCGCGGTTGTCAGCGCCGAAACGTCGGCCGTCGTCATGGCCTGGACGTCCGCCGTGCCCAGTGCGCCCAGCTGGGTCGAGCCCAGCGCCGCCGCCTGTGCCGTGCCCAGCACCGCCACCTGCGCCGTCGTCAGCGCGCCCACTGCCGCCGTGCCCAACGCCCTCACCTGCGCCGTGGTCAGCGCCGGCAATTGTGCCGTGGTCAGCGCCGCCACCTCCGCCGTGTTCAGCGATGCCACCTGCGCGCTGGTTAGCGCCGTGAGCTGTGCCGTGCCCAGCGCCACCACGTTTGCCATGCCCAGCGCCGCAACGTCCGCCGTCGCCAGCGCCGGCAGCTGCGCCGTGCCCAGCGCCGCGACCTGCGCGGTGCCCAGCGCCGCTGCTTCCGCCGTGCCCAGCCCCGCCAATGCCGCCGTTGTCAGCGCGGAAACGTCGGCCGTCACCAGCGCCCGCACGTTCGCGGTGCCCAGCGCGCCCAGCTGGGTCGAGCTCAGCGCTGCCGCCTGCGCCGTGCCCAGCACCGCCACCTGCGCCGTGGTCAGCGCGCCCACCGCCGCCGTGCCCAACGCCCTCACCTGCGCCGTGGTCAGCGCCGGCAGCTGCGCCGTGGTCAGCGCCTGCACTTCCGCCGTGCCCAGCGATGCCACCTGCGCGCTGGTCAGCGCCGTGAGCTGTGCCATGCCCAGCGCCACCACATTTGCCGTGCCCAGCACCGCCACGTCCGCCGTCGCCAGCGCCGGCAGCTGTGCCGTGCCCAGCGCCACGACCTGCGCGGTGCCCAACGCCGCGGCACCGGCCGTCGTGAGGCCGGCCAGCGTCTTGGTCGACAGGACGGCGAGATCGGCGGTCGTGATGGCGGCGATGTTGGCGGTGGTGAACACCGCGAGCTGTGCCGAACCGAAGCCGATGATCTGATCCGTGGTCAGCCCGGCGATCGTGGCGGTGGAAAGACCGGCGACCGTCGTTGTCGACAGGACGGCGATCTGGGCAGAGGTCAAGCTGGACATTATCCCACGTGGCTCCATTCACATGATTGAGGAATGTCGCCGTTTTGGGACCCGCCAGCTTAGGCAGACGGAGGTTAACGGGCGATGAAGCCGCCGGCCTCGGCGCAATGTACACGAGGCCGGGCGATCCTCCTGCCGTTTACGGCTTGGCAGCCTTTCCCGGATATCAGGAGAAGGATCTCGGGAAGGCAGGTGACCGTGGACAAAGGGCTTCTCATCGAAGGTTGGCGGCACGTGAACCATTCCTACGCCCTGATCAACCAGCACCAGGCGCTGGCGATGAAGCGGCAGGGCGAGGTCAGGCTGTTCCACCGCGACCTGCCGTTCGCGATGCCGCACTGGAGCGCCGATCGCAACGATGCCGGGTTCGATGCGCTCGATCGCGAGGTCCTGGCTGCCCTTGGCGAGCCGCCCGAGGATGCGGACCTGGTCGACGCCGTGTATCGCATCTGCTCGCCGTTCCGCATCGCCGCGGACGACGCCTACGCGCACCACCGCACCACGACCTTCATGATCACCGAGATCGGCCTGTCGCCGGAAAGCTTCTCGCCCGGTGCCGACCGTTCGCCATTGTTCATCCGGGACCAGAACGCGATCGTCACGTCCACCGAATGGTCCAGAAGCCGCATTATCGAGTACGGGTTCCTGCCGGACCGGGTTCATACGGTTCCGCTCGGCGTCGACACCTCGATCTTCAAGCCGGTCTGGCCGAACGCACGCACCCGCAGCCGGGACGCGCTCGGCATCGCGGCCGACGAGACCCTGTTCCTCAACATCGGTCCGCCGCTATGGAACAAGGGGATCGACGTGCTTCTCAGGGCGTTCGCGCTCCTGCGCTTGCGCGGGCTCAAGGTCAGGCTGCTCGTCAAGGACCAGCAGGACGTCTACGGGATCTCGCTGCAGACCGTGATCCAAACCCTGGGCAGCGACTTCCCGCCGCTCCTCCGGGACGTCGTCCTGTCCGGGATCGTCACGGTGCCGATGAACCTGTCGCCGGCCCAGCTTGCGATGCTGTTCGGTGCGGCGGACTGCTATGTTTCGCCTTATCGCGCGGAAGGGTTCAACCTGCCGGTGCTCGAGGCCATCGCCTGCGGGATCCCGAGCATCGTCACCCGCGGCGGCGCCACCGACGACTTCTGCACCGACGCGACCTCGGTCGGGATCCCGGGGCGCTTCCACCGCAAGGACAGCGACGCCGGGCTGGTGGGCGCCTACGTGGAGCCGGAACTGGACACCCTGCTCGACGCGATGGCTGCCTTCGCCGCCGGCTGGCGGCCCGACCGACACGGTTTCGACGTCGACCGCCGGAGCATCCTGCAACGGTTCAGCTGGCAGCAGGCCGCGGCCATGACGACGCGCCTGGCCCTGCATTAGGGATCGCAGCCGCACCGCCCGACGCCCCCCATGGGATCATGACCGCGGAAACGAGGGCGAACGGTTCCGATGCGGCGGACACCGGGCCGACGGATAGGCGGTGCTTCCGGCGCCGCGGTGGCGATCGGCCTCCTGCCGGGCGATGGTACCCGTGCGCAGGATCGCACCCTGGTCGCGGCCGGCAACGACGTCCCGGCCGACGTCAGCCTGCCGCATGCGACCGACCAGTACGTCAAGCGCACCGTCATGATCCCGATGCGCGACGGGGCGAAGCTGTTCACGGTGATCATGGTGCCCAGCGGCGCGCACGGTGCGCCGGTCCTGCTCACCCGCACCCCCTACAACGCTGCCAGGCGCGTCACGCGCAACGACAGCCCGTCGCTGTCCGCCACCCTGCCGCAGGGCGACGACGTGTTCGTGGCCGGCGGCTGCATATGCGTGTTCCAGGACGTGCGCGGCAGGTACGGGGCCGAAGGCAACTACACCATGACGCGGCCGCCGGCGCGCCCGGTCAATCCGTCCGCCACCGACGACACCACCGACGCCTGGGACACGATCGCGATGCCGAACGACCCGGGCATGGGCGGCTACCAGCTGCCGATCGCCACGGACATCTTGCGCGGCCGCCACCGCGCCGACTTCGCCCACCCGGCCCCGATCCTGGCCGGGCAGGTCGAGCGCTACCGCTTCACCCTGCCGCCCACCAACCACGTGTTCCAGTCCCGGCGCCGCATCATGGCACAGGTCCAGTCGAGCTGGTTCCGGTCCTGCGACCGCAACCCGCAGCGCTGTGTCGCCACCATCGTCGAGGCCGGGCAAGCCGACTACGTGTCGGCCACCCAGCGGATCGAGCACGAGGGCGCGCAGGCCAGCGCGGTCCGGCTGCCGCTGGTGCCGGCGGGCGGACGCCGAGTTCGGCGCCGCGACGGCGTCGCGTCCGGGCCGACCACACATTCCGGTGCTGACGCCGTCGGCCGGGAGCGGATGCCGAACTCCCCGGTGGGGCGCCCGTTCTGCCGGGGCGCCACGTCGCACGGGGGTCCGCCTTGAAACGCCTGACCGAGCGGGTTGCCCCCCACGCCGTTCCCGGCCGCTGAGCCCGACATCGACGTCGGAGCCTGCAGATGCCAACCGTTCTCGTGGTCGACGACGAGCTGCTGGTGGCTGACATCCTGGTGTTCGCGCTGGAGGACGAGGGCTACCGGGTGCTTCGCGCCGGAAACGGCGCCAGGGCGATGGAGCAGCTCGCGGCCGAGGCGGTGGCGCTGGTGATCACCGACTACATGATGCCGGTCATGAACGGGGTCGAGCTCGCCGAGGCGATCCGCGCTGCCGGGGGCAAGGACTCACCGCCGGTCATCCTGATGAGCGGCGCGCAGGCGCATATCGGCCGGCGCCAGGTCGGCCTGTTCGCCGCCGTGTTCGACAAGCCGTTCCGGGTGGCGGAGCTGGTCGAGCGGGTGCGCGGCCTGGTCGGCACGCCGCCCTGACCAGCGTGCCGCCTTGATCAGCGTGCCGCCCAGGGCGTGCCCGACAAACGCCGGTATAGGAACTCCATCGCCACCGTGACGCGCACCGGACGCAGGGCCGCCGGCGGCGTCACCAGGCTCAGCGCCACCGGCGGCAGCGACCAGCCGGGCAGCACCTCGACCAGGCGTCCGGCCCGCATCGCGTCGGACAGGACGAAGTCCGGCAGGGCGGCGAGCCCGAGCCCGGCCAGCAGCCAGGGTATCGCCGCCTCGCCGTTGTTGACCCGCAGCGGACCGGACGGGACCACGCTCGCCTGCTCGCCGGAGCGGTGGGTGAAGCTCCAGCTGGCGTTGGCGGTGTAGGCGTAGCCGAAGCAGGGATGCTCCCCCAGCGCGCGCGGATGGGCGGGCAGGCCGCGGGCGGCATAGCCCGGCGAGGCCACCAGGAGCAGCCGGACGTCGCAGATCCGGCGCGCGCGCAGCGACGAGGGGTCCAGGCGGGCGATCCGCAGCGCGAAGTCGTAGCCGCCGGCCACCAGGTCGACGATCTCGTCGCTCAGGTGCAGGTCGACCGACAGCTCCGGATGGGCGGCCAGCAGCTCGGGCAGCAGCGGCGCCACCTGGGTCTGGCCGAACGACATGGGTGCCGCGATCCGCACCAGCCCGCGTGGCGAGGCGGTACGGTCGAGCAGGTCGGCCTCGATCGCCTCCGCGTCGGCCAGCAGGCGCTGCGCCCGCTCCGCCACCTCCCGCCCCAGCGTGGTGAGCGACACCCGGCGCGAGGTGCGGCTCAGCAGCGCGGCGCCGACCCGACGCTCCAGCCGGGCCACCGCCTTGGACACGGTCGCGTTGGACAGGCCGGTTTCCTCGGCCGCAGCGGCGAACGACCCCGCTTCGGCGACGCGGGCGAACACCGCCCAGGCTTCGAGGTCGGGCAGGGTGCTCATGATGCTGATCCACGAAACGATGGATTTCCAATGTTTCTGTTTCTTAGGTGTCGGACAAGGCCTACCTGTTCGCCACACCTTTCAGACGGGAGACACGCTCATGATCGAACTCCGGCCTTTCGACTCCCTCGGACATGCGGACCACGGCTGGCTGCAGGCGCGGCACCACTTCTCCTTCGCGCGCTACCACGACCCGGCACGCGGCGGGTGGGGCGCGCTGCGCGTGTGGAACGACGACGAGATCGCCGCCGGCGCCGGCTTCCCGGCGCATCCGCACCGCGACATGGAGATCGTCACCTATGTCCGCGACGGCGCGATCAGCCACGAGGACAGCCTCGGCAACCACGGCCGCACCGAGGCCGGCGACGTGCAGGTGATGAGTGCCGGCACCGGCATCCGCCATGCCGAGTACAACGCCGAGGCGGGCCCGACGCGGATCTTCCAGATCTGGATCGAGCCCACCCGCCCCGGCGGCGCGCCGGCCTGGGGCACCCGGCCGTTCCCGCGCGACGCGCGCGCCGGCGGCTTCACGACCCTCGCCAGCGGCCGGGCCGAGGATGCCGGGGCGCTGCCGATCCGCGCCGACGCCCGGATCGCCGGCGCCACGCTCAAGGCGGGCGAGACCGTCGTGTATCCCGCCGACCCGGCGCGTCACCTTTACCTGGTCGCGGCAAGTGGCCGCATCACCGTGAACGGTGTTCACGCCGACGCGCGCGACGGCGTCGCCGTGCAGGGCGAGGACGGGTTGCGCGTGACGGCGACCGCGGATGCGGAGATCATCCTGGTGGACGCGGCCTGAGCCCGTCCGCAGACTCAACACGAAGCAGACTCAACACGAAGGAGCCGATCGATGGCGAACATCCTGGTGCTGTATTATTCGAGCTACGGCCATGTCGAGACGATGGCGCACGCGGTCGCCGAGGGCGTCGCGTCGGCCGGCGCGACGGTCACGGTCAAGCGCGTGCCCGAGCTGGTGCCGGACGAGGTCGCCCGCGCCAGCCACTTCAAGCTCGACCAGCCGGCGCCGGTCGCCGAACCGAACGAGCTCGCCGCCTATGACGCGATCATCGTCGGCACCGGCACACGCTACGGCCGGATGTCGTCGCAGATGGCCAACTTCTTCGACCGCACCGGCGGGCTCTGGGCCAAAGGCGCGCTGGTCGGCAAGCTCGGCGCCGCCTTCACCTCGACCGCGAGCCAGCACGGCGGGCAGGAAACCACGCTGATCTCGATCCTGACCAACCTGCTGCATCACGGCATGGTGGTGGCGGGGCTGCCGTACTCGTTCCAGGGCCAGCTCAGGCTGGACGAGGTCACCGGCGGCACGCCGTACGGCGCCTCCACCCTGGCCGGCGGCGACGGGTCGCGCGCGGTCAGCGACAACGAGCGCGACGGCGCCCGCTTCCTCGGCCGGCACGTGGCGGAGCTTGCCAGCAAGCTCGCGGCCTGAAACAGTTCTCACCCCGTATCGATCGGATCACCAGATGAAACTCCTTTTCCTGGCGGTTGCCGTCGCGGCGTCCTGCGCCGGTGCCGCAGGCGGGGTGCGCGCGCAGACCGCGTCGCACGAGCCGGCCACGATCAGGGCGGGCAGCTATGCGGTGGAGCCCGACCACACCCAGGTCGGCTTCACCCTGCTGCATCTCGGCTTCTCGTACTATTCGGGCGTGTTCTCGAACGTATCCGGCACGCTGCGCCTCGACCCGTCGCATCCCGAAACGTCCAGGCTGGACGTGTCCATCCCGATCGGCTCAGTCGCCACCACCAGCGCCAAGCTGGACGGGGAGCTGAAGGGGCCGGAATGGTTCGACGCCGCCCGCTATCCTGCCGCCACCTTCACCTCGACCCGGGTGACGCGGACCGGCCCGGACGTGGCGCGGGTCGAGGGCACCCTGACCCTGCACGGGGTGTCGGCGCCGGAAACCCTGCTGGTCCACTTCGTGGGCAGCGGGGTGAACCCGCTGGACAAGAAGTACACCGTCGGCTTCGAGGCCGTCGGCAGCATCAGCCGCAGCGGGTTCGGGGTGAGAACCTATGTCCCGCTGGTCGGTGACGACGTGCGCCTTTCCATCGCCGGCGCCTTCGAGCTGCAGGGCTGACGCCGGTCCCTTCCCCCCCGAACAGGAGCGAACACACGATGAGAACGATGGTGCTGCTGGCCGCAGGTGCCTGCTTGGTGCTCGGCAACGCCGCGTCGGCGGCGCCGTGCCGGGATGGCAAGGGCAAGTTCATCACCTGCCCGGCCCCGGCGGCGGCGAAGAAGGGTTGCCGGGACGCCAAGGGCAAGTTCGTCAAGTGCACGGCGGCCGTGTCCGCCTGACACCGGGCCGCGTTCCCCCGGCGGCGGCGTCGCGTCACAGCGACGCCAGCGCCTCCCGCAGCTCCGGCCGCGCCCGCGGCTC
>CAXUEL010000034.1:0-22936 GCA_964249915.1 uncultured Acetobacteraceae bacterium | reverse complement strand
CTCGGCGGCACGCGCGCGCCCTGGCCGTCCGGGATCGTGGACCCGCCGCCCGAAGGTGACCCACGCGACGAGCCGCCGGCGGACGGCGCCTGCCTCACCTTTCTCGGCCATGCCGGCTTCCTGCTCCGCCTGCCGGGCCTCACGATCCTGACCGACCCGGTGTTCAGCGAGCGCTGCTCGCCGGTGTCCTTGGCCGGGCCGAAGCGGGCGCGGCCGCCGGGACGGCGGCTGGACGCGCTGCCGCCGGTCGACCTAGTGCTGGTGTCGCACAACCACTACGACCACCTCGACCTGCCCAGCCTGTCGGCGATCGTCGCCCGCGACGCGCCCGCCTTCGTCACCCCGCTCGGCAACGCCCCGCTGCTGGCACGGGCGGGCGCGACACGGATCATCGAGCTCGACTGGTGGCAGTCGCACCGCGTCGGCGATGCCACCGTCACCGCCACTCCCGCACGGCACTTCTCCGCCCGCACCCCGTTCGACGGCAGGCGGGCGCTGTGGTCCGGGTTCATGATCGAGCAGGCGCCGATGCGCGTGCTGTTCGCCGGCGACTCCGGCGACGGGCCGCACTGGCGCGAGATCGGCCGGCGGCTGGGCGCGCCCGACCTCGCGCTGCTGCCGATCGGCGCCTACGACCCGCGCTCGCTGATGGCGCCGGTGCACATGAACCCGGAGGAGGCGGTCGGCGCCCACCTGTCGCTCGGCGCGCACCGCTCGGTCGGCATGCATTTCGGCACCTTCCAGCTGACCGACGAGCCAATCGACGAGCCGGAGCGCCGACTGGCCGCCTCGTGCCGCGATCGCGGCCTGCCGCCCGGCGCGTTCGTCACCCTCGGCTGCGGCGACACCCGGGCGTTCACGGCTCCATCACCGTATCCGCCGGGCGGAACCGGGTAGAGCAGGGCGGGTTGTGTCGCGGACACCGTCTCCGTCGTCGAAGGATCATCCGTGCCCAGCATCGTCAAGAAGACCCTGCGCGAAGGCTACCCGTTCCCCCGCGGTGCCACCTGGGACGGCAAGGGGACCAACTTCGCGCTGTTCTCCGCCAACGCCACCAAGGTCGAGGTGTGCCTGTTCGACAGCGCCGGCAAGGTCGAGGTCGAGCGGATCACGCTGCCGGAATACACCGACCAGATCTTCCACGGCTGGCTGCCAGGCGTCGGTCCTGGCCAGATCTACGGCTACCGCGTGCATGGGCCGTACGCGCCGGAGGCCGGCCATCGATTCAACCCGAACAAGCTGTTGCTCGATCCCTACGCGCCCGCGCATTTCGGCGAGCTGACCTGGGACCCGGCGCTGTTCGGCTACCAGCTCGGCCATCCGGACGGGGACCTGAGCTTCGACGAGCGCGACAGCGCGCCGTTCATGGTGAAGTCGGTGGTGATCGACCCGAGCTTCGACTGGAAGGGCCAGCCGAAGCGCAACCCGATCCCGTGGGACCGGACGATCCTCTACGAGACCCACGTGCGCGGCTACACCATGAAGCATCCGGCGGTGCCGGAGAAGTTGCGCGGCACCTATGTCGGCATGAAGACCCCGGAGGTGCTGTCCTACATCAAGAAGCTCGGCGTCACCTCCATCGAGCTGCTGCCGGTGCACAGCTTCATCCTCGACAGCAACCTGCTGGAGAAGGGCCTCACCAACTACTGGGGCTACAACTCGATCGGCTTCTTCGCCCCCAACACCCGCTATGCCGCCGAGCCGGAGCAATCGCTGCGCGAGTTCAAGGAGATGGTGTCGGCGATCCACGAGGCCGGGCTCGAGGTGATCCTCGACGTGGTCTACAACCACACCGCCGAAGGCAACGAGCGCGGCCCGACCCTGTCGTTCAAGGGCATCGACAACGCCTCATACTATCGGCTGATCGCGGACCAGCCGCGCTTCTACGTCAACGACACCGGCACCGGCAACACGGTCAACCTGTCGCACCCGCGGGTGATCCAGATGGTGACCGACAGCCTGCGCTACTGGGCGGAGGAAACGCATGTCGACGGCTTCCGCTTCGACCTCGGCACCATCCTCGCTCGCGAGCCGAACGGCTTCGACAACCGGTCCGGCTTCCTCAAGGCGTGCAGCCAGGACCCGACGCTGGGCACGGTGAAGCTGATCGCGGAGCCCTGGGATTGCGGTCCCGGCGGCTACCAGGTCGGCGAGTTCCCGCCCGGCTGGGCGGAATGGAACGACAAGTTCCGCGACGAGACGCGCGAGTTCTGGAAGGGCGACCTGGTGGCGGCCAAGATCGCGCCGCGCCTGCTCGGCAGCCCGGGCGAGTTCGACCGCCAGGGACGCAAGCCCTGGGCCTGCGTCAACTTCATCACCGCGCATGACGGCTTCACCCTGAACGACTGCGTCACCTATAACGAGAAGCACAACGAGGCGAACGGCGAGGACAACAAGGACGGCTCGTCCGACAACCGCTCGTACAACTACGGTGCCGAGGGACCCACCGACGACCTGGAGATCCAGCGCGTCAGGGCACGACAGATCCGCAACATGCTGGCGACGCTGCTGCTCAGCCAGGGCACGCCGATGCTGCTCGCCGGCGACGAGTTCGGCCGCACGCAGAACGGCAACAACAACGCGTACTGCCAGGACAGCGACATCTCCTGGGTGAACTGGGAGATCGAGGAGAAGGGCCAGAGCCTGATCCGCTTCGTGTCGCGGCTGACCGCGCTGCGGCGGCGCTTCCCGATCCTGCGACGCAACCGGTTCCTCACCGCCGCCTACAACGAGGAGCTCGACATCAAGGAGCTCACCTGGCTCAACGCTGGCGGCGGTGAGATGATGCCGAACGACTGGACCGACGCGCAATGCTTCGGGCTGATGCTCGACGGACGCGCGCAGCCGAGCGGCATCCGGCAGCGCGGCCAGGATGCCACGCTGCTGATGGTGTTCAACGCCTGGCACGACCTGGTCGGCTTCAAGCTGCCAGCCGCCGCCGACCAGCGCTGGAAGCTGATCATCGACACCAACCTGTCCGAGGAGCAGGAGGAGAAGGAGGACGCGCACTTCGCGCCGGAGCAGGTCTACGACGTCACCGGACGCTGCTTCCTGTTGTTCGAGCTCATCCCGGACGTCGAAGCGTGAGCATGTCGTCCCCGGACCTCCGGCAGGGCGCCATGCTGGAAGCCGGCGGCGTCCGCTTCCGCTTCTGGGCGCCCGGATGCGAGGCGGTGTCCCTGGTGCTGGGCGACGACCGGGTGCTGCCGATGCAGGCGCAGCCGGACGGCTTCCACGAGATCCACGTCCCGGGCGCCGGTGCCGGCACGCTGTACCGCTACCAGCTGCCGGACGGACTCAGGGTCCCCGACCCGGCGTCGCGGTTCCAGCCGCAGGACGTGCACGGGCCGAGCGAGGTGACGGATCCGGACTCCTACCGCTGGACCGAGCAGTGGGCCGGCCGGCCGTGGGACGAGGTGGTGCTGTACGAGCTGCACGTCGGCGCGTTCACGCCGGAGGGCACGTTCCGCGCCGCGGCGGGCAGGCTCGACCACCTCCGGTCGCTCGGCGTCACCGCGATCGAGATCATGCCGATCGCCGACTTTCCCGGGAGCCGCAACTGGGGCTACGACGGCGTGCTGCCGTACGCGCCGGATTCCAGCTATGGCCGTCCGGACGACCTGAAGGCGCTGGTCGAGGCGGCGCATGCGCGCGGCATCGCGGTGCTGCTCGACGTGGTCTACAACCATTTCGGACCCGACGGGAACTACCTGCCGGTCTACGCCCCCGCCTTCTTCACCGATCGCCATGAGACGCCGTGGGGTGCCGCCATCAACTACGACGGCGAGCATGCCGCACCGGTGCGCGAGTTCATCATCGGCAACGCGCTGTATTGGATCCGCGAGTTCCACCTCGACGGGCTGCGCCTCGACGCGGTGCACGCGATCATCGACGACAGCGGCCGCCACCTGCTCGACGAGCTGGCCGAGCGGGTGCGCGCCTCCACCACGCGGCCGCTGCACCTGCTGCTGGAGAACGAGGACAACGACCCGACCCGGCTCGGGCGCGAAGGCAGGCAGCCGGCGCACTACACCGCGCAGTGGAACGACGACGTGCACCACGTGCTGCACACCGCGGCGACGCACGAGCGCACCGGCTACTACGCCGACTACGAGGGCGATACCGACCTCCTTGGCCGGGCGCTGGCGGAAGGGTTCGGCTACCAGGGGCAGATGATGCCCTACCGCGGCAGCGCGCGCGGCGCACCCAGCGCCGAGCTGCCGCCGGGCGCGTTCGTCGCCTTCATCCAGAACCACGACCAGGTCGGCAACCGCGCCTTCGGCGAGCGCCTCGGCAGCATCGCGCCCCCGGAGGCGATGCGCGCGCTGGCCGCGACCTACCTGCTGCTGCCGCAGGCGCCGATGATCTTCATGGGCGAGGAGTGGGGGGCGAAGCAGCCGTTCCCGTTCTTCTGCGACTTCCAGGGCGAGCTGGCGGACGCGGTGCGCAACGGGCGCCGCGAGGAGTTCGCGCGCTTTCCCGAGTTCCAGGACCCGGAGATGCGCGACCGCATCCCCGATCCGCTGGCCGACTCCACCTTCGAGTCGGCCAAGCTGGACTGGTCTGCGGCGCAGGGCCCGTTGCTGTCGCTGTACCGCGACCTCCTCGCGGTGCGCAGGCAGCACGTCGTGCCGTTGCTGGCGTCGATCGCGCGCGGCGGCAGCGCCACGAGCCTTGGCCAGGGCGCGGTCGAGCTGCGCTGGCAGGCCGGCGACCAAACGCTGGTGCTGGCGTCCAACCTGTCCGAGCAGGCCGTCGAGCTCCCGGCCTCCCCGGGCCGCGTGCTGTGGAGCGAGGGCGACACCGCCTCGGCGCTGGGCGCCTGGTCGGTCCGCTGCACCCTGGAGAGCGCATGAGCATCATCCCGCGGGCCACCTACCGGCTCCAGTTCCACGCCGGCTACGGCTTCCGCGACGCGACCGCGCTGGCGCCGTATCTCGGCCGGCTCGGCGTCAGCCACGTCTACGCCTCGCCGTATCTCAAGGCGCGGCCCGGCTCCACGCACGGCTACGACATCACCGACCACCAGGCGCTCAACCCGGAGCTCGGCACCGAGGCGGACTTCGCCGCCATGGTGCAGGCGTTCAAGCGGGAAGGTCTGGGGCAGATCCTCGACTTCGTGCCCAACCACATGGGCGTCGGCGGCTCGGACAACCCGCTCTGGCTCGACGTGCTGGAATGGGGCCCGGACAGCCAGCACGCCGGCTGGTTCGACATCGACTGGGATCCGGACCGCCGCTACCTGCTGAACAAGCTGCTGGTGCCGTTCCTGGGCGACCAGTACGGGGTCGAGCTCAAGAACGGCAACCTTCTGCTGAAATACGATGCCGACGAGGGCAGCTTCGCGGTGTGGGCCTACGACACCCACAAGCTGCCGGTCTGCCCGCTGTTCTATGACCGCGTGCTGGGCCATGCCGACCCTGGCCTCGACCGCTTGTCCGACCTGTTCTCCGACCTGCCGATGTGGCGGCCCCAGGTGGCGGAGCGCGCCGGCACGCTGAAGGCGGAGCTGGCGGCGCTGCTGCGCGAGGACGGCGCCAGCCGCACCGCCGTGGAGGAGCAGGTCGCCGTCCTGAATGCCGACTGGCGGGCACTGGACGGGCTGATCCAGGAGCAGTTCTGGCGCGTCGCCTACTACGGCGTCGCCGGCGACGACATCAACTACCGCCGGTTCTTCAACATCAACGACCTCGCCGGCCTGCGCATGGAGCTGCCGGAAGTGTTCCGCCACGCCCACGCCCGGATCGTACCGATGATCGAGGACGGCACGCTGGACGGCATACGCCTGGACCACGTCGACGGCCTGCTCGACCCCAAGCGCTACTTCGCCGACCTGCGCGCCGCATCCGCGCGCCCGTTCTACCTGGTGGTGGAGAAGATCCTCGCCGCGCACGAGCAGCTTCGCGAGGATTGGCCGGTCGAGGGCACCACCGGCTACGACTTCACCAACCTCGTGCTCGGCGCCATGATCGACCCGGCTGCCGAGGAGCGGTTCACCGAGACCTACCGCGCCTTCACCGGCTTCGCGACCCCGTTCGAGCAGATCGTGCGCGACTGCAAGATCCGGATCATGGAGAACGAGATGGCGAGCGAGCTGAACGTGCTCGGCCGCGATGCCGGCCGCATCGCCCGTCAGAACCCGATGACCGCGGACTTCACCCGCAACATCCTGCAGCGCGCGATCAAGCAGATCGTCGCCCATTTCCCGGTCTACCGCACCTACATCGACATGGACGGCACCCAGGAGGCCGCCGACCGGCGCGACCTCGACTGGGCGATCGCCCGGGCACGCCGTGCCGACCGCACCATCGACCCGTCGGCGTTCGACTTCCTGCACCGCGTGCTGTCCGGCGAGGCGGTGGCCAGGCCGCGCTCCGGCTTCAACCGGGTCGCGGTGCTGCGCTTCGCCATGAAGCTGCAGCAGTACTCCGGCCCGGTGATGGCCAAGGGGCTCGAGGACACCACCTTCTACCGCTACAACCGGCACGTGGCGCTGAACGAGGTCGGCGGCGAGCCGGACCGCTTCGGCATCGCCGTGCCCGCGTTCCACAAGGCCAACGCTTACCGGGCCAAGCACTGGCCGCATGCGATGCTCGGCACCTCCACCCACGACACCAAGCGCGGCGAGGACACGCGCGCGCGCCTCGCCGTGCTGTCCGACCTGCCAGACGAGTGGACGCGCCAGGTCACCACCTGGAGCCGCCTGCTGCGCGCCCGGCGCGGCGACCTGGACGGCACGGCGGCACCGGACCGCAACGACGAGTACCTGCTCTACCAGCTTCTGGTCGGCTCCTGGCCGGTGGAGCTGCTGGAGTCGAACGACGCTGCGGCGCTCGACGCCTACGGCAAGCGCCTGGCCGGGGCGCTGGAAAAGTCGATGCGCGAGGCCAAGCTGCATTCCGGCTGGACCGCCCCGGACACGGCCTATGAGGACGCCATGCAGTCCTTCGCCCGCGACGCGCTGGACAGCAGCCGCGGCGGCTTCGCGGCCTCGTTCCTGCCGTTCGCGCAGCGCGTGGCCCGGCTGGGCGTGCAGAACAGCCTGATCCAGGTGGTGATGAAGCTCACCCTGCCCGGCGTGCCCGACATCTACCAGGGCTGCGAGATGTGGGACCTGAGCCTGATGGACCCCGACAACCGGCGTCCGGTCGACTATGGCCTGCGCGAGGACGCGCTGTCCGGGCTGTCGCAGCGGCTCGGCGACCGCGACGCCCGCAGTCCGCTGATGGCCGGCCTGCTGGAGGGCTGGCAGGACGGGCGGATCAAGCTCGCGGTCACCGCGGTCCTGCTCGACCTGCGACGCCGGCTGCCGGCGCTGTTCGCCGAGGGCGGCTACGAGCCGGTGCCGATCGAGGGCGGCAAGGCGGAACGGGCGATCGCCTACGGCCGCAGCCATGGCGACGACCGGCTGCTGGTGCTGGTGGCGCGCTTTCCCGGCCAGCGCGAGGCCGACCCCGGCTGGGACGACGCAACGCTCGCCCTGCCGGAAGGGCGCTGGACCGACCTGCTCGGCGGCCGGGCGTTCGAGGGCGGCGACCGGGTGCCGCTCGAGCAGCTGTTCGACACCCTGCCGGCCGTGGTGCTGCAGCCGGGCTGAACGGGTTGCGGCCGGCGGGTGACAGGCGCCTGGCCGCGCGCCTATCCTGCCGCCCTTGCCAGGGAGGCGGCGCATGACCGATCCGCAGCACGGGGCCCCGGTGCCGGAACCCGCGCCCGGCTTCACCCATGCCGAGGTGGAAGCGCTGTATTTCGGCGCCGCCCGCGACGGACAGGCCGACCTGCTGGAGCAGTTCCTCGATGCCGGCGTCGATCCCGACCGGACCGACGGGCGCGGCTACACGCCGCTGATCCTGGCCGCCTATCACGGCCACCAGGCCGCCACCGCGCTGCTGCTCCAGCGTGGTGCTGCACCCGACCTCGCGGACGCCAAGGGCAGCACCGCCCTGTGCGGCGTCGCCTTCCGGGGCGACGTCGCGGTGGCCCGCCTGCTGCTCGACGCGGGTGCCGCGATCGACCGGCCCAACCACGTCGGGCGGACGCCGCTGATGTTCGCGGTCATGTTCGGCCGCGAGGCGATGGCGCGGCTGCTGCTCGATCGCGGCGCCGATCCGCTGCACCGCGACGGCGAGGGCACCACCGCGCTGTTCCTGGCCGAGCGCCACGGCAGCAACGCCCTGGCCCGCCGGATGCGCGACCTGCTGCCGGCAGCCACGCGAACCTGAGCCGAGGCAACCTCGGGTCGCTATCCCTGTTGATCGGCTTGCCAGCCGGCCAGGAGATCCCATGGCAGAACCAACGCGCGGAGCCGATCGCGTCGACGACTACCTGGAGGTCGGCTACGACCAGGCGTTCGAGGAGCGCTGGGTGGTCGCCCAGGCGACCGGCCTGGTGGTGATGGTCGGGTTCCTGCTGGTGTGCCTGTCGGGCCTGCTCGGCCGCGGGCCGTTCAGCCACCGCACCGCCCACGCCCCGGACGGGTCGCTGCAGGTGGACTACGAGCCGGTCGCCCGGGAAGGAACGCCCACCCAGATCACGCTGCGCGTGGCCAACCCCGACGACGCGCCGATGCCGGTGAGCCTGTTCGTGTCCGGCAAGATGGTCGAGCCGCTCGGCCTGTCCCGCACGGTGCCCGAGACCACGGCGACCATGGTCGGAAGCAAGGGGCTGGTGTTCCGCTTCACGCTGGCGCCGAAGCAGTCCGACGCCAAGATCCGGCTGGCCGCCATGCCGGTCGCGCCCGCGATCGTCGATTGCGAGGCCTGGACCGGCGCTGACGCGACCGCGGATCAGCCCGACCGGCGCCGCAGGGCGCAGTGGATCCAGGTGATCCTGCCGTGAGCCGGTCGGAGCGGGCGGCGCGGATGGAGGGCCGGCCATGAGCGTGATCCTGCGCGCGGCGGCGGCCTACTGGATCCTGCTGTTCGCGCTGCGCTTCCTGGGGCGGCGCACCTCCAGCCAGCTGGCGCCGCTCGACCTCGTGGTGCTGTTCCTGGTCGCCGGCACCACCCTGACCGGCGTGCTCAGCGACGAGCACTCTGTCACCGCGGGCATCAGCGTGGTGATGACCTTCGGCCTGATGCACCGGCTGGTCGGCTGGCTGAAGGTGCACTCGCCCCGGTTCGGCCGCATCGTCGACGGCACGCCGATCATCGTGTTCGAGCGCGGCGAGTTCCAGGAGAAGCGGATGCGCCAACTGAACATCCAGCAGTCGGACATCATGTACGCGGTGCGCCAGCGCGGGCTGCACGAGATCGCCCAGGTGCGCTACGCGGTCGCCGAGCGCGACGGCAAGATCTCCATCATCGAGCAGGAATAGCCGCCGCCGGGATCGGGAGCGGACGCGCGACATGCCGCTGCTTTCCTACGCCTTCGTGGCGTTCGTCGGCCTGCTCAACGCCGTCCACTCCGGCACCAACGCCACGCTGATGCGTGCGCTCGGCCGCCCCTGGTGGTGCACGCTGTTCGTGTGCGCGATCTCCGGCGCCGCCGCCGTCGTCGGGCTGCTGGCCAGCCGCGAGCCGTTCCCGACCGCTTCCGGCTTCTCGCACACGCCCTGGTGGGCCTGGCTCGGCACCGTGATCGCGGTGGTGCCGATCGTCGCCACCGTGCTGTTCGCGGGCCGTCTGGGAGCCGCCAGCTACAACGGCATCGTGGTGACGGCGACCCTGGTGTCGGCCATCCTGCTCGACCATCTCGGCATTGTCGGCTTCGAGCGCCACCCGGCGACGCTGTGGCGGATCGTCGGCGGCGCGCTGATGATCGGTGGCCTCGCCCTGGTGTGCATGTTCTGACCGGGCCGTCTGCCCGGTCCCTCGTCCGGCACGCCCCGCCGCTTGACCGCGTTCGTTCCATGCGGCCACTGTCCGTCCCATGCCGCGACATTGGTCGCACGGGATGGAAACGGGATCTCAATGCTCCACAGCTTCAAGCAGCGGCTTTCCTTGTCCGTCGCCTCGGTCCTGGCCGGGCTCGCGGTCGGCGCGACCGCAGGCCGGGCCGCGACCGCCGGCGACGTGTCGGTCGGCGACATCCTCGCCCAGACCGTCTACCTGCCGATCCAGCATCCGCAGGCGGCGGAGGCCGCGGCGCAGGCGCTGCAGACCCCGGGGCCCGGCTACCACAGGTTCCTGTCGGTGCAGCAGTTCGTCGGCCAGTACGCGCCGAGCGACGCCCAGATCGCGCAGGTCGAGGCGGCGCTGGTGCAGCTCGGCTACACCATCGACTACGTGTTCCCGAACCACCTCGCGATCGAGGTGCTCAGCAGCGCCGGTACCGCCGAGGCGGCGATGAGCGTGAAGCTGCACCACGTCGTCCTGAACGGGCACAGCGGCATCGTGCCGGACCGGGCGATGACCCTGCCGCGCTCGCTTCGCGGCCTGGTCCGCGGCGTTGGCGGCCTGAACACCTTCAGCCACCCGCACTCGCAGCGGGCGACGGCGGCGGTGGGGCACGACACCACGCCCAGGGCGGTCGGCGGCAGGCTGACTGGCGGCACCCCGGGCAACTACCTCCCCGCCGACTTCGAGAAGTTCTACCACGTCGACCCGATCACCGCGCTCGGGATCAACGGCCGCGGCACCACGGTCGGCATCGTGACGCTGGCCAACTTCAAGCCCTCCGACGCCTACCAGTTCTGGAAGCAGATCGGGCTGACCGTGTCGCAGACGCGGATCACCACCGTGGACGTCGACGGCGGCACCACGATCGCGCCGAGCGACGCGCTCGGCGAGGGCGAGACCGACATCGACGTCGAGGAGTCCGGCGCCATCGCCTCCGGCGCCAACGAGCGGGTCTACATCGCGCCCAACAACACCAACGCCAACTTCATCGACGGCTTCGAGGCCGCAGCGTCGGACAACGTCGCCGACACCGTGTCGTCGAGCTGGGGCCAGCCGGAGCTCGAGTTCTTCACCGACATCGCCTCGCCCACCAGCAGCCAGACCTTCCTGCTCGACGCGTTCCACGACGCCTTCCTCGAGATGGCGCTGCAGGGCCAGTCGGTGTTCATCGCGTCGGGCGACTCCGGATCGTTCGACACCGTGGAGGGCTGCCCGGCCTACGGCACGCCGAGCGCCAAGACCCCGGTCTGCAACGCGCCGTATGCCGTCGACCATCCGTCCAGCGACCCGCTGGTGACGGCCGCCGGCGGCACCACGCTGCCGTTCTCGTTCACCCTGACCGACGGCGTGGTGCTTTCGGTGGCGCAGCAGCAGGCCTGGGGCTGGGACTACATCTCCACCGAGGCCGCTTCCCAGGGCCACGCCGCGGACCTGCCCGTGTCGTCGGTGTTCTCCACCGGCGACGGCGGCGGGGTGAGCTCCTACTTCGGCAAGCCCTGGTACCAGGACGGCGTGCACGGCATCACGCTGACCAAGCCGGGCCAGACCCTGACGCAGGACAACGGCGCGGGCCCGGTGCTGCAGTACGTGCTGCCGGCCGACTTCGCCGGACGCAACTCGCCCGACCTCGCGACCAACGCCGACCCCGAGTCGGGCTACCAGTACATCGAGGAGGGCGCGGTCCAGAACTTCTACGGCGGCACCAGCTTCGTCGCCCCGCAGCTGAACGGCGTCAACGCCCTGTTCGTGCAGGGCCTGGCCGGCCGCACCGGCCAGCTCAACCCCCTCCTGTACTCGCTGGGCTCGCTGATCTCGACCGACATCAAGGCCGGCGACAACTGGGGCTACGGCGCCATCGGCGGCTACGACAACGCGGTCGGCAACGGCGTGCTGGATGCCACCAGGCTGGCGATCGGCCTCGCCGCGCTCAAGCTGATCCGTTGAACACGCCGGCCGCGTGACGAGGGGCGGCCGGGGTTTCCTCCGGCCGCTCCGTCGGGCTGGGAACAGATGCCGATCAGGTGGAACACCCGATCGGGTGAGGACGCGCGTCGGGACAGAAGGCTCTAGGTGCGCTCGTAGGTCCCGACCAGCGTGCCGCGCGCGATCACGTGCCCCTTCAGCGCGGCGACCAGGGCGCTGCGCCCCGGCACGCTGTCGAATTCCGGCACGGCGTCCAGCGCGAACAGCTGGAACGCGTAGGCGTGCGGGCCGTGTCCGCGCGGCGGGTCGGGCGGCAGGTAGGCGCGCTGCATGAACGAGTTGCGCCCCATGTCCAGCGGCTCGCCCTCGTGCTGCGGGCTCGGCAGCGCGCCGGCGGCCAGGCCGCCATCCACCGCCGCCAGACCGGCCAGGATGGCGTGCACCAGCGGACGCGGGGTCGGGCTGTCCTGGTCCTCGATCAGCAGCACCAGGCCCTCCGCTTCCGGCGGCACCCCGATCCATTCCAGCGGCGGGGACAGCCTGGCACCATCTTCGGTGTAGTCGGCCGGGATCGACCCGCCCTGCGCGAAGGCGGGCGAACTGAGCTGGATCACGTCCGGCACCGAGGCGAAGGCGGGATCGGCCGACACCAGCTTGTCGGCGCCGCTGCGCACGTTGCGCAGCGCCCGTCCGGCGCCGGTGGGAATGTTCTGCAGCATAGGCGGGATCTCCTGTCTGGTCGTCCCCTTCACGTCCCGTCCCGGCCAGGCGTTCCACGCCTCGCGACACCGTGCGTCGGGTGGCCTATATGCTCCGGCACGCATGCCCTTTCACGCCAACCGTCCGGTGTCCGTTTCATGAGCCGCTTCTGGAGTGACCGCGTGCACGGCCTGGTCCCGTACGTGCCGGGCGAGCAGCCGCACCGGGCCGGGCTGGTCAAGCTCAACACCAACGAGTGCCCGTACGGTCCAAGCCCGCACGCGCTGGAGGCCATCTGCGCCGCCACCGGCGACACGCTGCGGCTGTATCCGGACCCCAGCAGCCTGGCGCTGCGCGACGCGCTGGCGCGGCACCACGGGATCGACCGGGCGCAGGTGTTCGTCGGCAACGGCTCCGACGAGGTGCTGGCGCACGCGTTCGGGGGTCTGCTCCGGCACGACGCGCCGCTGCTGTTCCCAGACGTCACCTACAGCTTCTACCCGGTGTACTGCCGGCTCTACGACGTGTCCTACGAGACGGTGCCGCTGGACGACGGGCTGGCGGTCCGGGTCGAGGACTACCGGCGATCCTGCGGCGCGATCATCGTCGCCAACCCCAACGCTCCCACCGGCATCGCCCTGCCGCTGGCCGCGATCGAGACCCTGCTCGCCGAGCATCCGGACCAGCCGGTGCTGGTGGACGAGGCCTACGTGGATTTCGGCGCGTCCTCCGCCGTCGGGCTGGTCGACCGCCATCCCAACCTGCTGGTGGTGCACACCCTGTCCAAGTCCAGGGCGCTGGCCGGGCTGCGCGTGGGTGCGGCGTTCGGCGACCCGACGCTGATCGAGGCGCTCCGGCGGGTCAAGGACAGCTTCAACTCCTACCCGATCGACCGGCTGGCGGAGGCCGGCGCCGTCGCCGCGATCGAGGACCAGGCCTGGTTCGAGACCACCCGCACCCGCATCATGCGGAGCCGCGCGCACCTGACCGGGGGCCTGGAGCGGCTGGGCTTCTCCGTGCTGCCGTCTGCCGCCAACTTCGTGTTCGCACGCCACGGGAGGCAGCGCGGCGCCGCGCTGCAGGCCGCCCTGCGCGAGGCGGGCGTGCTGGTGCGCCACTTCGACAAGCCCCGGATCGCCGACTACCTGCGGATCACGGTCGGCACCGACGCCGAGTGCGACATCCTGCTCGACGCCCTGTCTGGCATCCTCGCAGCCTAGCCTCCCGCCGCGCGGCCGTCAGGCTTTCCGACGACAGGCCGATCAGGCCGAAGCGCGCCGCCACGTGGGGCGGGATCACCGTCGATTGAACATCAGCCCGCTCCGCAGCCGTCGCGTCCAGGGCCGCCTGCCCGCCCGGGCCAGCCACGTGTTCCAGCCCGTGACCGGCACCGTGCCACGAGAACGATGATGCCCGCGGCCTGGAGCGCCCGGAGCGGCGGGTCGAGGCAGCCCGCAAGCGCATCGGAACTTCCCGGCATGATGGACAGCGTGATCGCCCGGCCCACGAGCAGGCCGACGCCGAGGCCAAACATCAGCCGGGACGCGGCCTGGACGCGAAGTGCGCTGCCGCCGGCGCCGGGGTTCCGCACCGCCGCCGCAGGCGGCTGCGGCTCCTGCTGCCGCGCGTTGTCCCCGCAGGTCCGGACCGCGCACCGTCGGAGTTAACCGCCGGACGCGGCAGAACCAGCCGCAGCGGCTCGCCGCGAGCACGGTGGCCAGGCGCCGGCGCCGGACAACCACGCAGCTCCGGCCGGCTGCCGGGGAACGCCGATCGGTCCACACACTGTCTGGTCCATCCGGCATGGTTCCACGACGTCGCCCGCCGGCTATCGTTACGCTTCCTTAACTGTCTTCCTGCAGGCTCGGAGGCGTGGAGAACCGCCAGCAGCCTTTCCGTCGGAGACACCGTGCAGGTCACTAGCCTGTCGGCCTCCGCTGCCGCACAGGGACCATCCGACCCCACCCGCATGACCACGGCGCAGATCGCCGCCCTCAACAGCGCGCAGGTCGCAGTCATTACCACGGCCGAGATGGCGTCGCTCAGCCCTCAGCAGGTGGCTGGCTTCTCGGCCGCCGGCATCACCGGCCTGACCGGCGACGCGATCGGCGTTCTCGGCACCAGCCAGATCGCAGCGCTCAAGCCGTTCCAGGTCGCAGCCCTCAAGCCACTCCAGGTCGGATCGCTAGCCGGCACCCAGCTTGCCGCCTTGATGCCGATCCAGCTCGCTGCGTTGGGTTCCGAGCAGGTTGCCGCGGTTGCCAGCGGCGGGATCGCCGTCCTCGGCTCCAGCCAGATCGGGGCCCTTTCCCCGAGCGCGGTTGCCGGGCTCACGTCTTCCGATCTCGCCGCGCTGTCCACCACCCAGGCCACCGGCCTGACACGCTCTCAGCTCGCCTCATTCAAGCCGGCGCAGTCCGCCGTCCTGTCGACCACCATCCTCAACGCCTTGACCGGCAGCCAGCTTTCCGCCTTGTCCGGCACGGCGGTTGCCGCCTTGACCAGCAGCCAAGTCGCCGCGTTCACGACCGCCCAGATCGGCGCCCTGACCAACGGCCAGATCGGCGCGCTGGGATCGGCCCAGGTTGCCGCCCTGCCCACCATCGATGTCGCCGCGTTGACCACCGGCCAGGTCGCAGCGCTGTCGCCCGGTGGCATCAGCGGCCTGTCCACCGGCGCCATCGCCAGCCTGTCCACCAGCCAGGTTGCAGCTCTTGGCCGATCGCAGACCGCAGCGCTCGGCACAGCCAGCGTGGCCGCCCTGTCGGCCGCCCAGGTTGCCGCGATCTCCACCGCAGCGATCGCCGGCCTCGGCAGCAGCCAGCTTCAGGCGCTTGGCACCGCGCAGGCCAGCGCGCTCACCACCAGCCAGATCAGGGCACTCACCGCCGCCCAGACCACCGCGCTCTCCACCGCCGAGCTCGCGTCCCTGACCTCGACGCAGCTGGGCGCCATCTCGACCGGCGCCGTGAGCGGGTTGACCGCCACGGATATCGCGTTGCTTTCCGCCGACCAGCTCGCCGGCCTCACCACCGCCCAGGCTGCCGCGCTCAGGCCGACCCAGGTCGCGTCGTTGTCGATGGAGAGCCTGACCTTCCTTTCCGGCACCCAGCTTTCCGCCCTGTCCAACGCGGCTGTCGGCACCCTGACGACGATGCAGGTCGCGGCCCTCACGCCGACCCAGGTCGGCGCCCTGACCACCGGCCAGCTCGGCACGTTGAGATCAGCCCAGGTCGCCGCCCTGCCCGTCGCCGACGTCGCCGCGCTGACCACCGGCCAGGTCGCTGCCCTCTCGCCCGGCGGCATCAGCGGCCTGACCACCGACGCCATCTCGAGCCTGTCCACCACCCAGGTCGCCGCCCTGAAGCCGACCCAGGTCGCGGCTCTCACGCCGGGCCAGGTCGCCGCGCTGTCATCCATGCAGCTTGCCGTCCTCACGCCTCCGCAGGTCGGCGCGCTCGCCTCGGCCCAGGTGGCCGCCATCCCCGGCAGCCTCATCCCGGTCCTGACCTCCACCCAGCTCGGCGCGCTTTCGGGCGCCGCCATCACCGGCTTCACCGGCCCTGATCTCGCAGCGCTTTCCGCCACCCAGGTCGCCGGCTTCACCCGCACACAGCTTGCTGCGGTCAGGGCGGTCCAGATCGCCGCCCTGTCGACCGCGACCCTGAACGCGCTCAGCAGCGCCCAGCTGTCCGCCATCCCGGCTGCCGACATCGCCGCCCTGACGACGGCCCAGGTCGCGGCCTTCACGCCGACCCAGATCAACGCCCTGACCACCAACCAGCTCGGCGCGCTGGGATCAGCCCAGGTCGCAGCCCTGCCCGTCGCCGACGTCGCCGCGCTGACCACCGGCCAGGTCGCTGCCCTCTCGCCCGGCGGCATCAGCGGCCTGACCGCAGACGCCGTCGCCGCCCTGGGCACCGACCGGATCGCCGTCCTCAGGCCGACCCAGGTCGCGGCCCTCTCCACCGGCCAGATCGCCAGCCTGTCATCCACCCAGGTCGTCGCCCTCGAACCGGCCCAGGTCGGCGCGCTGACGTCCGCGCAGGTTGCCGCCGTTGCCAGCGGCAGCATTCCCGCCCTGGGCTCCAGCCAGCTCGCGTTCCTGTCCGCGACCGCGATCGGCGGGCTCACCACCGATGACCTTGGCGCCCTGTCCACCGCCCAGACCTCCGGCCTGACACGCTCTCAGCTCGCCTCGCTCAAGCCGGCGCAGTCCGCCGTCCTGTCGACCGCCATCCTCAACGCCCTGACCGGCAGCCAGCTTTCCGCCTTGTCCGGCGCCGCCGTCGCCGCCCTGACGACGACCCAGGTCGCGGCCTTCACGCCGACCCAGATCGGCGCCCTCACGGGCATGCAGGTGGCGGCACTCGGGTCGTCCCAGATCGGCACCCTTTCCACCACCAACCTCGCCGCCCTGACGACGGGCCAGATCGCCGCGCTGAGCCCCGTCGGCATCGCCGGCCTGCCCGTCGACGCGATCGCCATCCTGTCGACAGGCCAGATCGGGGCGCTTGGTCGGGCGCAGGTCGCCGCCTTCGGGACGGATGATCTCGCCGCTCTGTCCAGCGCCCAGATCGGCGCCCTTTCCACCGCCGCCGCCGCCGCCCTGACCACCGAACAACTGCAGGCGCTCAGCCCCGTGCAGGCGAGCGGGCTCACCGGGATCCAGGTCAGGGCCCTCAGTTCGTCGCAGACGGGAGCCATTCCGACCGCCGACATCGCCGTGCTGACCAGCCTACAGGTAGCCGCCTTCTCGACGACCGGCATCGCCGGCCTGACGGCGGACGGCACCAGCACCTGGAGCTCGACTCAGCTTTCCTCGCTCAGCACCGCCCAGATCGCAGCACTCGCGCCCCGGAACATCGGCACCCTGGACGACACCCAGATGAGCGCCCTGTCCTCGGCCCAGCTTGCGGCCCTGACCTCGTCGCAGCTCAGCGCGCTGTCGACCGACATCGTGTCCGGCCTGACGACCGACCAGCTGGTCGCGCTTTCGCCGGCAGGCCTTGCCGGGCTTTCCGGCGACGCTGTGGCCAGCCTCGGCACGACCCAGATCACCGCCCTCACCCCCTCCCAGATCGGCGCCCTGAACTCCGTCCAGACCGCGTCCCTTCCCCCGGACATGCTGAACGCCCTGACCACCAGCCAGCTGGCCTCGCTGTCCGTGACCGGGATCGGCGGGCTTTCCGCCGGCGCGATCGGCAGCCTGAGCGGCAGCCAGCTCGATGCCCTCACCAGCAGCCAGGCCGGGGCACTGAGCTCGGCCCAGGTGGCCGCCTTGTCGTCGGACCAGATCGATGCCCTGCCGGACCAAACGTTGCAGGCCCTGTCGTCCGCCGCCATCGCCGGGCTCGACGTCGACGCCGTCGCGGGCCGGGTCACCCTGCTGCAGCCGGCCCAGCTCGCGGGGCTGGGCTCGGCACAGGTCGCCGCGATCCCCGACGCCATCATCGACGCCCTCGCCACCGGCCAGCTCGCCGCCTTGTCCCAGGCCGGGATCGGCAGCCTGGGCACGGCCGCCATCGCCGGGCTCGGCGCGCTGGTGTCCAGCCTCACGACCGGCCAAGTCGCCGCCCTCGGCTCGGCCCAGGTCGCCGCGCTGTCGACGGATCAGCTTGCGACCCTGTCGGCCGGACAGGTCGCGGCGATGTCCTATTCCGGCACCACAGGGCTGGGCGTCGACCAGGTCGCCGCCCTGTCCTCCACCCAGATCGCCGCCCTGACCACCACGCAGTTCCTGGCCCTGGGTCCCGCGCAGTTTGCCGCCTTGTCTCCGACCCAGGTTGCGAGCCTGACCGCCACGCAGGTCTCGGGCCTTGGACCCGACCAGGTCGCCGCCCTGACGACCACGCAGGTCGCGGCGTTCTCCTCGAACGCCGCCGGGTTCGGCTCGGATCAGGTGGCTGAGCTCTCGACCGCCGACATTGCCTCGCTCGGCACGGCCGGCTTCACCGCCCTGGGCAACGCCGCCATCGGCGCGCTGTCGGAGGCGCAGGTTGCCGCGGTCACCACCAGCCAGCTCAACGCCTACAGGATGCAGCAGCTTGCCGCGTTCACGAAGACCCAGATTTACGAGATGACGTCTTCCCAGCTCGGCGCGCTGTACGGGTGAGGTGGCAATGCGCTCCGCCGGCGTTTGCCATGGATAGCCGTCGTGCGGTTGTTGCATCCAGACGGACGCTTCCTGCGGACGGCTCTACCAGGCCGCCCGCTCAGGCCATCCGGGCTGATCGGCGTCCGGACCAGCCGGCCCACCCCTGACACGCCGGCCTGGCCACCATCGGCCGATGCCCGCACCGGTTCTGTCCAGCTCGGGCTGATCCCGCCATGCCCGCACCCGCCAGGATTCGCCTGTCCGAAGGCTTGGCCCTCCCCCGGCCCGGTGCCATACAATACCGTCATGGGCCGGCAACAAGGCTCGTTCCGAGACGGCCACGCCCGCCTCAAGGATCAAGAGGGGAGAAAACCGATGCGCGCCTTCCAGGGACAGTTTTCCGACAACCAGCCGATCCGGCGCAGCGTGGCCGAGAAGCAGAAGCAGCTGCGCGAGCTGCGCGAGACCCTCCAGGCGATGAAGGCGCATACCGCGCCCACCCTGCGCGACAGCGTGCGCAAGCGCATCGCCGAGCTGGAGGTCGAGCTGCGCGGCACTTCGGCGCCCGCAAGCGCCGCGACGGCACCCGTCCGCCCGCCGCGCCGCCCCGTCGGCTGACCCCCGCCGGCTGACCGGTAGGCGTCAATCGAACTCCGTCGGCAGCTCCGGCTGCCGGTGGTGCGCGAACATCCGCGCGATCTGCTGCGGCAGCACCCGGCCGGTGGACAGCTCGGCCGGGATCTCGTGCTCGGCCCAGAACCGGGCCCCGGTGGTCTCGATGTTCGGGCCGGTCGCCACCGGCGCATCGGAGGCGAGCGTGCACAAGAAGAACAGCTTGTAGATCGAGAACGGCCCGGCCGGATGATGGCCCTGCCGCGCGCGGTCGTGCAGCAGCGCCAGCTTCTCCGCCCGCACCACGTAGCCGGACTCCTCCAGCACCTCGCGCACGGCGCATTCGGCGGCGGTCTGGTTCACGTCCGCCCAGCCGCCCGGCAGGGTCCAGCGCCCGCCATCCGCCAGCTCGCGCACCATCAGCAGCCGGCCCCCGGCATCGAACACCGCGCCGCGCACGTCCACCTTCGGAGTCGCATAGCCCGCCTCGGCCGCGAACAGCGCCGCCAGCGCGTCCGCCGTCGCCGCCCCGCCGCTCGCTGCCGCCATCATCCGCGCCGCCAGCGCGGTCAGCGCCCGGTAGCGCTCGACGTCGTACGGGTCGCGGGTAAAGGCGAGGCCGCTCTGCGCCAGCGCCTGCACCTCGCGCGCCCAGGTCAGCCAGGCCGGCTCGTTCATCCTCGTTCCTCCCGATCCAGCACCGACACCGACGACGACTTCACCAGCGCCAGCAACGGGATCCCCGGCGCCAGCCCGAGCCTGGCGACCGAATCCCGCGTCACCCGCGACAGCAGCGCCGCGCCGCCGTCCGGCCGCGGCTCCAGCACCACCACAGCCTCCGCGTCTCCCACCGGACGGACCGCGCGCACGCGCATCGGCAGCGCGTTCTGGGCGCTGGTCCGCGGCGCGGCACCGTCGGGCCGCAGCAGCACCACCTCGCGCGCCGGAACCGACAGCCGCAGCGGCGTGCCGACCGCGCACGGCAGCAACGCGACCGACAGCACCAACCCGCCCGCGTCGATCCGCGTCAGCCCGCGCTCCGCCTCATGCCCGGCGACCACCCCTTCCAGCAGCGCCGCCGCGTCCGGCCGCTCCGCCATCGGACCATCCGACAGCATCGCCGCCGCCGGACCACATCCCACCACCCGCCCGGCCTCGACCAGCGCCAGGGTGTCGCAGAGCTGCATCGCCTCGTCCCGCCGGTGCGTCACGTACAGGATCGGCAGGCCGGCCCGCGCGCGCAGCCGCAGCAGGAACGGCAGAATTTCCGCCCGACGCGCGTCGTCCAGCCCGGACAGCGGCTCGTCCATCGCCAACAACGCCGGCCGCGACAGCAGCGCGCGCCCGATCGCCACACGCTGCCGCTCGCCGCCGGACAGGGCGCGGGTGCGCCGACGCAGCAGCGTCTCGATGCCCAGCAGCGCCACCACCTCGTCGAAGCCGGGTCCCTCGGCGGAGGCCGGCGCCCGCCTGGCGCCGTAGCGCAGGTTCCCGGTCACCGACAGGTGCGGGAACAGCCGGCCGTCCTGGAACACGGTGCCGATGCGTCGCGCTTCCGGCCTGAGCCAGGTGCCGGGGCCGGACAGCACCCGGTCGCCCAGCCTGATCTCGCTCCAGTCCGGCCGGAACACGCCGCACAGCGCCGACACCAGCGTGCTCTTGCCGGCGCCGGACGGTCCGAACAGCCCGACGATCCCCGGCAGCGGCGCCTGGAGCGACAGGTCCAGCGACTGCCCGTCCGCGAAGCGGTGCCGCAGCCGCACCTGGAGCGTCACCGCCGACGCAGCCGGCGCAGCAGCAGCTCCGACAGCAGCAGCCCGGCCAGCGCCAGCACGATCGACACCGAGGCCAGCCGTGCCGCCGCCGCCTCGCCGCCCGGCACCTGCAGCGCCTGGTAGATCGCCAGCGGCAGGGTCTGCGTGCGCCCCGGGATGCTGCCGGCAAAGGTGATCACCGCGCCGAACTCGCCGAGGCTGGCGGCATAGCCGATCGCCACCGCGGCCAGCACGCCGGGAGCGGCCAGCGGCAGCGTCACGGACAGGAAGCGGTCCAGCGGGCCGGCGCCGAGCCCGGCGGCGGCGGCCGGCAGCCCTGGATCGATCGCCTCCAGCGACAGCCGGATCGTGCGCACCATCAGCGGCAGCACCATCACCGCGGTCGCCAGCGCCGCCCCCTCGCTGGTGAACACCAGCCGCGCCCGGAACAAATGCCACAGCACCGCGCCCGCCGGGCCGTTGAGCCCGAACAGCAGCAGCAGCAGCCATCCGGTGACCACCGGCGGCAGCACGGTCGGCAGGTGCACCAGCGCGTCCAGCAGCGGCCGTCCCGGCAGCACCGGACGCGCCAGCAGCCACGCCAGCAGCAGCGCCACCGGCAGGGCGCCTGCCACCGCCAGCAGCGCCACGCGCAGGGTCAGCCGCACCGCCTCCCATTGCGCCGGGTCGAGCGCGAAGCCGGGCATCAGGGAAGGGTCTGGCACCCGGCATCGCGGAACACGGCACCGGCCGGCGCGGCGTGCAGGAAGCGCAGGAACGCCCTCGCCTCGGGTGCCGCCGTCAGCGCCGCCGCCGGATACAGGATCGGCGGATGGCTGGTTTCCGGGAAGGTTCCGGCAGCCGACAGCCCCGGCGCCGCGCGGACGTCGCTGCCGTACACGATCCCGGCCCGGACCTCGCCGCGTTCCACCAGCAGCAGCGCCGCCCGGACGTTCTCCGCCGGCGCCAGCCGGCCGGACACCGAAGCCCACAGCCCGAGCTTGGTCAGCGCCGCCTGGGCATACAGCCCCGCCGGCACCGAACGGGGGTCGCCGACCGCCAGCCTGCCGCCCGGCCCGAGCAGCGCCGCGAGGTCGAGCGTCGGCCCGATCGCCACCGGCGGCTCTCCCTGCTTCTCCACCAGCACCAGGCTGTTGCCGAGCAGGTCGCCGCGGGTGCCGGGCTGCACCAGCCCGCGCGCCGCCACCCAGTCCATCCACTTCTCGTCCGCCGACACGAACAGGTCGGCCGGCGCGCCCTGCGCCGCCTGCCGCGCCAGCACCGCGCTGGACGCAAACGAGAGGGCCGGCATCGGATGCCCCTGCGCCGCCCACAGCCGCGCCACCTTGCCCATCGCGTCGGTCAGGGAGGCTGCGGCGAACACGGTGACCGGCCGCTCCGCCGCATCGGCCCGGCCGACGGCGCCGGGCATCGACGCCAGGGCCAGCCATAGGATGAGCCTCGCCGCTCCCACGCCGCCGCGTCCGCCCGATCTGACCGCCGCCATGTCCCGTTCTCCCTCGACAACTGCGACCCTAGATCGGAGCGCCCGCCGCGACCAACTCCGCAACCACCGCCCCGGACACCGTCCATGACCGACCAGAGCCCCGCCGCCGTCGCCGACACCCTCGACCGCCTGCGGGCGCGCTGCCCGCTGGTGCACAGCATCACCAACCTCGTGGTCACCAACAGCACCGCCAACGCCCTGCTGGCGGTCGGGGCCTCGCCCGCCATGGTCGAGTCGGCCGAGGAGGCGGGGCCATTCGCGCGGATCGCGGCCGCCCTGGTGATCAACCTCGGCACCATGACCCCCGACCGTGCCCGCGGCATGCACGCCGCCGCCGCGGCCGCGCGGGAGGCCGGCACGCCCTGGATCCTCGATCCCGTCGCGGTGGGCGCGCTGGAGTACCGCTCGGCCGTCGCGCTGGAACTGCTGGCGCACCGGCCGCAGGCGATCCGCGGCAACGCGTCGGAGATCCTCGCCCTCGACGCCCTGCACGGCGGCGGCGTGC
>CAXUEL010000033.1:0-22981 GCA_964249915.1 uncultured Acetobacteraceae bacterium | reverse complement strand
CTGCACGGCCACCTGCGCCATTGCGCGCACCTGGTGCGGTTCGCCCCCCCGGTGATCGAGCTGCGGCTGGAGCCGCAGGCGCCGCGCGACCTGTCGCAGCGCCTGGCGGCGATCCTGAGCGAGGCCACGGCGACGCGCTGGACCATCGCCGTGGTGCGGGCGCCTGGCGAGCCGACGCTGGCCGAGCAGGCCGGGGCGCTGGACGCCGACCGGACCCGCGAGGCGGAGGCGCATCCGCTGGTGCAGGCGATCCTGGCCGCCTTCCCGGGCGCGAAGCTGGGCGCGGTGAACGACGCGACGCTGGACGAGTACGGGTTGCCGCCGGAGCCGGCCGCGTCGCCGGCCGACGCCCTGCCGGCTGAGCCCCTTCTGCCGGAGCCGGAGGCGCCCGACATGGAGTTCGCGCCGGACGATTCCGAGCCGGTCGGGCTCGACGACCTCGACGATCCGCGCGCCGGACGATGAACGTTGTTCAAGGAGGACACCGCATGAAGAACCTCGCCGGCCTGATGAAGCAGGCCTCGCAGATGCAGGCCAAGATGGAGGAGATGCAGGCGGGCCTCGCCACCATCGAGGTGGAGGGCACCGCCGGCGCCGGGATGGTGGCGATGACTCTGACCGGCAAGGGCGACCTCAAGCGCATACGCATCGACCCCAAGCTGGCGGACCCGGCCGAGACCGAGATGCTGGAGGACCTGATCGTCGCCGCCCATGCGGAAGCGCGCCGCCACCTGGAGGTGCGTACCGCCGAGGAGATGCAGAAGGTCACCGGGGGTTTGAGCCTGCCGCCGGGCATGAAGCTGCCGTTCTAGTCTCCTCCCGTGGGCGGTCCGGAGATCGAGCGGCTGATCGAGCTGCTGGCGCGCCTGCCCGGCTTCGGCCCGCGCAGCGCCAGGCGCGCGGCGCTCACCCTGCTGCGCCAGCCGCGCACCCGGCTGCTGCCGCTGGCCAGCGCCATGGAGCAGGCGGCGCGCACGGTGCGCACCTGCTCGCTGTGCGGCAACCTGGACAGCCGCGACCCGTGCGCGATCTGCGACGACCCGCACCGCGACCGCAGCATCGTCTGCGTGGTGGAGGGCGTCGGCGACCTGTGGGCGCTGGAGCGGGCAGGGGTGCATCGCGGGCTGTACCACGTGCTGGGCGGCACGCTGTCGGCGCTGGGCGGCACCGGGCCGGACGACCTGTCCACGGCGCCGCTGCTGGCCCGGATCGAGGGTGGCGGGGTGCGCGAGGTGATCCTGGCGCTGGGCGCCACGGTGGAGGGAGCCACCACCACGCACTGGCTGGCCGAGCGCCTCGGGCCGCTCGACGTGACGGTGAGCCGGGTGGCGCAGGGGGTGCCGATGGGTGGGGCGCTGGACGTGCTGGACGACGGCACCCTGGCGGCGGCGCTGATGGCGCGCCGGTCGTGAGGCGCCGGTCGTGAGGCGGCGGTCGTGAGCGTGATCTGGCCTATCCCCCCGGCGATCCCGCGCGCCGTGCTGGTCACCGGCGGCGCCGCCCGGCTGGGCCGCGCCCTGGCGCTGGCGTTCGCCGAATGCGGCTTCGCGGTGGCGCTGCACAGCCGGCGCGACGGCGAGGACGCGCAGGACACCCTGCGCGCGATCGGGGACCGTGGCGTCCGCGGCGTGCTGCTGCTGGCCGAGCTGTCGCGCGAGGAGGAGGTGGCGCGGCTCCTGCCGGACGCGGAAGCGGCGCTGGGACCGGTCGGCGTGCTGGTGAACAACGCCAGCACCTTCGAGCGCGACGAGTGGCACGACGCCGACCGCGCCTCCTGGGATCGTCACCTGGAGCCCAACCTGCGCGCGCCGTTCCGGCTGATGCAGGATTTCGCCGCCCGCCTGCCGGAGGGGGCGGAGGGCATGGTGCTGAACATGCTGGACCAGCGGGTGTGGTCGCCGACCCCGCATTTCGTGTCCTACAGCCTGTCCAAGGCGGCGCTGTGGGCGCTGACGCAGTCGATGGCGCTGGCGCTGGCGCCGCGCGGGATCCGGGTGAACGCGCTCGGTCCGGGGCCGGCGCTACCGAGCGCGCGCCAGGACGAGGCGCAGTTCCGCAGGCAGTGCGAGAGCGTGCCGCTCGGCCGCGGCACCAGCCCGGGCGAGGTGGCGCGGGCGGCGTTGTCGCTGCTGTGCCTGCCCTCGGTGACCGGGCAGATGCTGGCGCTCGACGGCGGCCAGCACATGCAGTGGCACCCGGCGCCGGGCCACGTGGACGGGATGGAGGAGTAGCGCGCATGCAGGCGTTCTCGTTCCCGCCCTGGCCGCAGGTGCCGCCGCTGCGCTGCGTGTTCCTGCGCGACCTGGTGACGCTGGCGCGGATCGGCGTCCATCCGCACGAGCAGGACGTGCAGCAGAGGGTGCGGCTGAACATCGCCTTCGGCGTGACCGACGAGGCCGCCGGCATCGGCCGCGACGACCTCAGCCGCACCGTGTCGTACGAGCGCGTGGTGCAGCAGGTGCGCGGGATCATCGCCGCCGGCCATGTGCGCCTGGTGGAGACGCTCGCCGAGCGGATCGCGATGGCGGTGCTGGCCGAGGCCCGGGTGCGGGTGGTCCGGGTGCGGGTCGAGAAGCTGGACGTGTTCGCCGAGCTGCATTCGGTGGGGGTCGAGATCGAGCGCTGGCAGGATCGTCCTTGACCAGCAAATGATCGGGGCGCTGGCGAACTTCCGCGGCGTCGCGCCGTAGCACCGGGTCTACCCTACCCTGAAGGACCAGTGTCATGTTCATGAGGATCGACCGGCTGCAGGCCGAGCTGCCGGAGCCGAAGGCTCCCAATCCGAACGCGGCGGCGGCCCTGCAGGAACTGCTCGGCGGCAAGTACGGCGAGATGTCGACGCTCGGCAACTACATGTTCCAGAGCTTCAACTTCCGCAACAAGAGCAAGCTCAAGCCGTTCTACAGCCTGGTGTCGGCGATCTTCGCCGAGGAGCTCGGCCACGTCGAGCTGGTCAGCACCGGCGTGTCGATGCTGGGCGCCGGCCCGGGCAACCCGAAGGAGATGGTCGACGTTTCCAAGGCGCCGTTCAAGGACATGGAGGACATCCGGCTCGCCGGCTCCTTCCTGAGCCATGGCGGCGGCGCGATGCCGATGAACAGCAACGCTGCGTCCTGGAACATGGACTTCGTGACCACCACCGGCAACCTGATCATCGACCTGCTGCACAACTTCCATCTCGAGTGCGGCGCGCGCCTGCACAAGCTGCGCGTGTACGAGACCATGACCGAGCCGACCGGCCGCGAGGTATGCGGCTACCTGCTGGTGCGCGGCTCGGTGCACGCGCACGCCTACGCGCTGGCGCTGAAGAAGCTGACCGGCGTGTCGATCGAGAAGATGCTGCCCACCCCGAACATCGATCTCAGCCGTATCCCCGAGTGCCAGAAGTACCTGGACGAGGGCAGCCACCGCCGCCTGTATCGCTTCAGCCCGAGCGACTACGCGGAAGCGGCCGGCGTCTGGTCCAACGACGAGGTGGCGCTGCCGGGCGACCCGCCGGGGCAGCTCGAGATCGTCGACGGGCATCCCGAGGGCGGCAAGATCCCCGAGCTCGACGGCAACTACGGCGCCTTCACGCCGGACTACGCGCCGCAGGAGATCTTCGAGATCGCCAGCAAGCTCTACAAGAAGAGCCGCTAGTCGCCTTACACCGGCGCGGCCTCGGCCGCGCCGGATCGCGCTCCGGCTACAGCACGCGCACCGCCGTCGGCGCGGCCGCCGGCAGCCGCTTTGCCAGCGTGTTGCGCAGCGGCAGCCGGAATGGCGCGGCCTCGATCACGAACACGTCGCCGTCGCGCGTCTCGATCCCGTCCGACACCGACAGCGTCGCCGTGCCGAAGAAGTGCACGTGCGCGTCGCCCGGACGGCGGAACAACTCGTACTTGAAGTGGTGGTGCTCCAGGTTGGCGATCGCGTGCGACATGTGCGCCTCGCCGGACAGGAACGGCTTCTCCCACAGCACGCTGCCGTCGCGCTCGATCGCCGAGCGTCCCTCGACGCTGTCCGGCAGCGTCCCGGTCAGCAGCTCGCCGCCGAGGGCGGCGCTGCGCAGCTTGGAATGCGCCAGCCACAGGTAGTTGCCGCGCTCCGTCACGTGGTCGGAGAACTCGTTGCCGAGCGCGAAGCCGAGCCGGTGCGGCGTGCCGTCCGGGCCGACCACGTAGATCCCGGCCACCTCCGGCTCCTCCCCGGCGTCGCCGGCGAATCCGGGGCTCGGCAGTGCCGCGCCGGGTCCGACCAGGCTCGAGCCGTCGCCCTTGTAGAACCATTCCGGCTGCACCCCGACGGCACCGGCCGCCGGCTTGCCGCCCTCCACGCCCAGCAGGAACATGCGCATCGAGTCCGTCGCCTGGCCGGCGGCGGCGGCCTTGTGCATCGCGTCTCGCCCGGAGGCGGAGCCGAGATGGGTCAGGCCGGTGCCGGTCAGCAGGCAGTGCGCTGGGTCGGGATGGTCGATCGGCGCCAGCACCCGGTTGTCGGCCAGCGCCGCGTGCAGGTCCACCGCCTCGCCCGGCTCGTGGCGCGCCACCACCTCCGCCAGCGTGGCGCCGGTGGCGATCGCCTCCAGCGCCAGGGCGTAGGTGGACTCGGCGCCGTCGAGGCGGCGGCTGAGCCCGGCCTCGTCGGTGGCCGCGACCATCCGCCGCCCCGACTCGTCGAGCAGCTGGGTCAGGCTGAGGGACATGGCGTGCCTCCTGTGTCTGCAACCTTGGACGCGGGTCAGGCGGGGGTCGGGCGGCCGTCGATCCGGCGGTCGAGCCGGTACGGGTTGTCGTCGCCGAGCTCCGGCGGCAGCAGCGCCGCCGGCAGGTTCTGGTAGCACACCGGACGCAGGAACCGGTCGATCGCCAGCGTGCCGACCGAGGTGAAGCGCCCGTCGGTGGTGGCGGGGTAGGGGCCGCCATGCACCATCGCGTGGCTGACCTCGACGCCGGTCGGCCAGCCGTTGGCCAGGATGCGGCCGCAGCGGCGCTCCAGCACCGGCAGCAGCCGGGAAGCGAACGCGGTGTCCGCGTCGGCGAGGTGCAGGGTCGCGGTGAGCTGGCCCTCGATCCGCGCCGCGAGTGCCAGCACCGACGCCTCGTCGTCGCAGGCGACCACCAGCCCGCTGGAGCCGAACACCTCGTCGGCCAGCGACGGCTCGTCGCGGTAGCGGGCGGCGTCGGCGAGGAACAGCGCGGCGCGGCACTGGTTCTCGCCCTCGCCGAGCTGCCCGCTGGCGACCAGGCTGACGCCCGGGACCGCGTTCCGCGCGGCGACCGCGTGGTCGTAGGCGTCGTGTATGCCCGGCGTCAGCATGGTGGCGGACGGTGCCTTGCCCAGGGTCGCGGCGGCGCGTGCCACGAAGCGGTCGAGCGACGCGCCCTTCACCGCGATCACCAGCCCCGGGTTGGTGCAGAACTGGCCGGCGCCCAGCGTCAGGGAGCCGACGAAGCCGTCCGCCAGGGTCTCGGCGCCGCGCTCCAGCGCGTCCGGGCACAGGAACACCGGGTTGACGCTGCTCATCTCCGCGAACACCGGGATCGGCACCGGCCGCTCCGCCGCCAGCTTCGCCAGGGCCAGCCCGCCGCGCCGGGAGCCGGTGAAGCCCACCGACATGATGCGCGGGTCCTGCACCAGCGCCTGGCCGAGCGCCAGGTCGGGGCCGGAGATCAGCGAGAACACGCCCTCCGGCAGCCCGGCCTCGCGCACCGCCGCGGCGATCGCGGCGCCGGCCAGAGCGCTGGTGCCCGGATGCGCCGGGTGACCGCGCACCAGCACCGGGCAGCCGGCGGCCAGCGCCGAGGCGGTGTCGCCGCCGGCGACGGAGAAGGCCAGCGGGAAGTTGCTGGCGCCGAACACCGCCACCGGGCCGACCGGGATGCGGCGCAGGCGCAGGTCCGGGCGCGGCAGCGGCGCACGGTCCGGCAGGGCGGGGTCGAGACGCACGCCGAGCCAGTCGCCGGAGCGCACCACGCCGGCGAACAGCCGCAGCTGGCCGATGGTGCGCGCCAGCTCGCCGGTGGTTCGCGCCTCCGGCAGCCCGGATTCCAGCGACGCGGTGGCGATCAGCTCGGCGCGCCGTGCGTCCAGCGCGGTGGCGATCGACTCCAGGAAGCCGGCGCGGGCGTCCGGGCTGGTGGCGCGGTAGCGGTCGAACGCCGCCTCCGCCCGTGCGGCCGCGTCCGCGACCGAGGCGGCGTCGTCGACCGGCAGCTCCGGGCCGACGTGCTGCCCGGTGCGCGGGTCGAGGCCGCGGAAGCCCGTGGCGTTGCCTGTGCCGGTGGCGTGTGCGGTCATGCCGGTCGGTCTCCGATTACTCGGACAGGAATCGGCGTTCCGGCCCCGGCTTGCAAGGGCTGGCGCAGCCGCGTCTTTGTGACGATGATGGGTCGGGCTCGAACAGGGGATGCCGGCAGTCGATGGACCGGTCAGGACCACGCCGCTCCACCGCCGACAGCGACGGTCCGAGGCCGGGCGACGTCCGGCCCGCGAGCAGCCCGCGCCTGCACGCCCGCCTGCACGACAGCATCGCCCGCGCCATCGGCATACGCATCGCCGCCGAGCAGCTGCGGCCGGGCGACCTGCTGTCCGGCGAGATCGAGGCGGCCGAGCAGCTGGCGGTGTCGCGCACCGCGTATCGCGAGGCGGTGCGCATCCTGTCCGCCAAGGGCATGGTGGAAAGCCGCACCAAGACCGGCACCCGGGTCAGCCCGCGCAGCCGCTGGCACATCCTCGACCCCGAGGTGATCGGCTGGTTCCTGGAAACCAAGCCGAGCGAGGCGTTCGTGCGCGACCTGTTCGAGGTGCGGCAGATGGTCGAGCCGCACGCGGCGGCCCTGGCGGCGCAGAACCACACCAGGCAGGACCTCGACGCCATGGGCGACGCGCTCGGCACCATGGCAAGGCTGCGTCTCGCCACCGAGGAGGGGCGGGCGGCCGACCGCGCCTTCCATCACGCCATCCTGGTCGCTACCGGCAACGAGCTGATCGCCGCCCTGTCCAGCAGCGTGGTGGCCGCGATCTGGTGGACCACCGTGTTCAAGCACCGCGCCCAGCGCCATCCGCGCGACCCGCTGCCCGAGCACCGCGCCGTGTTCGAGGCGATCCGTGAGCGCGACGCGGACGGCGCCAGGCAGGCGATGACCGAGCTGGTGCGCTCTGCGTTCGAGGACATGCAGGCCTCGCTCAGCGGCCGCAGCGCCCGGCTGACCCGGCCGTCGGCGCCCTGAGCCGCTCCCTTGCCAGACCGGGTGCGGGTCGCGCATAACGCCGCGGGAGGACCCGATTTGTCTGACAAGACTGCCCTTCTGGCGCTCGACTGGGGCACCAGCGCGCTACGCGCCTGGCGCGTCGCCGCCGACGGCACGGTGCTGGAGCGCAGGCGCGAGCCCTGGGGCATCCTGAGCCTGCCCGAGGGCGGCTATCCGGCCGCGTTCGACGCCATCACCGCGGGCTGGCGCGCCGACGGCGTCCCGGCGATCGCCTGCGGCATGGTCGGCAGCCGCAAGGGCTGGCGGGAGGTGGACTACCTGTCGCTGCCGCTCGACCTGCACCGGCTGGCCGGCTCGCTCGTCACCGTGCCGTGCGGCGCAGGCGTGCTGCACCTGGTGCCGGGCCTGCTCGACGCGGCGCGTCCGGACGTGATCCGCGGCGAAGAGACCGAGGCGCTCGGCGTGCTCGACGCGCTCGGCTCGCCGCCCGGCGAGATCCTGCTGGTGATGCCGGGCACGCACAGCAAGTGGGTGCGGGTGTCGGACCGGGTGATCGCCTCCTTCGCCACTTTCATGACCGGCGAGCTGTTCGCGCTGCTGTGCCGCCACTCGATCCTGGGGCAGGGGATCCCGCCGGATCACGAGGCGGCCGGAGGCGAGGCCGCCCGCGACGACGCGTTCCGCGACGGCGTCCGTGCCGCCGCCTCGGACGGGCTGTCCGCCCGGCTGTTCTCGACCCGGGCGCTGATGCTCACCGGCCGCCTTCTCCCGGCGCTGGTGCCCGACTACCTGTCCGGGCTGCTGATCGGCGAGGAGCTGCATCGCGCCGCAGGAAACGGGCCGGCACCGGACCGCGTCGTGCTGGTCGGCGACGCGTCGCTGACCCGTCGCTACGCGCTGGCGTTCGAGATCCTCGGCCGGCCGGTGCCGGTCGCGATGGAGGCGGCCTCGGTGCGCGGCCTTCACCGCATCGCCGTCGCCGCCGGACTGCTGCCAAGCCTTGCAGGAGATGCCGCATGCTGACCGACTACCTGGCGCAGTCGCCCTACGTCGCCATCCTGCGCGGCCTGTCGCCGGACGAGGCGGTTCCCATGGCCGCCGCCCTGGTGGACGCCGGGATGCGGGTGATCGAGGTGCCGCTGAACTCGCCCGATCCGCTGCGGAGCATCCGCATGCTGGCGGACCGGTTCGGCGACACCTGCCTGATCGGCGCCGGCACCGTCACCAGCGTCGACGCGGTGCAGGCGGTGCACGAGGCGGGCGGACGGGTGCTGGTGATGCCGCACGCCGACACCGTCGTGATCCGCGCCGCCAAGGCGCTCGGCATGGTCTGCACGCCCGGCATCGCCACGCCGACCGAGGGCTACGCGGCGCTGGCGGCGGGCGCGGACGGGCTGAAGCTGTTCCCGGCCGAGCTGGTCGGGCCGGCGGTGCTGCGCGCGTTCCGTGCGGTGTTCCCGACCGATACCCTGTTCATGCCGGTGGGCGGCATCACCCCGGAGAACGTCCAGCCCTTCGTCGACGCGGGCGCCGCCGGGTTCGGCCTCGGCTCCGGGCTCTACGTGCCGGGGCGCCCGGCCGCGGAGGTCCACCGCCGCGCGGTCGCCTATGCCGAGGCGTGGGCGCGCGCCAAGGGAGGTGCTGCATGAGCCCGATCCGGGTCGGGCTGGTCGGCATCGGCGAGATCGCGCGGGTGCAGCACATCCCGACGATTGCGGCCGACGAGGGCTTCCGGCTGACCGCCATGTCCAGCCGCTCGAAGCCGGCGGTCCCGGACGGGGTGGCGTTGTTCACCAGCCAGGACGAGATGATCGCCTCCGGCCTGGTCGACGCGGTGGCGATCTGCACCCCGCCGCAGGTGCGCTACGATTTCGCCCGCAAGGCGCTGCTGTCCGGCATGCACGTGATGATGGAGAAGCCGCCGGCGCAGACCGTGGCCGAGGTCGACGACCTCGCCCGCCTGGCACGCACCGTCGGGCGCACCCTGTTCGCCACCTGGCACTCGATGTTCTCGGGTGCGGTGGTGCCGGCGCGACGCATCCTGGCCGAGCGCGGTGCGAGCGCCATGCGCATCCTGTGGCGCGAGGACGTGCACAAGTTCCACCCCGGCGTCGACTGGTTCTGGCAGCCGGGCGGCATGGGGGTGTTCGATCCCGGAGTGAACGCCCTGTCGATCGTGGTGGCGTGCCTGCCCGAGCCGATCTTCGTGCGCGAGGCCCGCTTCCGGGTGATGCCGGGTGCCCACACCCCGATCACCGCCGAGCTGGAGCTCGCCACGCCCACCCACGCCACCGGCTTTTCCGCCCTGTTCGACTGGGATCACAAGGGCGAGGAAACCTGGTCGATCGACTGGACCCTGGGGGATGGCGGCCTGCTGGCGCTGGCAGGAGGCGGCCGGTCGCTGGTGCTCGACGGGCGGACGCTGGTGGACGAGCCGGACCGGGAATATCCCGGGCTGTATCGCCGCTTCGCCGAGCTGATCCAGGGTGGCGTCTCGGACGCGGAGACCCGTCCGCTGCAGCTCGCCGCCGACGCGTTCTCGCTGGCCCGGATCGAGCGGCTGCCGGGATGATCGACCTGCGCGACCCGCGTCTTGCCGCCGACGCGGTGATCCGCGCGCTGGGGCTCGAGCCGCATCCCGAGGGCGGCCACTACCGGGAAACCTGGCGCGACCGGCCCGCCAACGGCGGCCGCGGCTCCGGCACCGCCATCCACTTCCTGCTGCGCGGCGAGGAGCTCAGCGACTGGCACCGGGTCGATGCCGACGAGCTGTGGATCTGGCAGGCCGGTGCCCACCTGGTGCTGACCACCTCGCCGGACGGGCACGATGCGGAGGCGCGCCATCTCGGCCCGGACCTGGCCCTGCGCCAGTCGCCGCACCTGCTGGTGCCGCGCGGCCATTGGCAGACCGCGGTGTCGCTCGGCGCCTGGACCCTGGCCTGCTGCGTGGTGACGCCGGCCTTCCGGTTCGAGGGCTTCGAGCTGGCGCCGAAGGACTGGCGGCCGGTGCCGAAGCGGGGATAGCGACCGGTGCCGGCGGCGCGTCAGCCAGGACCGGCCGCGGGCTTCGTCCGGCGCCGCCCGAACACGGCACTGCTCAGCAACGTGGTGGCGCCGATCGCGGCGGCGGTCACCATCGGGCGCTCGCTCGCCTTCACGTAGAGGCTCTCGTTGCGCAGCAGCGCGGGCTCGTGCGTGCCGCGCTGCTGCCCGCCATAGCCGGTTCCATACACGGCGCGGGAACGGGACCCGCTCGACAACCCGGTCCCGCGACTGGTGCGAGGTCTACATGATCCGCTCGAACAGCTTGTCGGTCAGGCGGGGGGCGACGGTGCCGAGCAGGGACGCGAACTTGGCCTGGCTGCCGACGTACATGTCGCGCTTCGGGTGGGCCGCACACCACAGGATCGCCTCGGCCACCGCCTCGAGCGGATAGACCGTGCCGTGATGCACCGGCTGCAACGGCATGGTGTTGCCGGCGTGCTCGTTGAACGGCGTGTCGATCCGCCAGTGATGGATCAGCGATACCGAAACCGGCACGTCGTTGTGCTCGACCTCCATGCGCAGCACGTCGGTGAAGCCACGCACGGCGAAGTTCGCCGGGGAATAGGTGCCCTGCATCGGCGTCGTGCGCTGGTCGAAGACGCTGCCGATGCTGCCAACGTCGCCGCGCTCGCGGTAGTGCCGCCGCCGCCAGGGAGCCGTGCATGACGCCCCAGCGGTGGTGGCGAACATGCGATGCCAATCCTCCAGCGGCACGTCCCAGACTTGCCCGAAGATCGCGATGCCGGCGTTGTTCGCCCAGGTGTCGAAGCGGCCGAACTCGCGTATCGCGGTGTCGGCGACCTGGGCGACCTCGTCGTTCTTGCCGACGTCGGCGACCATGTAGGTGCCTGGGCTCCGCTTCCCTTGATCCCCTCGGTCAGCTCCTTCAGCGCTGCCTCGTTGCGCGCCGCGAGCACCAACCGTGGCGCCTTCGGCGGCCATTCGGGCCGTCGCCAGCCCGATGCCGCTGCTGGCGCCGGTGATGACGATCACCTGTTCGGCCGGCGGCTTCAATGTCACGTTCATGGCGGCTGCCCCCGCTGCCGTTGCCGGCCGGGCTCCGCAGGCCGACTCCTGCGCGTGAATGGGTCCGGGCAGCCCCGGTTTGTCGGCCTGGCTAACGTGACGACTGCCGAACGGTGCGGACGCCGTCACGATCCACGTCTGGGGCGGACCTTGCGGGCGAACGTGCAGATCCTGGTGCCGTGGATCATGCGTCGTTGATCGTCGTGCCTGCCGCGCAGGGACGCGTGGGCCCGCACCACCGGGCGGCGAGGCGCGGACGCCATTGCGATCCGCCCTTGCCGCGGTTGCCGTGCGTGTCGGGCGTCAGTCAGACGTCGTCCAGCTGCCCCATGATCCAGCCTTCCCAACGCTCCGGGACTGCCCCCGTCGCCGGGCCGGCCGGCCGGCGCCCGTCCAGCACCTCGATCATCCCGAGCACGCCGATCAGGGCGTCGAACGGATCCTCGGCACGCTCCGACGGCCCGAAGCCGTCCGCGACCTGCGTCGCCAGCTCGGCCTGGAACACCACGCCGTGCCGATCCGCCCACGCGGCCAGGTCCCGCATCGCCGCGCGCCGGTCGTCCTGGTTGCGCTTACTCATCCGGGCGGTGAACGCGACGCCGACATGGCCGTAGGCCTCGCCGGGATAGGTTTCCGCCAGCACCGGAACGCCGGTCCGTCCCAATTCCTCCAGGCTGCCGTCGAACGGCCACAGCCGGGCGCCGCGGCGACGTGCGGGCAGGAGCACCTCGCGCCAGCCAGCGATCGCGGCCTTGCCGACCTGGTTCGAGCCGAGGGTCCAGAACAGCGGACAGGCTGCCCGGCGCACCGGCGTGGCGAGCTCGCATCGCCGCCGCAGCGCGTCGATGTGCTCCAGGCCCAGGGCGTTTAGCAGGGCCCGCTGCTTCGCCAGGGCGGTTGACACCCTGGGATAGAACGGACGCGTCACCGAGATCTGCTCCGGCCGCTCGGCGACGGTGAAGAAGTCGGGCCAGTCGCCGCGGCCGAGGGCGTCCAGCACCGCGGGAAAGTCGGGCAGCTCCGTCATCCGCCCATAGGCCGCCGGCAGGCCGATCGGGAAGTCGAAGCCGGCCAGCACCCTGTGGCGGTCCGCAAACATGGTCTCGACGAACGCCGCGCAGTCTCCCACCGGCCTCGGTGCGGCGATGCTCCAGCCGCCCTCGGAACGGGTCGCTTCCGCCACCCAGCGCTTGTCTGCCGCCGTGCTCCAGTCGGCGTGCAGCACCGTCCGGAAGGTCGGATGCGCCTCAGCCAACGACGTCGAACCGGCTGGTCGCCACCACCGTGCCATCGGCGGTAGGATTGGGCCAGATAACGTCGACCAGCATCACGATCCGGTCGTTCAGGTCGAACGTCTGCGCGGGCCGGCGCTTGCCCTGCGACAGGTTGGCGCCGCTGGTCAGCCTCGGTTCGGAATACTGCAGGGGCGGCGTGCAGCCGGCCTCCAGGAGCAGGACCGCCAGTCCCGCAACGATCCGCGCCACCTGCCGCATCCTGTTTTCTGTCGTTGCCTTGCCGTTCCGATAGGGAAGGGAGTCACCCGTGTCAAATCGGATCAGGGCCGACCCGCAACCACGCTCGAACGGTCGCACTCGCCCGTTGCCGATGTCAGAGGCTCGACGGGTGGCCTGCGGGACCGGTCGGTTTCAGGATGATCGGCGGCGATGGCTGACGGCAGGAACTTCACGATGCGTCGTCGAACGCCAGGCGGGCGGCCCTGATCGCGGCATGGCTGCGATCGGCCCACCGGACAAGGATGGCCAGTGGTTCAAGAAGCGTCTCACCGAGGGGCGTCAACCGATACTCAACGCTGGGCGGCCTGGTCGGGAACACCGTGCGCGTGATCAGGCCGTCACGCAGCAGATCCTGGAACGTCTGCGTCAGCATCCGCTTGGAGATGTCCGGGATAGCGCGTTGCACGGCGCTGAACCGGTGCGGGCCGTTCGCGAGAATGCCCAGGATCAGCGTCGACCATTTATCCCCGATGCGATCGAGAACGTCTCGCACCGGGCATTGCGGATCGGACGACCGGTCCGGTCGATGTCCGGCGAGGGAACGGCCGGGAGCGCCGGCAAATGCCGGGGCGGTTACCGCTGCCTCACCTTGTCCCAAGAACCTGCCTCCTTCACGCCGCTTGTGGTCTCACCTAGTTACCTTGTGCCTATCGCAGACCACAAGGAAGAACCCATGACCGCACCACCGAAGCTCCTCGTCACCGGCGCCACCGGGCAGCTCGGTGGGCTCGTCATCGAGGCGCTGCTCGAAACGGTGCCCGCCGGCACCATCGTTGCGGGTGTGCGCGATCCGGCCAAGGCGGCGGCGATCGGGCTGCGTGACAAGGGCGTGGAGGTCCGCATCGCCGACTACTCGCAGCCGGAAACGCTGGCACGTGCAATGGTTGGCGTGGACCGGCTTCTCCTGGTGTCCGGCAGCGAGATCGGCAAGCGCACGGTGCAGCACCGCACCGTCATCGACGCCGCGAAGCATGCTGGCGTCGGCCTGATCGCCTACACCAGCATCCTCCGCGCGGACACGTCGCCGCTGTTCCTCGCGGGCGAGCATCGCGACACGGAAGCGGCCTTGGCGGAAGCCGGCGTGCCGTTCGTGCTTCTGCGGAACGGCTGGTACACGGAGGTCTACACTTGGCGGCTGCCGCTCGCCTTGAAGCATGGCGCCCTCATCGGGGCGGCGAGCGACGGGCGCATCTCGGCCGCGGCGCGTGCCGACTATGCCAGGGCAGCGGCGACCGTGCTGGCTGGCGGCGACCACGCTGGCCGCACCTACGAGCTGGCGGGCGACGCGTCCTTCACGTTGGCCGAGCTGGTCGCCGTGGTGGCCGAAGCGTCGGGCAGGCCGATCGCCTACCGGAACATGAGCGCGGAGGAGCTCCGGTCGGCGGCGACGGAAGCGGGCGTGCCGGACATGTTCGCCAAGCTCCTGTCGGACACCGATGCAGGCACGGAACAGGGTGCGCTGTTCGATGACGGCGGCGAGCTTGCCCGGCTGATCGGACGCCCAACCACTCCTTTCCGGACCACGATCACCGGGTTCGTGCAGGACCAGCATTCGGCCGGCCGGGCCCCGGGCCACGCGTAGCTCGGCCCGCCGCGTCGCCGCAACCGGTACGGCCCCCGAGCGGAAACGATCGCTTCCAGGACGGGGGGCGCGGCTGGTTGACCCCGGACCCTAGTGGTTGTCGCGCGGGATCCCCTTGGTCTGCGCGATGCGCTGGTAGCCGACCGCGTTCTCCAGCACGGCGCCGGTTTCCAGCTGCCCGACCACCGCGCGCTGCATCTCCTGCCAGGGCGTCTGGCTCGCCGGGTAACGGTAGCCGCCCTCCGCATCCAGCTGCCGGCGCCGCTCGGCGATCTCGGCCTCGCTCACCAGCATGTCGACGCGGCCGCGGCCGAGGTCGACGCGGATGCGGTCGCCGGTGCGCACCAGCGCCAGCGGCCCGCCCGCCGCCGCCTCCGGCGACGCGTTCAGGATCGACGGCGAGCCGGAGGTGCCGGACTGCCGCCCGTCGCCGATGCAGGCGAGCGCGTGCACGCCCTTCTCCATCAGGTAGACCGGCGGCCGCATGTTCACCACTTCCGCAGCACCCGGATAGCCGATCGGCCCCGCGCCGCGCATCACCAGCACGTCGTGGTCGCCGATATCGAGCGACGGGTCGTCGATCCGCGCGTGGTAGTCCTCCGGCCCGTCGAACACGATCGCGCGGCCCTCGAACGCGTCCGGGTCCTTGGGATCGTCGAGGTAGCGCTGCCGGAACTCGGCGGAGATCACGCTGGTCTTCATGATCGCCGAATTGAACAGGTTGCCGGTCAGCACCAGGAAGCCGGCGCGCTGACGCAGCGGACGGTCGTACGGGCGGATCACCTTGTCGTCCTCGATCCGCGCGTCGCGGCAGTTCTCGCCGATCGTCTGCCCGTTGACGGTCTTCGCGTCCTCGTTGATCAGGCCCTGTCGCATCAGCTCGGACACCACCGCCGGCACGCCGCCGGCGCGGTAGAAGTCCTCGCCCAGGTACTCGCCTGCCGGCTGCAGGTTGACCAGCAGCGGGATGTCCAGGCCCAGGCGCTGCCAGCTCTCGATCGGCAGGTCGATGCCGAGATGGCGCGCCAGCCCCTGCAGATGGATCGGCGCGTTGGTGGAGCCGCCGATCGCCGAGTTGACCCGGATCGCGTTCTCGAACGCGGCCTTGGTCATGATCTCCGACGGCTTGAGGTCCTCGTGCACCATGGCGACGATCCGCCGTCCGGTCTCGAACGCGCATTCCTGGCGGTCGCGATACGGCGCCGGGATCGCGGCCGCACCCGGCAGCTGCATCCCCAGCGCTTCCGCCAGCGAGTTCATGGTGGTGGCCGTGCCCATGGTGTTGCAGTAGCCGGTGGACGGCGCCGAGGAGGCCACCAGCTTGATGAAGCCCTCGTAGTCGATCTCGCCGGTCGCCAGCAGCTCGCGCGCCTTCCACACGATGGTGCCCGACCCGGTGCGCTCGCCGCGGAACCAGCCGTTCAGCATCGGCCCGACCGAGAACGCGATCGACGGGATGTTCACCGTCGCCGCCGCCATCAGGCAGGCCGGCGTGGTCTTGTCGCAGCCGATGGTCAGCACCACGCCGTCGAGCGGGTAGCCGTACATGATCTCGACCAGGCCGAGATAGGCTAGGTTGCGATCGAGCCCGGCGGTCGGGCGCTTGCCGGTCTCCTGGATCGGGTGCACCGGGAACTCGATGGCGATGCCGCCGGCCTCGCGTATGCCTTCGCGCAGCCGCTCGGCCAGCACGATGTGGTGGCGGTTGCAGGGCGACAGGTCGGAGCCGGTCTGGGCGATGCCGATGATCGGCCGCTCGGACTGCAGCTCGCGCTGCGACAGCCCGAAGTTCATGTAGCGCTCCAGGTAGAGCGCGGTCATGTCCGGGTTGTGCGGGTTGTCGAACCAGGCGCGCGAGCGCAGGCGCGAGCGGCCGCGGTCGTGCGGCTGGCTTTGTTCCTCGACCGCGTGCTGCGGGGACAGGCCGTTCGTGTCGGTCGGTGGGGTGTCGGGCATCGCTTCAGTTCTGGCTGGTGGTGAAGCGCCAGACCGTGCGGGAGCGGAAGGTCTGGCCGGGATCGAGGCGCGTGGACGGAAAGGTGGGGTGGTTGGGGGCGTCCGGGAAGTGCTGGGTCTCGAAGCACAGCCCGTCGCCCTGTCGGTACAGCTTCCCGGACTTGCCGGTGCGGGTGCCGTCCAGGAAGTTGCCGGAATAGAACTGCACCCCCGGCTCGGTGGTGCTGATCTCCAGCACCCGGCCCGATGCCGGATCCTGCACGCGCACCGCCGGACGCGGCGCGGCGGTGACGCCGCCGCGCAGCACGTAGGCGTGGTCGTAGCCGCGTCCGAGCACGAGCTGCGGCTCGGCGCCGTCGCGGACCCGCGCGCCCACCGCGACCGGCGCGGTGAAGTCCATCGCGCTGCCGGCGACCGGGCGGATCTCGCCGGTCGGGATCATGGTGTCGTCCACCGGGACGAACGCGTCGGCCTCCAGCGTGACCAGGTGGTCGAGCGCGGTCCGGCCGCTGCCTTCCCCGCCGAGGTTGAAGAAGCTGTGGTTGGTGAGGTTCACGACCGTGGGCGCGTCGGCGGCGGCGGCGTAGTCGAGCGTCAGGGTGTCGTCGTCGCCCAGCGTGTAGCCGGCGCGGACCTCCACCCGTCCGGGGAAGCCCTCCTCGCCGTCCGGGCTGATCCTGCGGAAGGTGATGTGCGCCGGCTCGCCCGCGCCGGACAGCGTTTCGACCTCCCACGCCCGCTGGTCGAAGCCGTGCACCCCGCCGTGCAGCGCGTTCGGCCCGTCGGTCGTTGGCACCTGCACCGTGCGGCCGTCGAGCACGAAGCGGCCGCCGGCGATGCGGTTGCCGTAGCGGCCGATGGTGGCGCCGAAGAACTGCGGATGCTCGACGTAGTCGGCGAGCGTGGCGTAGCCCAGCACCACGTCGGCCAGCCGGCCGTGCCGGTCCGGCACGTGCAGCGACTGCAGCGCCGCGCCGAAGCCGATCAGGCGCGCGGTCATGCCGCTGCGGTTGCGCAGCACCACCGCCTCGACCGCCGTGCCGTCGGCAAGGCGCCCGAACCCTTCCCGGCTGGCGCCCACTTCCCCCGGTTCGCCGTCGATCCCGTCCATCCACCCGTCCAGCTCGTGAAATTACTCAGACAATAGGTCGGCAGCCCGGTCCGTGGCAACCCGTCCGACGCCGCCGCCGTTGCCGCAGGCAGCGCAGGGGGACGAGCGATGGATGTCGACACCGCGATCATCGGCGGCGGCCAGGCCGGCGTGCCCTTGTCGCAGGCGCTGGCCGCCAAAGGACAGCGCGTGGCGCTGTTCGAGCGGGTCCATCTCGGCGGCTCCTGCGTCAACTTCGGCTGCACGCCGAGCAAGGCGCTGATCGCGTCGGCCGCCATCGCCCATCACGCCCGGGAGGCGCGCCGCTGGGGCATCGGCGTCGACGGGGTGACGGTGGACTTCAGGGCGGTGATGGACCGGGCGCGCGGCTTCGTCGCCGACGCGGTCCGCTCGCTCGACCGGAGCTTCGCTGGCGGATCCGGCCCGGTGCTGATCCGCGCCCACGCCCGGCTGGACGGCGCGGCCGAGGGATGGTTCCGGATCGACGCCGGCGGCCAGACCGTGCGCGCGCGCAACGTCGTGCTCGACACCGGGACCCGCTCGCTGATGCCCGACATCGAGGGCCTTGCCGACGTGCCGCTGATCACCGCGGAGAACTGGATCGACCTCGACGCGCTGCCGCAACGTTTGGTCATGATCGGCGGCAGCTACCTGGCGCTGGAGTTCGGTCAGGCTTTCGCCCGGCTGGGCTCGGAGGTGGTGGTGCTGCAGGGCGGCGACCGCCTGGCCGAGCGCGAGGATCCGGAGGTGTCGGAGGCGATCCGCGCCTTTTTGTCGGCGGAGGGCCTCGACATCCGTCTCGGAGTCCGGATCGAGCGCGTCGAGCGGACCGGGCAGGGGGTGCGGCTGCACACGGAAGCCGGCCCGGTCGACGGCACCCACCTGTTCGTCGTCGCCGGACGGCGGCCGAACACCGACGATCTCGGCCTGGACGCCGTGGGGGTGGAGACGAGCGAGCACGGCATCGTGGCGGTGGACGAGCGGCTGTCGAGCAGCGTGCCGGGCATCTGGGCGGCGGGCGACATACGCGGCGGCCCGGCCTTCACCCACACCGCCTATGCCGACTTCACCGTGCTGCGGGACCAGCTCGCCGGCAGCCGGACCCGCACCACGGAGCGGGTGGTGCCCTACGCGATGTTCCTGGAGCCGGAGCTCGGCCGCGTCGGCATGACCGAGGCCGACGCGCGCAAGGCCGGCCACAGGGTCAGGATCGGCCGCAAGGACATGGACACCAGCGGCAAGGCGCGCGAGGTCGGTCAGACGACCGGCTTCATCAAGGTGGTGATCGACGCCGACACCGACCTCGTCCTGGGTGCGGCCTGCCTGTGCCACAACGGCTCGGAGGTGGTGCACGCCTTCATCGCGCTGATGAACGCGGGCGCTACGGCACGGACCATGATCGAGTCTGTGGTGATCCACCCGACGATTGGCGAGGCGGCGAAGAATGCGGTGGTGGCCGCTTATGACAACAAGTGACACGGCCGCGATTGGTGTTAGCTACGCTTGATAGTGAGCGGCATCTGGTTTGGCCGCATCGAGCCCCGTCATGTTATGGGCCACCTGACGAGGAGCGCCCGACAGGTAGGTGGATAGAACTTGACGGAAGAACGGTGGTCACCGGTTTCGACGGCGCTGCGGTAAGTGCGGTGGGGTGAAGCACGCTGTCTGCGACATGGCATCTACTTGAGTGGGATATGCTCTCGCATCTGTTTGCAAGTCGATATCCCTCAGATGCCAGAACCTGATCTTGTCAAGGATAAATTACAGTGAACCCTTGTAAGATGCCTGCCCCAATCTCGTGGGTCACGCAGAAGGCTCGTTGCCTTTGGGTTCGACAGCCGCAGCACAACGAGGGCTCATCATCTAGAATCAGGGACGTGCTCAGCCAGGAGCGACGCCAGGTCACAACCATGATCGCAGGTTCTAACGCCGCATCTCCGCCTGCCGCATCGGCATGGCGTCGATTGTCGCGAACAGCGTCGGCCTGTCCAGCGGCCGAGCGCTGCGCAGCTTGACGCCGCCGTCCTTGCCGATCAGCAGCACCGCGAACCCGTCCGGCGCGACGTCGTAGCGTCGGCGCAGGCGCGCCAGCTCCGCGACCGCCGGCGTGACCAGCACCAGGTCCCGCTCCGCCGTGCCGGCGTGGTCGGCCGCCAGGATCCGCGCCTGCTCCGCCAGCCGCGCGTCGCCCGGCGTCGCCAGCACCAGCAGCACGCGCGACCGGCCGGCATAGGCCGCCGGGTCGCCCGCCTCCGCTGCGCTTCCGTCACCGCCCATGAGCGGCCACGGCAGGGCGGACAGGACCGCGATCCGGCACCACGAGCGCCAGCCGCTCACCCCGACCGGCGGGTCAGGAACCGGACCTGCGTCTGCGTGACCTCCAGCCGCTTCACCCCCTCGGCGAACGTCGCGTAGTGCGGCGTCGTCAGGTGCGCGTCGAAGGCCGACTTGTCGTCGTACACCTCGTACAGCACCACCGCCTCCGGCGCGTCGTCGATGGTCAGCGCGTCGAACTGTTGGCATCCCGGCTCGTCGCGCACCGAGCAGGTGCTGTCGTAGCGGCACAGCTCCAGGAACTCCTCCCGGCTCGCCGCCGGCACCTCGAATTCCGCGATGATGACGTAGGGTCCGTCGGCCATGGCTTCATTCCTCCCCGCGTCCCGATCATGGTCCGCTCCTGTAGCAGCGCGTCAGCCGAGGCGACGGTTCCGGGCGCGGCCGGCCCTGCGGTCGGCGCCGCGGACGGCGAGGCGACGGGTGGCACCGGCACGGGACCCACGCGCGCCGCGAACCGGGACCGCCGCCACCCGTTCCCCATCCACCCGACGCATCAAGGAGTGGTCCCATGGACGGCGATTCGCAGGGCGACCCGGCGCACGACATCTACCATGCCGGCCTTCGCAACCAGCACGCGGTCGAGACGAGCGCGATCGAGCTGTGCCGGCGCCAGGTCGAGCGGCTCGAGCATTATCCGGAGATGACGGCGCGGCTGCGGCAGCACGTGACGGAGTCGGAGGCGCAGGTGCGGCGGCTGGACCGGATCCTCGAGCGGCACGGCAGCAGCCCGTCGGCAGTCAAGGCAGGATTGGCATCGCTGACCGGCAACCTGGCGGCGGCGCTGCACGCGCCGGCCCCGGACGAGATCCTGAAGAACACGCTCGACAACTACGCCTTCGAGCACTTCGAGATCGCTGCCTACACCAGCCTGATCGCGATGGCGCAGGCGGTCGGCGACACCGAGTCGGTGGCGCCGCTGCGGCAGTCGCTCGCCGAGGAGCAGGCGATGGCCGAGTTCATCGGCGCGCAGACGGTCCCGACCACCGAGCGCTACCTGGCGCTGGCGCGCGGCGGCACGAAGGCCGGCGTCTGACCCGGCGAGGAAGCCGGGACCGGCGTGCTCAGCGCTCGTTCTCGTCGCTGTCCACCTCGACCTCGATGTCCGTGCCGATGACGTCGGCATCGTCGTCGAGGTCGTCCGCGTCCTCCGCCACCTCATCGGTTTCCGCCTCGTCCTCCGCCGGCTCGACCTCGGTGTCGGCATCGTCCGGATCCACCACCGGCGGCTTCTTCGGCCGGCGGTCCTCCGGCGGCAGGTTGCCCGACGCGCGGCGCACCCGCGGCTGGTCGAGCGGTTGTTCGGTTCCGCATTTCGGGCACGTCGCCGGCACCTTGGTCAGGTCGTAGAAGCGGGTGCTGCAGGAGACGCACACCCGCTTGTTACCGAGTTCTGGCTTGGCCATTGTGACCCTGTCATTGAGGACGATGCGCGGCAAGGGCGGGCCCCATGCCAGTTGGCTGTCGTGCTGTCAAACCGATAGCGGTCGGGCCGGAAGCCCGATCGGATGCATGTCCGGCCCAGGCGGCCGGCAAGGAAACGGTTCATGACTCCGCACCCGGACGCACCGCCCAGGCCCCTCGTCGTACGCAGGCCGGACGCGCCGCTCGCAGGCAGCGCCCGGGTGCCGGGCGACAAGTCGATCAGCCATCGCGCCCTGATGTTCGCCGGCCTCGCCGAGGGCGAGACCCGGATCGAGGGCCTGCTGGAAGGCGAGGACGTGCTGCGCACCGCGGCCGCGATGCGGGCGCTGGGTGCCGAGGTGGCGCGCGACGCGGCGGGCGGCTGGCGGGTGAGGGGACGCGGCCTCGGCCGGCTGTCGGAGCCGGAGGACGTGCTCGACATGGGCAACTCCGGCACCGGCGCCCGGCTGCTGGCCGGCATCCTCGCCAGCCATCCGTTCGTCTCGGTGCTGACCGGCGACGCCAGCCTGAGGCGCCGGCCGATGCAGCGGGTGATCGGCCCGCTGGAGCGCACCGGCGCGGTGTTCACCGCACGCGCCGGCGGCCGGCTGCCGCTGTGCATACGCGGCGTGGCCGCGCCCGAGCCGGTGTCGTGGCGGCTGGAGGTGGCTTCGGCGCAGGTGAAGTCGGCGATCCTGCTGGCAGGCCTCGGCGCCGACGGCGAGACCGTGGTCGAGGAGCCGGTGCCGACGCGCGACCACAGCGAGAACATGCTGCGCCACTTCGGCGCCGCGGTGACGGTGGAGCGCGCCGGCGCCGGCCGGATCGTCCGGCTGCAGGGGCGGCCCTGCCTGCTGGCGCGCGACGTGCGGGTGCCGTCCGACCCGTCCTCGGCGGCGTTCCCGCTGGTGGCGGCGCTGCTGGTGCCGGGCTCCGCGGTCACGATCGAGGCGGTCGGCCTCAACCCGCTGCGCACCGGGCTGTTCACCACCCTGATCGAGATGGGCGCCGAGCTCAGGGTCGCGAACGGGCGCACCGAGGGCGGCGAGCTGGTCGGCGACCTGTCGGTGCGGGCGGGGCGCCTGCGCGGCGTGGTGGTGCCGCCGGAGCGGGCGTCGAGCATGATCGACGAGTATCCGGTGCTGGCGGTGGCGGCCGCGTTCGCCGACGGCGAGACCCGGCTGTGCGGGCTGGGCGAGCTGCGGGTGAAGGAAAGCGACCGGCTCGCCGCGACGGTGGCGCTGCTGCAGGCGAACGGGGTGCCGGTGCGCGTCGAGGGCGACGACATGATCGTGGCCGGCGGCAGCAGCAGCGACCTCGGCGGCGGCCGGGTGCGCACCCTGATGGACCACAGGCTGGCGATGAGCGCGGTAGTGATGGGCCTCGCCGCCCGCCATCCGGTGACGGTGGACGACATGGGGTTCGTGGCCACCAGCTTCCCCGGCTTCGTCGCCCTGATGAACCGGCTCGGCGCCGGGCTCGCGGATCCGGCGTCGTGAGGCGCCTGGTGGTGGCGGTGGACGGTCCGGCCGCGGCCGGCAAGGGCACGCTGGCGCGTGCGTTGGCGGGAGCGCTCGACCTGCCCTACCTCGACACCGGGCTGCTGTACCGCGCGGTCGGCCGGCGCATGCTCGACGCCGCCCGGTCGCCAACGGACGACGCTGCCGCGCAGGCGGCTACGCTGCGCCCGGCCGACCTCCAGCGTCCCGACCTGCGCACCCCGGAGGTGGACCGCGCCGCCAGCCTGGTGGCGGCGCAGCCGGCGGGGCGTGCGGCGCTGCTGGCGTTCCAGCGCGGCTTCGGCGCAGCGCACGGT
>CAXUEL010000032.1:0-23935 GCA_964249915.1 uncultured Acetobacteraceae bacterium | reverse complement strand
CGCGCGGCCGGCGCGGGCCGGGACCGCGCGGCCCGAAGCCGCCCGAGCCGGACCGGGCGGGACGGGAGATGGTCTCGCTCCCGGCCAAGGGTCGCCCCGCCGTCAGGCGGGATCCGGACAGGCGGTCGGTGGGGCCGTTCATGCCCGGTTCCTTACCACCGGCGCGTGCGTCCGTCGCCCCTTCGCGCGGTAGGACGGGAGAAAGCCTCGGCGATGCCGTCCCGGATCAGCCGGCCTGCCAGGCCGCCCGGCCCTGCGCGTCCAGTGCCGACGCCTCCGCGTCGTCCAAGGCCAGCGTCGCGCCCGCCACGTTCTCCTCCAGGTGCGACGGGCTGCCGGTGCCGGGGATCGGCAGCATCGCCGGCGAGCGCCGCAGCATCCAGGCCAGCGCCACCTGCCCCGGCGAGGCGCCGCGCCGCCCGGCGATCTCGGTCAGCGCCGAGTGCCCCCTGGCCAGGCTGCCGCCGGCCAGCGGCGCCCAGGGGATGAAGCCGATGCCGTGCGCGGCGCAGTGCTCCAGCACGTCCTCGCTCTTGCGGTCCACCAGGTTGAACCGGTTCTGCTCGCTGACCACCGGGAAGTGCCGGCCGGCTGCCTCGATCGTCGGCACGTCCACCTCGCTCAGGCCCACGTGCCGGATCAGCCCCTCCGCCCGCATCCGGGCGATCTCGCCGAACTGCTCCTCGGCCGGCACCAGCGGGTCGACCCGGTGCAGCTGCCACAGGTCGATCCGCTCGATCCCGAGCCGGCGCAGGCTCATCAGCACGCACTGCCGCAGGTACTCGGGCCGGCCGACCGGGCGCCACACGTTGGGACCGTGCCGGGTCAGGCCGCCCTTGGTGGCGATCACCAGCCCCTCGTAGGGCTTGAGCACCTCCGCGATCAGGTCCTCGCTGACGAACGGCCCGTAGCTGTCGGCGGTGTCGATGAAGTCGATGCCGAGCTCGACCGCCCGGCGCAGCGTCGCCCGCGCGGCGTCGACGTCGGCGGGCGGCCCCCAGATCCCGGACCCGGTGATCCGCATCGCCCCGAAGCCGAGCCGGGTGACGGACAGGTCGCCGCCCAGGGTGAAGCGGCCCGACTGCGCCGCATCGGTGTTGGCCATGATCTCCGCTCCTCGGCTCGCGCCCGCCATCCCGAACCGGAGCGGGCGGACGATAAACCGGTGCCGGCGGCGCGCGTTCCCGTCGCGCCCACCGACCAGGAGCGCCAGGCCCATGGATTGCCGCCTCGACCGCCAGGTCGCCATCGTCACCGGGGCCAGCTCCGGCATCGGCCATGCCGTGGCCCGCGGGCTGGCGGAGGCCGGCGCCGCGGTGGTGGTGAACTACAACAGCCATGCCGAGCCGGCGGACGCGCTGGTGGCCGAGATCGCGGCCTCCGGCGGGGAGGCGATCGCGGTCGGCGCCGACGTGTCCGACGAGGCGGCGGTCGGTCGGCTGTTCGACGCCGCGCTGGCCCGGTTCGGCGCGGTCGACATCGTGGTGGCCAACTCGGGCATGCAGAAGGACGCGCCTTCTGCCGAGATGAGCCTGGCCGACTGGCGCCAGGTGCTCGACGTCAACCTGACCGGCCAGTTCCTGTGCGCCCGCGCGGCGATCCGGCAGTTCGCCGCCCAGGGCGACCGCGGGGTGTCGCGGGCACGGGGCAAGATCCTGCACATGAGCTCGGTGCACGACGTGATCCCCTGGGCCGGGCACGTGAACTACGCCGCGTCCAAGGGCGGCATCGCCATGCTGATGCGCACGCTGGCGCAGGAGGTCGGGCCACAACGGGTCCGCGTCAACGCCATCTCGCCCGGCGCCATCGCCACCAACATCAACCGCGAGGAGACGCGGGGCACACCCGGCGAGAAGCTGCTGGAGCTGATCCCCTACAAGCGGATCGGCGACGCGGTGGACGTCGCCAACGCCGCCGTGTTCCTCGTCTCCGACATGGCCGACTACGTCACCGGCGCGACGCTCTACGTCGATGGCGGGATGACGCTGTATCCGGGCTTCGAGGACAACGGCTGACGCCATGTCCTGTCCGCACCGCGATCCGGCGCCGGATCAGGCGACCGGGAGCAGCTCCAGGCCGGCTTCGGCCGCAGCGGCGGCCAGCGCCTTGTCGCCCGTGGCAAGAGGCAGCCGGAGGCGCAGCGCCAGTTCCAGATAGACGCCGTCGTAGGCGGTCAGCCGATGACGCACGGCCAGCCTGGCGACGTCGATCCAGATGCGGCTCGTCATCTCGTCATCGAGGACGATCGGAAGGTCGTGCAGGAAGCCCGCCAGGCGCTCGCGCGTCGCCGCGGTGATCCGGCCGCGACGTTCCGCCGTCAGCAGCCCGTTCAGCGCCTCCACCGGCCAGAGCTGGGGCACCACCGCCCCCTCGTCGGCGACCCGGTCCAGCAGCGCCATGATCGCCGGGGTCTGCTCGTCCTTGAAGCACCAGGCGAGCGCCACCGAGTTGTCGAGCACGAAGCTCACCGGCGGCCTTCGTCCACCAGCTCCCGGATGGAGATGCCGCCCAAAGTCTGCTCCCTGCTGGCGAGGCGGAGTCCGGCCGCTGCGCGACGTGCCTTGACGCGGTCGAAACCGGTGTCAGCCGGCACCAGGCGCGCGACCGGCTTGCCACGCCGGGTGATGATGACCTCGCGCCCCGCCTCGACCTCGTCGAGAAGCGCCGTCAGCCGGTTCTTCGCGTCGAACACTCCCACGCTCTGCATGTCGCGACTCCCTTCTAGCTAGATAGCTGGCTGCTTGAGCGTCGAGGGTCAAGTGACGACCGCCTGGCCGATCAACCGAGCAGCCGCCCGATCACTCGTGCCGTGTAGTCCACCACCGGGATGATCCGGCCGTAGTTGATGCGCTGCGGGCCGATCACGCCGATCGCGCCGACGATGCGGTTGGCCTCGTTGCGTGCCGGCGCCACCACCATCGACACCCCCGAGGCGCCGAACAGCCCGCTTTCCGCACCGATGAAGATGCGTACCCCGTCGCTCTGCTCGGCGAGATCCAGCAGCTGCAGCATGGTCTCCTGCGACTCCAGCCGGTCGAACAGCATCTGGATCGTCGACAGCCGCTCGATCTGCGTCACGTCGGACAGCAGCCGCGACTGGCCGCGCAGGAACAGCGACCCACCCCTGCCCTCGCCGCCCCAGATCGCCAGCCCGGACTCCACCACTCCGGCGGCGAGCTGGTCGAGCTCGGTGCGGTTCGCCGCCCTCTCCTCGTCCACGTGCCGGCGCAGCTCGGCCAGCGACAGGCCGCGCAGGCGGCCGTTGAGGTAGTTGCCCGCTTCCACCAGCGCAGACGGCGGCAGGCCGGGCGGGGTCTCGATCACCCGGTTCTCGACCTGCCCGTCGGTGCCGACCAGGATCACCAGCGCCCGGCCGGAACCCAACGCCACGAACTCGATGTGCTTGATCTGCCCGTCGCCCTTCGGCGCCAGCACCAGGCCTGCCGCCGCGGACAGGCCGGACAGCATCGCCGACGCGTCCGCCAGGGTGTCCTGCAGCGAGCGGCCACGGGTTTCCAGGGTGCGCACGATGGTCTCGCGCTCGTCCTCCGACAGGCTGCCGAACTGCAGCAGCCCGTCCACGAACAGGCGCAATCCCTTCTCGGTCGGCATCCGCCCCGCGGAGGAATGCGGGGCGAACAGCAGCCCGGCCTCGGTCAGGTCGGCCATCACGTTGCGTATGGTCGCCGGGGACAGCGGCACCGGCAGGCGGCGCGACAGGGTGCGGCTGCCGACCGGGTCGCCGGTCTCGACGTACTGCTCGACGATCTCGCGCAGGATCGCGGCTGCCCGCGGGTCCAGGGGCGGCAGCACCGGCCGCGCCGGCATTGGTCGATCGATCATGGGCGCTCCACAACCGCAGGGTAGGAAGCCCGCGCCCGGACCGCAACCGAAACACACCTGGCGGTGCGGGCCGGGCTCGGGCTATCTGCCGGCTCAGCGTCTTCCCGAGGTTCATCCCATGCGCCCTTCCGGCCGCGCCGCCGACGCGCTCCGCCCCGTCTCCATCGAGCCGGGCGTCTCGCACCACGCCGAGGGCTCGGTGCTGATCCGCGCCGGCCGCACCGAGTTGCTGTGCACCGCCACCGTGGAGCCGCGCGTGCCGGGCTTCCTGCGCGGCCAGGGGCTGGGCTGGATCACCGCCGAGTACGGCATGCTGCCGCGCGCCACCCACAAGCGCGGCGACCGCGAGGCGGCGCGCGGCAGGCAGTCCGGCCGCACCCAGGAGATCCAGCGCCTGATCGGCCGGTCGCTGCGCGCCGTCACCGACCGCCGCGCGATGGGCGAGATTGGCATGGTGCTGGACTGCGACGTGCTGAACGCCGACGGCGGCACCCGCTGCGCCGCCATCACCGGCGCCTGGGTGGCGCTGCGCCTGGCGTTCGACACCCTGGTGCGCAACCGGGTGCTGCCGGCGGTGCCGCTGGTCGGCCAGGTCGCCGCGGTGTCGTGCGGCCTCACCGAGGCGGGTGCCGTGCTCGACCTCGACTACGCCGAGGACAGCGCGGCCGCCGCGGACGCCAACTTCGTGCTGACCGACACCGGCGGCATTGTCGAGATCCAGGCGGCGGCCGAGCAGGCGCCGTTCCGGGAGGACCAGTTCGCGTCCCTGCTCGCGTTGGCCCGCACCGGCGTGGGCGCGCTGTTCGAGGCGCAACGTCGCGCCCTGGAGCAGGTGCGGTGATCCGCCTGTCCGCCGGCGACCGGCTGGTGCTGGCCAGCCACAACCCCGGCAAGCTCGGCGAGTTCGAGGCGCTGCTGGACGGCACCGGCATCACGGTGGTGTCCGCCGCCACCCTCGGGCTGCCCGAGCCGGAGGAAACCGCGGACAGCTTCGAAGGCAACGCCCGGCTCAAGGCGTTGGCCGCGGCGATCGCCTCCGGCCTGCCGGCGCTGGCAGACGATTCCGGCTTCTGCGTCGCCGCCCTGGACGGCGCGCCAGGCATCCTGTCGGCGCGCTGGGGCGGCCCAGCACGCGACTTCGGCCTCGCCATGCAGCGCGTGCACGACGAGGGCGGTGCCGCGCTGGAAGCTGACCCGTCGGCCTGGTTCGTCGCCGCCCTGTGCCTGGCGCTGCCGGACGGGCGGCACGCCGCGTTCGAGGGCCGGATCGACGGCCAGTTCGTGTGGCCGCCGCGCGGCAGCGGCGGACACGGCTACGACCCGGTGTTCGTGCCCAGGGGCGACGCGCGCAGCTTCGCCGAGATGCTGGAAGCGGAGAAGAACGCGCTGAGCCACCGCGCCCGCGCCTTCCGGCAGTTCCGCGAGGCCTGCCTGCCGTGACCCCGGGCGGCCGCCTCGCGACGTGAAACGACCGCTTCGCAACATCCGCCTGGAACGCCGCGCCACGGTTGCGGCATCAGCCTGGGCCTGACCAGCCAGGCGACCATCGCATGACGACGTTTTGCACAACCCGCAGCATTTCCGGCATGATCCTGCTTGGCGCGATCGCGCTGCTGCCGCCGCAGCCCGCCCGCAGCGCCACCCCCCTCGCCATCCCGCTGACCGCCGGCCGGTGGCAGCCGGTCGACATCCAGGTGAACAGCCCGTTGAAGGCGCATCTGCAGTTCCTGCAGCAGGAAGCGTTCCCGGACGGCCTGCTTCGCCTGGACAGCGGCAGCGCCCTGCTGTCCGGCTTCTCGTTCGACACCGGCACGGTGGAGTTCGACATCAAGCCGCTGCCGGGCGACGGCCTGCCCGGGATCCGCTTCCGCCGGCGCGACCCGGACACGGCGGAGGACTTCTACATACGGCCCAGCGCCGACTGCCCGGCCTCGCAGGACTGCCTGCAATACGCGCCGGTCACCCATGGCCGGATGCTGTGGGACCTGTTCGTCGAGGACCAGAAGCCGGCGCCGATCCGGCCGACCGAGTGGAACCACGTCCGGATGGTGGTGTCCTCCCACCGGATGGAAGCCTTCATCAACGGCCTTTCCTCGCCCTCCCTGGTGGTCGACGCGCTGCAGGGGGACGCGACCAGCGGCGGCATCGAGCTGGAAGGGCCGGCGGTGTTCGCCAACCTCCTCGTCACGCCGGGCGCCACCGGCAACCTGGCCGCGGAGCCGGCGCCGGACCCGGATGCCGCCGATCCGCGCTACCTCCGCGACTGGCGTGTCTCGACGCCGGCGACGGTGCCGGCGAACGCGGATCCGGTCCCATCGGCGATGCCGGGCCCGGCCGGTGGCTGGAGCACGGTCACGGCCGAGCGCGGCGGCCTGGTCGACATCAGCCGCCTGGCCCCGCCGCCGCGTCGCCTGCCCGCTCCCGCGATGGTGTGGCTCGGCACCGACCTGGTGTCGGAGCGTGCGCAGACCAAGCACGTCGCCATCGGCTGGGCACGCGAGGTGTGGGTGTTCGTCAACGGCCGCAGGGTGTTCGCGGACCGGAACCTGTACAACACCCTGTCCGCCCGCAAGACGCCGGACGGGCGGCTGTCGCTGCGGAACGGCGGCTTCGACCTGCCGCTGCAGGCCGGCCGCAACACCGTCGCGGTCGCGCTGAGCAGCAACTTCCCGGCCGGGTCGGGGCTGTACGGCTGGGGGCTGGAGATGCGCCTGGACGACCTCCGCGGCGTCCGCGTCGCCGGCCCCGGCTCTTCGTGAACATTGTTCACGCGCTCCGGCGCCGGGTGGCGGCGCGCTGGCTGCACCTCCTCGCCGCCGCCTGCTTCTGGAGCGCGGTCGGCCTGCTGTTCGCCCTGCCGCATCTGGGACCGGGCGGCTGGCGGGCGTCGCTGCTCGGCTCGCTGGACCAATGGTGGTCGTGGGGCCTGCTGACGCCGCTGATCGTCGCTGTCGACCGCGCCCTGCCGATCCCGGACCGGCGGCTGGCGCCGCGCGTCCTGCTCCACCTGCTGATCCTGGGCCCGTCCGCCACGTCCTGCGTCGTGGTCCTGTCCGCCGGGCTGGACGCGGCGCTGCGGATCGGGCCCTGGTCGCGCCTGCTGGACGGCAGGATGCTCGCGGATGCGGTCCAGGGCGCGCTGCTGTGGGGCATGGTGGTCTACTGCCTGATCGTCGGCGTCTGGCGCGCCCACCAGGGGCAGCAGCGCGTCCTCGCCGCCGAGCTGCGCATGCAGCGCCTGGAGCGCAACTTCTCCGAGGCCAGGCTGGCGGCGCTGCGCATGCAGCTCGACCCGCATTTCCTGTTCAACGCGCTCAACGCCATCTCCGCCCAGGTGGTGCGCGAGCCGCGTCTCGCCCGGCGGATGATCGAGCACCTGGGCGACCTGCTGCGGGTGTCGCTGGACGGCGGCAACCGGCAGGAGATCCCGCTGGCCGAGGAGATCGCCTTTCTCGACCACTACCTGGCGATCCAGAAGATCCGGTTCGCCGACAGCCTGCGGGTCGAGCTGGACGTGGCGCCGGGAGTGGAGCGGGCGATCGTTCCCAGCCTGCTGATGCAGCCCCTGGTCGAGAACGCGATCCGGCACGGCATCTCCGGCCGCGCCGGCGGCGGCGCCGTGGCGGTGATCGCCCGGCAGGTCGGCGACCGCCTGGAGATCAGGGTGCACGACGACGGGGTCGGCCTGCCGCAGGGCTGGTCGCTGGCGACGGGCAGCGGGCTCGGCCTGTCGGTCACCCGGGAACGGATCGCCGCCCTGCATCCGGGCCAGGCCGGCCGGTTCGCGGTCCAGGACCGCCGGGACGGCGGCACCGAGGTGCTGCTGTCGTTCCCGTTCCGGCTGGAGGCGGTTGTTGACGGGTCCGCGGGCTGAGCCGATCCGCGTGCTGGTGGTCGACGACGAGGCGCCGGCCCGTCAGCGCCTGACCGAGCTGCTGGCCCAGGACAAGCAGGTCGGCGTCGTGCGGGAAGCGGGCGGCGGCCGGGACGCGGTGCGGCTGATCCGCGAGGAGGCGCCGGACCTCGTGTTCCTGGACGTGCAGATGCCCGAGCTGGACGGGCTCGGCGTGATCGCGGCGGTGGGCGTCGCGCGCATGCCGCTGACCGTGTTCGTCACCGCCTACGCCCAGCACGCGATCCGCGCCTTCGACGCCAGCGCGCTCGACTACCTGCTCAAGCCGTTCAGCGACGAGCGCCTGGAAGCGTCGCTGGCACGCGCCAAGGCCCGCCTAGACGACGCCGGCCTGCGCCGGTTCGGCCAGGACGTGCTCCGGCTCCTGCCGGGATCCGCAGCGTCGGCCACGCGCTTTCTCGACCGCCTGGCGGTCCGGTCGATGGGCGCGATCCGGTTCGTCCGCGTGGGCGAGATCGACTGGATCGGCGGGGCCGGCGCCTATGTCGGGCTGCACGTGGCCGGACGGGAGCTGCTGCACCGGGTGTCGCTGGGCGGCCTCGCCGCCCGCCTGGACCCCCGGCAGTTCGTCCGCATCCACCGCTCGGCGCTGGTCAACATCGACAGCGTGGTCCGGCTGGAGCCGGGCTCGCACGGCGAGTTCGATCTGGTGCTGCGCAGCGATGAGCGGCTGCGCGTCAGCCGCACCTTCCGCACGGTGCTGGAACAGCGGCTCGGACAGCCGCTGTAGGCGCCCGCTGTAGGCGTCCATCGGGGCTGGCGGCCCGGCGTTCGCGAGGCATCCGGTCGGCAGGCATCGCCTGGCGCCGGACCGGTGCCGCCCGGCCGGGTCAGTTCAGGCCGTACTGCACCGCGGGGTCGTCCCGCTGCAGGCTCCTCGCCTGCTGCGGCACGTCGGCATGAAGGCCGGCGGCGGAAGCGGCGCCCGCACTGGCCAGGCGGTTCTGCAGCAGGTCCAGGCGCTGGCGCAGGATAACGGTGTCCGCCGTTGCGAGGCGGCCGAGGCAGCCGTCGTACACGCGCCGCCCGCGGACGAACAGGCGCTCATGCATGGCGGGATCGCCGGTGCTGCCGGCGACGTCGTCCAGCGCGCGGAGCAGGCGGGCGCTCACCGCGACGTCGGTGACCGCGTAGTGGCGGATCTGCTCGAACGCGGTGTCGAGCAGGCCGTCGACCTCGATCGCCGGCATGACGACGCGGACCACGTGCGGCGGATCGGACAGGAGCACGTCGGGGCCGTAGCGGGAGATCCAGCGGATCAGGATGCGGCTCAGCTGGTCGATGCAGGTGATGGCGGTGCTGGGATCGTTCACCGCGGGCGAGATCGCCTTGAGCGCGATGTCCACGATCTGGATGACGCCGAACTCCACGTCCTGCTGCAGCGTCCGGATCGGGCCGATGTCGAAGGCGGCGAGGAGCCCCCTGACCAGGGCGTCGTGCAGGCGCGTCCTGCCGACCACCACCAGCAGCGGGACGCCGGCCGGCACGAAGTGGCCGACCCGACGCAGCACGCGGATCTGGAAGCCGGCCGCCTTCGCCACCGCCACCAGGTTGGCGGTGTCGACGAACCGGATGTAGCCCGACACCACGTTCAGCACCTGCGTCCCGCTGCCGAGCGGCCCGATGGGCGGGGGCGCCACGCGGTAGTGGTGGCTGCGGCCGTGCGGCATCAGCTCGTCGATGATGTCCTCGGTTTCCCGGGCGATGCGGTCGACGATGTGGTTGACGCTGATCGCCTGGCTGATGTGCTGGATGAAGAAGATCAGCCAGGCGACGCACAGCAGCGCCAGCAGCATGGCGCCGACCGTGGTCGCGATCGGCGCGAACGGGTGCGGCAGGGTGCGGGCGGCGGGCAGCGCGCCCAGGCAGTAGGCGAAGGTGCCGAGGAACAGCCCCAGGGTCCACTGGGTGGTCCGGTCGCGCACGAAGCTGACCAGGATGCGCGGCGAGAACTGCATCGAGGCCAGGGTGAGCGTCATCAGCAGGATGGCGAACACGATCGACACCACGGTCATGATCGAGGCGGCGATGCCGGCGAGGATGACCTGCGCGATCTGCGGATCCGCATGGCTGGGGAACAGGACGGAGGGAACCCAGGCCGAGAGCACGGGGTAGGTTTCCTCGAGCGAGGACAGGATCGTGCCCGTCAGCCCCAGGATGACGGCGATCGCCATCGGCCGGACCAGGAAGCCGCCGCGCAGCGCGTAGACGATGTGACGCAGGAAGGTCGACGGGTTGCGCCGGACCCGCGGCCGCGCGGCTTGGGACAGGGGCGGCTGAGGCATGAGGTCGATTCCGGTGCTGGCGCGGTAATCGACCGACCATACCATCTATTGGCCGAAGCCGGGACAACAACAAACGGCACGGGAGAGCATCTGCAGCAGCATCTTCCGCAACTGACGAGGCCGGAGACCGGATCAATACGCCATGCCCGCAGACGAGCCGTCCGACGCCTGGCGTTTCGCGGGGTTTTTGCTCCCGACTGGCCCCGATCCGGCAGCCGCAGCGTGACCCGGAGATCGTGCCAGCCGCCGAGGCGGCCCACCTCGACGGCTCGATCCGCCTGGCGACGAGCCACGGCCGGGATGCGGGCCTGGTCGCGGAAGGCCGGCCCGAGGAGGACTGGCCCCGAGGAGGACCGGGCAGGCGCGCCTGAGCCTCCGGTTGCCCGGACCCCGGACCGCCCGGGCCCCGGGGCGACGGTGCCGCTGCCGGCCGGTCAGCGGCCGGTGAGGATGCGCTCCACCAGCTGGCTCACCGTCGGCACGAAGCCGTTGGAATAGAACGGGTCGGTCGCGAAGCGGTAGGCGTTGTGGCCGCTGAACATCAGGTTGCGCTCGGTCGCCTCCACGTCGTCGTCGGCCGCGTGGCTGATCGACTGCAGCGTCTTCTGGATGCAGAACGAGCGCGGGTCGGCCTTGTGGCCGTTGCTGTAGGCGGGACCCTTCTGGCTCCACGACGAGAACCGGCATTCCGACAGGCAGCCCATGCAGGCGGTCTGGTCGGCGTTGATCTGCGCCGCCGCGGCGCGCGTCTCGAACACCAGGGTGGAGTCCGGGGTGCGCAGCGCCTCGGTGAAGCCGTCGCGCTCCCAGCCCTTGGCGCGATCGAGGTCCGGACGGGTGAGGTACACCAGCCGCCGCCCGGTGATGGTGTACTCGGCGACGTGCTCGCCCACCGGCTCTGGGCTGAACGCCACCTGGCGCTCGCTGCGCTCCCGCAGCTCGCGCAGGAAGCCGTTGCTGACCGCGGACGAGTAGAAGCCGGTCGGGCTGAACTTGTTCAGCGAGATGTCGCCCTCGCGCAGCGCCAGCAGGCGCTGCTTCCAGGCTTCCGGGATCGGGCTTTCCCGTGTCAGCAGCGGACGGGTGCCGAACTGGAACGCCACCGGGCCCAGGTCGGGGTTGTCGATCCAGTCCTCCCAGTCCTCCAGCCACCACACGCCGCCGGCCATGATGATGGGCGTGTCGCCGAGCCCGAAGGTGCGCATCAGGCGGCGCAGCTCCAGCACGCGCGGCAGCGGCGGCTCGGGGCGGTCGGGCGTCTCGCTGTTGGACAGCCCGTTATGGCCGCCGGCCAGCCACGGATCCTCGTACACCACCCCGCCCAGCAGCTCGGCGGTCTTGGAATATGCGCGACGCCACAGGGCGTTGAAGGCCCGCGCCGAGGACACGATCGGGTAGTAGTGGATGCCGAACCGGGCGGCGATGTCGGACAAGCGGTACGGCATGCCGGCGCCGCAGGTCAGGCCCTGGATCAGCCCGCGGGCCCCTTCCAGCACCCCGGTGATGACCCGCTCGGCGGCACCCATCTCCCACAGGATGTTGGCGTGCAGCCGTCCCCGTCCGCCGGACAGCTCGTGCGCTTCCCGGGCCTGGGTGATGCCGCCGGCGATGGCGAAGTCGACCATCTCCTCGTGGCGCTCGCGCCGGGTGCGGCCGGTGTAGACCTGCGGGATGAGCCGGCCCTCGTCGTCGTAGCTGTCCGCGTTGACGACGCTGATGGTGCCGGCCCCTCCGGCGGCGGCCCAGTGTCCGGAACAGGTCCCGGTCGAGACCGAAACGCCCTTCCCACCCTCGACCAGCGGAAGGAGCTCGGCTCCGCCCATCCGGATCGCGTTGATCGTCTTCATCGCCTGACGTCTTCGCCTTCAGCCATCGGACCCGTCATCGAAAAGACACGGGCGGCGTTCCCTGCACGATCCGCTGGCGCCGCGCAAGCCACCGTGATCCAGTCAGGATGAAGCCTTGTCAGGTTACAGATTGTAAGCACGGCCCGGATCGACAACCCGGGCCGCGCCGTCGTGTTCAGTCCGCCGCGTCGCTGCGCTCGCGACGCGGACCACGGTCGCGGCGCTCGCCGCCTTCCCGCCCGCCGTCCCGATCACCGCCGCCGGACTTGGCGCCGACCTGCTCGCTGATGTCGGCGCCGGTGGCCTGGTCGACCACGCGCATCGACAGCTTGACCTTGCCGCGGTCGTCGAAGCCCAGCACCTTCACCTTCACCGAGTCGCCGTTGTTCACCACGTCGGTGGTCTTGTTGACGCGGCCCTGGGTCAGCTCGGAGATGTGCACCAGGCCGTCGCGGGCGCCGAGGAAGTTCACGAACGCGCCGAAATCGGCGGTCTTGACCACCTTGCCGTCGTAGATCGCGTTCAGCTCCGGCTCCGCGACGATGCCGCGTATGCGGCCGATCGCCTTGTTGGCCTGCTCCTCGGAGGTTGCCGCGATCTTGATCGTGCCGTCGTCGCCGATGTCGATCTTGGCGCCCGAGAACTCGACGATCTCGCGGATCACCTTGCCGCCAGTGCCGATCACGTCGCGGATCTTCTCCTTGGGCACCGTGATCACGGTGATCTTGGGCGCATTGGCCGCGACCCCGCCCCGGTTCTCGGTCAGCGCCTTGGCCATCTCGCCCAGGATGTGCTGGCGGCCGTCATGCGCCTGCCCCAACGCGATCTTCATGATCTCGAAGGTGATGGACGTGATCTTGATGTCCATCTGCAGCGCGGTGATGCCGGCTTCGGTGCCCGCGACCTTGAAGTCCATGTCGCCGAGATGGTCCTCGTCGCCCAGGATGTCGGACAGCACCGCGAAGCCGCGATCCTCCTTGATCAGGCCCATGGCGATGCCGGCCACCGGACGCTTCAACGGCACGCCGGCATCCATCAGCGCGAGGCTGGTGCCGCACACGGTGGCCATGGAGGAGGAGCCGTTGCTCTCGGTGATCTCCGAGACCACCCGGAGCGTGTAGGGGAACGCCTCCTTGGACGGCAGCAGCGGGCGCACCGCGCGCCAGGCCAGCTTGCCGTGGCCGATCTCGCGACGGCCGGGCGAGCCCATGCGGCCGGCCTCGCCCACCGAGTAGGGCGGGAAGTTGTAGTGCAGCATGAAGTTGGAGCGGTACTCGCCCTCCAGCGCGTCGATCACCTGCTCGTCCTGGCCGGTGCCGAGCGTGGTGACCACCAGCGCCTGGGTCTCGCCACGGGTGAACAGCGCCGAGCCGTGCGCGCGCGGCAGGATGCCGACCTCGCTCACGATCGGCCGGACGGTCTTGGTGTCGCGCCCGTCGATCCGCATCCCGGTTTCCAGGATGGCGCTGCGCACCACGTCGGCTTCCAGCTCCTTGAGCAGCGGCTTGGCCTTGTCGGCATCAAGCCCCTCGGCCTTGAGCGCCTCGGTCACGACCTTCTTGGCCGCGCCCACCTTCTCGTAGCGGGCCTGCTTGACCCGCTCGCCATAGGCCTCGGCGATGCTAGCGCGGCCCAGCGCGTCGACCCGCGCCTTGAGCGCGACGTCGTCGGCGCTCGGCTCGGCCAGCGTCCAGGGCTGCTTCGCGGCATGCTCGGCGAGCGCGATGATCGCCTCGACCACCGGCTGGAACGCGGTGTGGCCGAACTCGACCGCGCCGAGCATGACCTCCTCGGACAGCTCGGCCGCCTCGCTTTCCACCATCAGCACGCCCTCGGCGGTGCCGGCGATCACCAGGTCGAGCTGGCCTTCCTTGGTCTCGGCCAGGGTCGGGTTCAGCACGTACTCGCCGCCGGCATAGCCGACCCGGCAGCCGGCGATCGGGCCGAAGAACGGGATGCCGGACAGGGTCAGCGCCGCCGAGCAGCCGATCATGGCGACGATCGCCGGGTCGTTCTCCAGGTCGTGGCTGAGCACGGTCGCCACCACCTGGACCTCGTTGCGGAAGTTGTCGGGGAACAGCGGACGCAGCGGCCGGTCGATCAAGCGCGAGTTCAGCACCTCGGCCTCGGACGGACGGCCCTCGCGCTTGAAGAACCCGCCCGGGATCTTGCCGGCGGCGAACGCCTTTTCCTGGTAGTTGACGGTGAGCGGGAAGAAGTCCTGCCCCGGCTTCACGGTCTTGGCGCCGACCGCCGTGCACAGCACGATGGTATCGCCGTAGTGCACCATGACGGCGCCGTCGGCCTGGCGGGCGATCTTGCCCGTCTCGAGCACGAGCGTGCGGCCGCCCCACTCCAGTTCCTTGCGGTAGAAATCGAACATCGTGCGTTCTCCGTTGGGAGACACGGGCGGCGACGTTTCGGACGGCATGGAGGAAGGCCCCCATGTGGCCTGAAACGTCGGGATGGCCCGGCGCCTCGTGTGGTTCAGTTCAAGGCCAGGGCTCCGCCCTGGACCCGCCAGAGGGATTGATCTGCTTCGCAGCCCAATCCCTCTGGGCACCCAACAATCGGGTTTCGGAAGGGCGACCGCCCTTCCGTGGGGTCCGGGGGGCAAAGCCCCGGGGTTGGTCCTAGCGACGCAGGCCGAGGCGTCCGATCAGCGTCTCGTAGCGCCCCTGCTGCTTGCGCTTCAGGTAGTCCAGCAGGCGGCGGCGCCGGCCGACCAGCATCAGCAGGCCGCGTCGCGAATGGAAGTCCTTGGCGTGGATCTTGAGGTGCTCGGTCAGGCTGGTGATCCGCTCGGTGAGCAGAGCGACCTGCACCTCGGGCGATCCGGTATCGGTTTCGCCTGTCCTGTAGTCGGCGATGAGCGCGGTACGGCGCTCCGCTAGGGTCGACATCATGGTTCTCCCGGAACGGGGTTACAGAAGGCGTTCCGGCTTGAGCCACCCGTCCTCGAGTCGGCACAGACCGATCACGCGCCCCCCGTCCATGGCGCGGGCCACCCCGCCCGCGGGGTCGGCCTGCTCAGGAATCCGGCCCATGAGCTCGACCAGGCTGATCGCCTGGCCATGCTGGAGGCCTGCCGCTTCGCTCGGGGTCAAGGCCAGCGCCGGGATGTCGGCCAGCGCGGTCGCGACCGGCAGCAGCAGCTCCGGTGAGGCGGGCGCGTTGTCCTCCCCGCTCAGGCATTTGTCCAGGGAAATCGCATCACGTTCACGGAACGGCCCGACGCGCAGCCGGCGCAGCGCCGACACGTGCCCGACCGTGCCGCACGCCACCGCCAGGTCGCGGGCCAGGCTGCGCATGTAGACGCCCTTGCCGGACTGCACCTCGAACACCGCGGTGTCGGCGTCGGGACGATCGACCAGCGCGAACCGGTCGACCCGGGCCGGCCGCGGCTCCAGCACCGGGGCGCGGCCCTCGCGCGCCATGTCGTAGGCGCGCTCGCCGGCCACCTTGATGGCGGAGAACACCGGCGGCACCTGCATGATCTCGCCCTGGAACGCCGCCAGCGCGTTCCGGAACTGGTCGTCGGTGGGGCGCACCGCGGAGGTGGCGGTCACCTGGCCGTCGGCGTCGTCGGTGTCGCGCGCCTCGCCGATCCGCAGCGTGAAGTGGTACAGCTTGGTGCCGTCCATGACGTAGGGCACCGTCTTGGTCGCCGCCCCGAACGCCACCGGCAGCAGCCCGGTCGCCAGCGGGTCCAGCGTGCCGCCGTGCCCTGCCTTCTGCGCGTCGAAGCCGCGCCGCACCCGGTTCACCACGTCGGTCGAGGTCATGCCGGCCGGCTTGTCGACGATCAGCCACCCGTCCAGGGCGCGTCCACGCTTGCGTCGCATCGATCCGGTCGCCTTCGCTGGGAGGAGGCGAGGCTTTAGACGAGGGGGCGTGCGCCGGCAAACCCGCTCCCGGCGCTTGATTGCCTGCGCCAGAACCTCGATCCGAAATGGAGGAGATCTGGCGCCATGCCCGTCAACCTGTCGATCAAGAACGCACCCGACGACGTGGTGCGGCGGCTGCGGCTGCGTGCCGCGCGCAACCACCGCTCCCTGCAGGGCGAGCTGATGGCGATCATCGAGGCGGCGGTGGACGAGCCCAAACCGTCCCCGCTTCAGCTTCTGGAGGAGGTCCGCCGGCTCGGGATCAAGACGTCGGACGAGTCGACGTCCATCATCCGGGCCGATCGTGACAGAAACGGCTGATCGTGACCGACACCAAGGTCGTCGACGCCTCGGCCCTCGCCGCGATCCTGTTCCGTGAGTCCCAATCGGCCAGCGTCGCGGAACGTCTGGATGGCGTTCGGCTGAAAGCCCCGTTCCTGCTCGGCCACGAGTTGGCGAACGTGTGCCTGATGAAGTGCAAGCGCCATCCGGACCAGAAGGAGGCACTCGTGCAAGGCTTCAGGTTGCTCAGGAACTTCGAGGTGGAGGCCGTCGCCACGGACCACGACGCTGTGCTCGCCCTGGCGCTTGCGACCGGCCCGACCGCCTACGACGCCAGCTACCTTTGGCTGTCGCGCCACCTCGGCGCGGAGCTGGTCACCCTGGACCGGCAGCTCATGACCGAGGCGGCCCGCTCGTCCTGACGCGGTCGGGCCGGAACGATCACGCCTCGAACAGCACCGATCCCGGATCCCGGCCACTCCTGCGCGTCACCCGCCGGACGAAGCGTGCCACATCCGGCACGCCGTGCTCGACGACCAGTTCGACCACCCTTTCGCCGCGTGGCCGTCGGCCGCGCCAGTGGGCATAGGGATACAGGGCGATCGGCAGGAACGTGTCCGGCCCGCGCGGCGCCGGGAACGGCCGGGTGGCGCCGCTGTTGATCGGCGACAGGGTGATGGCGTCCCGGCAGGCCGACACCAGCGCCGCCGCGTCGAGCTCCAGCACGTCGTGGCTCAGGCCGCGATAGGGCGCCGCCTCCATCAGGCGCATCAGCCGCGCGGGCGTCAGCCAGAAGAACACCTTGCCGTTCAGGAGACGGTACCAGTCCTCCGGCTGGAGGCCGCCCACGAGGCAGCGCGCCAGCCCGGCATCGTCCATCGGCTTCTGGTCGCGGATCACGGCGCCCTCCAGCCCGTCCCGGCGCAGCGCCACCCCGTCCGGGCGCCGCTGCGCTTCCAGCGCGTGCCGCCGTTCGCCATCCACGCCGTACAGGTCGAGCAGCGCCGAGGTGCTCAGCAGGCCGTGGCGCCGGATCGACGGCCAGGTGCCGGCTTCCGCCATGTGGTAGAGCGTCGGGCAGTCGCGCAGCAGCTCGTCCAGCTCGGTGTCGGTCATCGATCCTCCGGTCCCACCATCGACGGGACCGTCGCCGCCGGCTAGACCCGACCCCCATGTCGATCACCGCGCCGAGCCCGACCCGCACCCAGCGCTTCACCGTGGTCCTGCTCATCGAGCTGTGGGAGCGGTTCGGGTACTACGGCATGCAGGCGCTGCTGCTGCTGTTCCTGATCGAGCGGCTCCGCTTCCTCGACCGCGACGCCAACCTGCTCTGGGGCGCGTTCGGGGCCCTGGTGTACGCAGCGCCCGCGATCGGCGGCTGGCTCGGCGACCAGGTGCTGGGCTCGCGCCGGTCGATGCTCTGCGGGGCCGCCTGCCTGTTCGTGGGCTACCTCCTGCTGGCGCTGCCGTTGAACGGCAGGGCGGCGCTGAGCCTCGGCATGGGCACGATCGTGGTCGGCAACGGCTTGTTCAAGCCCAACGCGTCCAACCTGGTCAGGCGGATCTACGAGGGCGACGACAGCCGGCTCGATGCCGCCTTCACCCTGTACTACATGGCGGTCAACGTCGGCTCGACCGTGTCGATCCTGCTGTCGCCCTGGCTCAAGGACCGGCTGGGCTGGCACGCCGGCTTCGGCATGAGCGCCGCCGGCCTCGCCGTCGGCCTCGCCGCCTATGCGGTGCTGGGCCGCCGCCTGGCACGGACCGGCTCGGTGCCGGATGGCCGCCCGCTGTCCCCGCGCACCGGCTCGATCATCCTGGTCGGCACGGTCGCCACGATCCTCGTCGTCACCCTGGTGCTGCAGCACGCCCTGGTTGCCCGCGCCTGCGTCTGGTTCGCCGGGCTGGCCACCCTCGCGGTGTGGGCGCGCATCTACCGGCGCGCGCAGCCGGCCGAGCGTCCCGGGCTGCTGACCGCCTACCTGCTGATCGTCGAGGTCATGCTGTACTTCGTGTTCTACCAGCAGCAATCCACCTCGCTGACCCTGTTCGCGCTGCGCAACGTCGATCCCGAGTTCCGCCTCGGCGGAACCACGCTGTTCTCGTTCTCCGCCAGCCAGTTCCAGGCGCTGAACCCGATCTGGATCATGCTCCTGAGCCCGGCGCTGGCCTGGATCTACTCGACCCTCGGCCGGCAGGGCCGAGACCTGCCGATCGCCGCCAAGTTCCTGCTCGGCTTCGTCCTGGTGACGGGCGGCTTCCTGGTCTGGTTCCTGGCCACCGGGCGCGGCGCGCCGGCCCGAATTTCGCCCTGGGTCATGGTCGCGGGCTACGGGCTGGTGTCGCTGGGCGAGCTGCTGGTCAGCGCCCTGGGCCTGGCCATGATCGCCCGCTACACCCCGGTACGGCTGAGCGCCTTCATGATGGGCGCGTTCTATGTCGGCATCGGCGTGGCGCTCTACCTCGGCAGCGCGGTCGCCAACCTCGCCTCGCTGCCGCCCGGCCTCGCCACCGCCGGCGCCGAGCAGAGCCTGCCGGTCTACCACCGGCTGTTCCTGAACCTGTTCGAGCTGGGCCTCGTGGTGACGGCGCTGTGCGGCGCCATGCTGCCCGTGCTCCGTCGCCTCGACCGCGCGCACCGCGCCGCCGTCACCGGCTGAGGGGACAGCCGCCGCGGAAGATCAGCACCAGCGACCGCCCGTCGTTGCCGACCGAGTAGCCGCGCCCGGGTGCGCGGTAGGACCGGCACAGCACCGACGCGGGGTCGGCGTTGCGGAACCAGATCCCGTCCTCCAGGCCGTACTGCGCCAGCAGCGCCAGCCCGAACCAGGAGATCCCGTCCAGCGGGTTGTCGAACAGCGGCACCAGGGCGGGCGCGCGGGCGAGCCCGTGGCGCAGCACCGGGGGATAAGGCATCGCCCCCAGCATCTGCAGCGCGCCCAGGCCGGTGCGCGCGTGCTCGTCGTTCACCGCGTCCGCCACCGGCGGCAGCACGGTCGCCTCGTAGCGGTCGAGGTCGCGAAGCAGGGCGCCATAGGCGAAGGCGTCGCGGGCGAAGCAGGCCGCCAGCAGCACCGCCGCCGCCGCCGCCAACCGTCCGTTGCGGCCGGGCAGCAGCCGCATCGCCCCCCAGACCGAAGCCGACAGCATGGCGCCGATGCCGACCAGCACGCGCGGCTGCACCACCGGGTCGCGCAGCAGCAGCATCGGCCCGGCGAAACCGGCCAGCAGCACCGCGGCCGGGAGCAGGACCAGCGGCCAGACCCGGACCGTGGTCCGGCCGAGCACCAGCAGGGGGAAGCCGGCGAGCACCAGGACGGCGAGCAGCCCGAACGGGCTGTCGGGCGGCGCCATCCGCAGCGCCAGCGCCAGCAGGTCGCGCGTGTTGCGCGGCAGCAGCCGCAACAGCTCGTCCGGCCGCATCAGCACGGCGTGCTGCGCCTGGTAGCTCGGCATCACCACCAGCCCGGCGACGCGGAGCAGCGCGACCAGGCCGGCATCGAGCGCGGATGCCGCCAGCACCGCCAGGACGGCGCGGCCGGCGACACGCCCTGTGGCGGGATCGCGCCGCGCCAGCCGGACCAGCACCTCGGCGGCGGCGAAGCACAGGAACACGTCCACCGCCGGCTGGTAGAACAGCAGGGCCGCCAGCAGCGCCGTCGCGGCCGCGGCCACGCGCTGTTCCGCCAGCAGCGCCGACCACAGCGCCAGCACCACCGCCGCCGTCATCGACAGCGAGTCGAACACGTAGGTCATGTTCTGCAGGTAGAACGGGGTGGCGAACAGCAGGATCGCGGCGGGTGCGGCGCGCGCGACTCCGAGCTCGGGTGCGGCGCGCGACAGCAGCAGGCCGGCGCACCCCATCAGCGCGATCGCGCCGAGCTGCGGCAGCGGCGAGACGTCGAGCATGCGGCCGCCGAACGACAGCAGCGCCATCAGCCCGGCGGTCAGCAGCCGCCCGTCGGCGGCCCACAGGTTGTAGCCGACCTGCACCCGGCCGAGATCGTCGAGCTCGAGATAGCCGGTGGTCAGCACCCGGAGGTGGCAGCACAGGAAGAACGCCACGATCGCCGCGACGACCGCCAGCTCCCGACGGCGGGCTCGGGTCACGGCCCGACTCAGACGCGGTCCGTCGGCCGTCGCGGGGCGGGCTGCGTCGTCGGCTGCGTCATCCCGGCATCATGGCAACTCGCCTGCAGGTTGCAAGCCGGGCGGATCCGGCAGGCGATAGTCCCAGGTGCGGAACACCTCCGGATGGTGCCGGAGCCAGTCCAGCACCGGCGCGCCGGGCCCGGCGCGGGGCGGGCCGGGCCGCCGCGCCGCCCCCCCGCGCGCCGCCATGGCGCGCCGGGACGAGGCGGACAGCTCCAGGCCGAGCGCGTCGTGGACGCGGCCGATCTCCTGCAACGGTTGTCGCCGCAGCGCCTCGTAGCGGACCTCGACGAACCGGTCCGGAGGCAGGACCGCGCTGTCGCGTCGCAGCGCCATCATCAGCCGCGGATACACCGCCCGCACCAGCGCCGCCGCCTGCGCCTCCGCGTCCGCCACCGGCCCCAGCGACAGCTCGCGGATCAGGGTCGCGAACATGCGCACGGCCGAGGCGCAGACGTCGGCCGGATCGCGATGGATGTGGACGAAGCGGGCGTCTGGCCAGATCGCCCGGAGCAGCGGGATGCGGGCGCTGTTGGCGGGGTTGCGTATCAGCAGCGGCCGGCCGCCGGCGGCCCAGGTCATCTTGGCGACGTAGCGGGCGAGCCGGCCGCGCCAGCGATGCAGCTCGGCAGCACCCACCCCGTCGAGGAACACGCCGCGATCGAACTCCGCCTGCAGCCGGTCCGGGAAGTACAGGCCGTGGTTGCAGGACAGGGTGGACAGGTTGGCCATCGCCAGCTCGTCCTCCTGCGGCAGGTCGGGCCGCAGCGGCATGGCGTCGATCAGCCGGTTGCGCGGGAAGAACTGCTCCACGAACGGCCGTGCCAGCCGCGCCAGCCCCAGCGCCTCCGCCGGCAGCCCGACCGACATCGGCGACAGGATGCCGAACGAGGCGGAGCGGCTCAGCAGGTTGGCGAGGTGCGTGGTGCCGCTGCGCCAGTGCCCGACCACGAACACGGGCGCCGGCCCCCCCCCGCGATGCAGCCGAAGCAGCTCGACCACCGCCGCCTCGCCCAGGGTGAAGGGGAGGCGCAGCGCCGTCATCGCCAGCGCCGTCGCCGCCACGTGCAGGCGTCCCGGCTGCACGCCACCCTTCAGCAGCAGGCGGACCAGGGTGTCCGGCGTGGCGCCGCACAGCGGATGGAACAGCCGGTGCGCCCGCCCGTTGCCGCGCGACGCCAGGGCCGGACGCCAGCCCGCCCGCGGCTCGGTGGCAGCGTCGGACCGGTTCTCGACATGCATGTCCACCACGCCACAGCGGCGCAGCACCGGTGGAAGTTCCGGCCCGACAGGTCAGCAGCACCCGGTCAGCCCAGGTCCTTGGCGACCTCCGGACGGCGCAGCAGCGCGTCGATCTCCATCGCGTAGTCGAGTGCGGTGTCGGGCTGGAAGTGGATCTCCGGCACGCCGCGCAGGCGCACCGCGCGGCTCAGCTCGCTGCGCAGGAACGGGGCCGCACGTCGCAGCGCCGGCAGCTTCTCGTCGATGTCGCTGCGGCCGAGCCGGGCGACGAAGGCGGTGGCGTGCTTCAGGTCCGGGCTGATCCGCACCTCGGTGACGGTGACGTGGACGCCGGCCAGCTCCGGGTCGCGGAACTCGACCCGGGTGAACAGGTCGGCCAGCACGTGCCGGACCTCCTCGGCGACGCGCAGCTGGCGCTGCGACGGGCCGGCCGGCCCCGCGTGCTTCTTCCTCGAACGAGAAGGACCGGCAGGTTGCCCTGCCGGTCCCTTCGTCTCGACGGTGCTGCGCGGCTTGCCGCTCACGCCGGCACCAGCTCCATCTCGTAGCACTCGACCACGTCGCCCTCCTTGAGGTCGTTGTAGCCGGCGAAGCTCAGGCCGCACTCGTAGCCGCGTGCCACCTCGCGGACGTCGTCCTTGAAGCGCTTGAGCTGGCTGAGCTCGCCCTGGTGCGCCACCACGTTGTCGCGCAGCAGCCGCACGCCGCAGCCGCGCTTGACCACGCCCTCGGTGATGTAGCAGCCCGCGACCATGCCGGTCTTGGTAATGTTGAACACCTTGCGGATCTCGGCGTAGCCCAGGAACTTTTCCCTGTGCTTCGGCGCGATCTTGCCGCGCACGAGCTGCTCGATGTCGTCCGACACCTGGTAGATGATCGAGTAATAGCGGATGTCGACCCCGTCGCGGGTCGCTAGCTCGCGCGCCTGGCTGGTGGCGCGAACATTGAAGGCGACGATGATCGCGTCTGACGCGCGGGCGAGCTGGATGTCGCTCTCCGTGATCTGGCCGACGCCTGCGATCAGCACGCGGACCTTGACCTCCTCGTGCTCCAGCTTGAGCACGGTGGCGGAGATCGCCTCGGCCGAGCCCTGCACGTCGGCCTTGATGACGACCGCGACCTCCTTCTGCGCGCCCGCCTGGATCCGGGCCAGCATCTGGTCGAGCGTGCCACGGGCCGCGGTGATGCCGGCGGCCTGCTTCTCCCGGACCTTGCGCTGGCGGAACTCGGAGATCTCGCGCGCCCGGTTCTCGTTCTCCACCACCACAAACGGCTCGCCGGCGCCCGGCACCGAGGACAGCCCCAGCACCTCAACCGGCGAAGACGGCCCGGCCTCCTTGATCGGCCGGTTCTTGTCGTCCAGCATCGCTCGCACCCGGCCCCATTCGGAGCCGGCGACGATGATGTCGCCCTGGTTCAGCGTGCCCTTCTGCACCAGCACGGTGGCGACCGGACCGCGGCCGCGGTCGAGGCGGCTCTCGATCACGCTGCCCTCTGCGGCACGCTCCGGGTTGGCGCGCAGGTCGAGGATCTCGGCCTGCAGCATGATCGCCTCCTCGAGCTTGTCCAGCCCGGTGCGCTTGGTGGCCGACACCTCCACGTCCTGGGTGTCGCCGCCCAGCTCCTCCACCACGATGTCGTGCTGCAGCAGCTCCTGTCGCACCCGGTTCGGGTTGGCGCCCGGCTTGTCGCACTTGTTGATGGCGACGATGATCGGGGCGTCCGCCGCCTTGGCGTGGCGGATCGCCTCGATCGTCTGCGGCATCACGCCGTCGTCCGCCGCCACCACCAGGATCACCACGTCGGTCACCGAGGCGCCGCGCGAGCGCATGGCGGTGAACGCCTCGTGGCCCGGCGTGTCGATGAAGGTGATGTGCGCGCCGGCCGCGGTCTCGACCTGGTAGGCGCCGATATGCTGGGTAATGCCGCCCGCCTCGCCGCCGGCCACGTCGGCATGGCGCATGGCGTCGAGCAGGGAGGTCTTGCCGTGGTCGACATGGCCCATGATCGTGACCACCGGCGCACGCGGCAGCAGGTCGAGGTCCTCGTCGACCTCGCCCTCGATGCCGATCTCGACATCGGATTCCGACACGCGGCGCACGCGGTGGCCGAACTCCTGGATCACCAGCTCGGCGGTGTCGGCGTCGAGGATCTGGGTGACGTTGGCCATCACCCCCATCTTCATCAGCGACTTGATCACGTCGCCGGCACGCGTCGCCATGCGGTTGGCGAGCTCGGCCACGCTGATGGTCTCTGGCAGCACCACGTCGCGCACCACGCGGACCTGGTCGGAACGCAGCCGCTCCAGCTCGGCCTGGCGGCGCTCGCGGTCGCGCTGGCGGCGCACCGAGGCGAGCGACCGGGTCTTGTCGTCGTCACCCTCGATCGCGGCCTGCACGTCGACGCGGCCGGTCATGCGTCGGTCGCCGACCTTGCGCGGCGCCACCACGGGCACCTTGCGCGCCGGCAGGGCTGCGCCCGGAC
>CAXUEL010000031.1:0-24123 GCA_964249915.1 uncultured Acetobacteraceae bacterium | reverse complement strand
CGATGCGCGTCCGCACCGCGCCGGGGGCCGGCACCAGCTTCCAGCTCTGCCTGCCGGCGACGCCGGTGGGCGACGCCGCCTGAGACCGCCGGATCAGGCCCTGGCGAACAGCCGCCGCCAGCGCGGCGCGCGGCGCTGCCGGGCGGCCGACATGTCGTTCTCGATCAGCGGCGCCGGCGGCGGCTGGGTCAGCATCACCTGGTCGAACCAGTTCAGCGATCCCGCCTTCAGCGCGCTGGACTGCTCCGGCATCGGCACCGGAACGAAGCGCTCCTGCTCGCCGATCACCGGCGACGTGTGCAGCCGGCCGTTGTTGCGCGCGCCCAGGTAGCCGTCGCCGTTGCGAATGACGATGCAGTTCCCGCCGTCCTCGGCCAGCACCGGCGCCGCCACCGCGACGACGTCGTTGGAGGCGGCGTCGCCGGTGTTGAGCGCGATCGGGATCTCGTTGTCGCCGGACAGGATGTAGAAGCTCGACTGGCCGTCCGACCAGCGGGCGAACACCGGGAACAGGTCGCTGCGGCCGAACACCTGCGGCTCCAGCCGGATCGAGCGGCCGGCCATCTCGTAGCCCAGGAAGGTGCCATGGGCTGACATCAGCAGGCAGCGCTTCTGGCCCAGCACGGTGTCGAGCAGCGGACCGTCGCCGACATCCACCGGCGGGGCACGCAGGTTCATCACCTCCTTGGCCACCAGGGCGAAGTGGGTCGTCGCCGCGGCGCGGTCGCCCCTGGCGAACAGGGTGTAGACCAGGAGCATGTTGAAGGGGTCGTTCAGCACGGTCCGGTAGTCGGGATGCTCGGTGATCCGGCGCGACTGCAGCGCCTTGAGGCAGAGCAGCGGCTTGCGCTGCGACGCCTTGCGCAGCGACCGGACCATGAACTGCGCGTTGCCGCGGCGGATCCGGTTCATCTCCCGCACCACCGCCTGCCGGTCGTCGGACCGCACCGCGCGCACCAGGTCGGAGAACATCGACGCGCGCCAGGACGAGTTGTACACGGCATGGTTGGCGTGCGGGACAGTAACGAACTCCGCATCCGGCAGGTGCTTGCGCAGCAGGTCCGCGTCGTAGACGTCGACGAACTCGGACGGATCGTAGAACACCACCACCCGCCCATGGGTGTCGGCGGCGGTGATGCCCATGCCCTTGAACTGCGGCCGGTCGACCACGGTGTGGTGCGCCATCGAGTGCTGCAGGATCTTGCGGTGGCGGTCGCTCGGGAACTCCAGCTCGTCCGGGTCCATGGAGAAGAACGGCGAGCATGCCAGCACGTAGTCCGCCTTCAGCGCCCGCGAATGCTTGATCGCGGCATACGCGCCCATCGACTGGCCGAACACCACGACCTTGCGGCCGCGCCGCTCGCGCTCGACCAGCCGGAACACCTCGTCCATCTCCGGCGACAAGTAGAACCCCTTGAGCGTGTTCATCACGCCGATGCAGGAGATGTTCGCTTCCTCGACGATCGGCTTGAGGAAATAGTGGGTGTGCGCGAGGTGCTCGTTGTGCAGCTCGCAGAAGGTGACCAGGAGATAGTCCGACGTGCCGTGGTTCTGGTGGACGACGATTTCTTCACCGGCTTGGACGATCACGATCTTCTCCAGGAATTGCTGCAGTGCACTTGCAGAACCGGCGCAGTCACGGCAGAAGGCTGCTTCGGCGTAGTCCGCTCAAGGTGGGAGACGCAACGCCTTTGTGTGACAACCGCCGCAGCCCGGTTCATAATTTCGACTTTATAATGCAATTGCAAGTAGTATCCGCCCAGAATGCAACCGCAGGCGGTTGCCCCGGCTTCATGATGTCTGCCGCTCCGCGGAGGCTCGACGGTGTGTGACCTGCTGGTGCTCGACGACGACCCCCTGGTACGCGAGATCCTGGTCGACGCCCTGCGCGAGGCCGGCCTGGATGCGGTCGGCGCGGCGGTCGAGGAGGAAGCGCTGACGGTGCTGCGCGAGGACCAGCCGCCCAAGGTGTTCGTGACCGACCTCGACCTGGGCACGCGGCGCAACGGCTTCGTGGTCGCCGGGATCGCGCGCATGCTGTTTCCCACCGTGCCGATCCTCTACATCACCGGACGGCCTGACTCGCTGCAGGGCAGGGTGCTGGACCCGTACGAATCGGTGCTGCACAAGCCGTTCCGCCCGAGCGAGCTGGTCGCCGCGGTGCGGGCGCTGATGGCGGGTCCGGCGCCTCCCTGACGCTCCCCGGACGCGCCGCGCTTGCGCCGCTGCGTCGCCGCCCCATCTGCTCCACCATGCAGATCCAACACAACGTCGGCCCGGTCGGCGGCCACGACCCGGTCGGCTGGCACGGCACCACCATCCTGTGCGTCCGGCGCGGCAGCCAGGTGGCGATGGCCGGCGACGGCCAGGTCACGCTCGGCCAGACGGTGATCAAGGGCAACGCCCGCAAGGTGCGGCGCATCGGGCCTGCCGGCAGCATCCTGTCCGGCTTCGCCGGCGCCACCGCGGACGCCTTCACCCTGCTGGAGCGGCTGGAAGCCAAGCTGGAGCGCTATCCGAGCCAGCTCGAGCGCGCCTGCGTGGAGCTCGCCAAGGACTGGCGCACCGACCGCTACCTGCGCCGGCTGGAAGCGATGATGGCGGTGGCCGACGAGACACGCGCCTTCACCCTGACCGGCAACGGCGACGTGCTGGAGCCGGAGGACGGGGTGATCGCGATCGGCTCGGGCGGCAACTACGCCCTGGCCGCTGCACGTGCCCTGCTGACCGTGGACGGGCTGGATGCCGAGGCGGTCGCGCGCCGGGCGATGCGGATCGCCGCCGACATCTGCGTCTACACCAACCATTCGCTGATCGTGGAAACGCTGGACGCGTCCGCCGCGCAGGAAACACGCTGATGGACGTGCCGACCTATTCCCCGCGCGAGATCGTGTCAGAGCTCGACCGGTTCATCGTCGGCCAGGGCGACGCCAAGCGCGCGGTGGCGATCGCGCTGCGCAACCGCTGGCGCCGCGCGCAGCTTCCCGAGGGGATGCGCGACGAGGTGGTGCCGAAGAACATCCTGATGATCGGCCCGACCGGCTGTGGCAAGACCGAGATCGCCCGGCGCCTCGCCAAGCTGGCGCAGGCGCCGTTCCTCAAGGTGGAAGCGACCAAGTTCACCGAGGTCGGCTATGTCGGCCGCGACGTCGACAGCATCGTGCGCGACCTAGTCGAGGTCAGCCTGAACATGCTGCGCGAGCTCAAGCGGCGCGACGTGCAGGCGGGCGCCGAGAAGGCGGCGGAGGACCGCCTGGTCGACGCCCTGGTCGGCGCCACAGCGTCGGCCGACACCAAGTCCAAGTTCCGACGCATGCTGCGCGACGGCGAGCTGGAGGGCAAGGAGGTCGAGGTCCAGGTGGCCGACGCCGCCGGGTCGCCGATTGGCCAGATGGACATCCCCGGCGTGCCACAGGGCAGCGTGATCAACCTCGGCGACATGATGAAGGGGATGTTCGGCAAGACCGGCCAGCCGCGTCGCATGACGGTGGAGGCGGCGCGCATCGCGCTTACCCGCGAGGAAAGCGACCGGCTGCTGGACAACGACGCCCTGACGCGCGAGGCGGTGGCGCACGCCCAGGAGCACGGCATCGTCTTCCTCGACGAGATCGACAAGGTGTGCGCCCGCTCCTCCGAGGGCGGGTTCCGCGGCGGCGACGTGTCGCGCGAGGGCGTGCAGCGCGACCTGCTGCCGTTGATCGAGGGCACCACCGTGTCCACCAAGTACGGCCCGGTGAAGACCGACTACATGCTGTTCATCGCGTCCGGCGCGTTCCACCTGGCCAAGCCGTCCGACCTGCTGCCGGAGCTGCAGGGACGGCTGCCGATCCGCGTCGAGCTGGCGCCGCTGAGCCGCGACGACCTCCGGCGCATCCTGGTCGAGCCGGAACACTCCCTGCTCAAGCAGTACAGCGCGCTGATGGGCACCGAGAAGGTGGTGCTGGAGTTCTCCGACGACGCCATCGACGCGCTGGCCGACCTGGCCGCCGACATCAACGACCGGGTGGAGAACATCGGCGCCCGCCGCCTGGCGACGGTGCTGGAGCGGCTGCTGGAGGACATCTCCTTCACCGCCTCCGACCGTCCCGGCGACAGCGTGCGCCTGGACGCCGGCGCGGTGCGGGAGCGCGTCGCCCCGCTGGCGCAGAAGGGCGACCTGTCCCGCTTCATCCTGTAGCGGCGGCACTCGCCTCCGCTACGGAAAGCGCGGGCAGGGCCGCAGCCAGCAGGGCAGGCCCGGCGAGACGCCGCGCCCCCACCGGCTGGCGGCGGGACCGATCGGACCGCCCGGCCAGTGCGCCAGGCCGCCGATGACCACGCTGCCGACGAACGGCCGGCGCAGTGCGACCAGCCGCAGGCCGGTCTCGTCCGGAAGCGCCCGGAAGTCGCGGATCGTTAGCATCGGGCCGCGCGCGTCGCGCAGGGTGACGGCGCCGAAATACACCTCCTTGAAGTTCGGCACCGGCCCGGGGATCTGGATCATCCAGGCCGGTCCCGCCCCCGCCGGACGTGGCTGTAGCCGGAGATCCGCCAGGAGCAGCACCGCAATCGTTGCGGCCAGCGCCGGGCGGCGTGGCCCGAACGCCAGCGCGCGCAGCAGCAGCAGGCCGAGCAGCACCAGCCCGGGCAGCATCCACTTGAAGTAGTGGATGTTGTTGTAGCGCCACAGCCCGGGAGGGATCAGGTCGACATAGCAGAAGAACAGCAGGCAATCGGCGACGACCATGATCGCCATCAGCGCGAGCAGCCCGCGCGACCGGCCGCGGGCGATGAAGGGAAGCGCCAGGATCCCGCCCAGCCCCGGCAGCACCCAGGGCAGCCGCTGCACGATCCCGGCCCCGGACGGGAACCACGGGCGCGGCGTCGAGAGCAGCAGGTAGGTCTTCCAGCCGGCGCTGTCGAAGGCGAAGCCCAGCGTCCGGGAGTTGATCATGTACCGGCTTTCATGCGCGCCGTGTATGCCGAGCCAGAGGGCCGCCTCTGGCACCGACAACGCAGCCGCGCCGACGATCAGCGCCGCCACGTCGCGCAGCCCGAGCGCGCCGTCCCGCAGCGCCAGGCCCGCGGCGCCCGCGGCCCAGATCGCGACCAGAAGGCCGTCGCTCGGGCGGACGAACGGGATGAAGGCGGCGATGGCGCCCAGGACGAGGAAGCGACGGCGCCGGACGTGGCCGGCGGCCTCCGGCGCGGTCGCCTGCAACGCCGTCAGCGCCAGCAGCCACCAGATCAGGGCGCTGGACAGGCTGGTGTTCCAGGGCTCCGCCCACACGGCGCGGAGCGGCTCGCTGCCGCAGGTCGCCAGCAGGAACGAGGGCGCCGCCCAGCCGGCCGACAGCCCGACGCAGCGGGCGAACACGAGGAACGCCGCATAGCTCAGCAGCAGGCAGCCGAGGTCGGGCAGCAGGAACGGGTGCAGGTCGGACAGGAGCGTGAACGGCGCGCCGAGCAGCGCATAGCCGAGCGGATACCAGTGATGCCCCGGCGCGAGGTCGCCCTGCGCGAGCGATCGTGCCGACAACAGGTATTGCGACTGGTCCCACCAGCGCCACCAGCCGAGCGGCGCGCGCGCCCGACCGCCGGGGCGGCCAGGGTTCGAAAGGTAGCTCGACAGGTAGATCGCGACCAGCAGCAGCCCGACCAGGGCAGGCAGCGATCGGAGGCTGCGCAAGCCCGGCATTGCCGGTCCGATGCCGGAAACCGGGCGGGGTTCAGCGGGTGCGGTCAAGCGGCGGTCGTCGAGGCAGCGGACGGGCGGCACGGGCGGCGGGCGGCATCCCTGCCACCGCCTCCCGCTCAGCCCGCGGTGACGGCCACGGCCAGCGCCGCCCGCTGCACCGCCTTGACCATCGACGCGATGCCGTTGCCGCGGTTGGCGGACAGCGCTTCCAGCAGCCCCAGGTCCCGCAGGAACACCGGGTCGGTCGCCAGGATCTCCGCGGCAGGCCGTCCCGAATAGACACGGAGCAGCAGCGCCACCAGGCCGGACACAATCGCGGCGTCGGACGCGCCGGCGAACCGGACCCGGTCGTCCGACACCGCGGACTCCATCCACACCTGGCTCTGGCATCCCGGCACCCGGTGGCCGTCGTCCGCCCAGCGCGCCGGGAACGGCGGCAGGGCCCGGCCCAGCTCGATGATGTACTGGTAGCGCTCCATCCAGTCGTCGAACACCGCCAGCTCCTCGCCGATCGCGGCGATGGCCGCCGCGGCACTCGCTTCTGCCGGGACGACGAACGGATCGGGGACGGGGACGGGCTCTGGCATGCAGCGCATGTGCGCAACGCGGTTGGGACAGTCAAGCTGACGCCGCGACCCGGTTTTGCGACGGGGGTTGATTTACCTGACATTTGGCAGCATATTGAATGCCAGGAGGCACCATGCACGTGATCCAGGACAACCGGCCGACGGTGATCCCCATCCCGGCCACCAGCCTCAACCTGTCTGACGCGGCCACGCGCCAGCACCTGACGCCGTCCGCGGTCGAGGGCATGATCCGGCTCGCCGAGCTGTGGCGGCTGACCACGGAGGAAACCTGCCTGCTGCTGGGCGACATGTCGGAACGCTCCTGGTTCCGGCTGAAGAAGCAGGGACGCGCCGACCGGACGCTGCGGCTGTCGCAGGACATGCTGACCCGGATCAGCGTGATGATCGGCATCTTCAAGGGCCTGCGCCTGCTGTTCTCCGAGCCGCTGGCCGACGACTGGATCCGCCTGCCGAACCGCGGCGCTTTGTTCGGCGGCCGCTCGCCGCTGGTGGTGGCGGTCGAGCGCGGCATTCCCGGCCTGCTGGAGATACGCAACCACGTCGACGCGCTGCGCGGCGGTCTCTAGGCGATGGACATGCTCGAGCCGGAGGCCGGGCCGGAGCTGCGCGACGAGCCGACGCCGCCGGTTTCCGACATCGTGCAGCGCGACACCGTCCGGCTGATCCCGAGCGGCCGCCTGAAGCCGCCGGTGCTGGCGCCGCTGGCGGCGACCCCGGAGGCGCTGGACGACCTGGCCGCGCTGGAAGGGGTGACCAACGGCCGGATCCAGGCCTCCGGCAGCGGCCTGCCGGGCCTCGATCCGCGCGAGCTGGTGTTCGGGCGGCCGAACGACAGCTTCGTCAACGCCGCCTTCACCCATGTCAGGCCCGGCGGCAACCGCTTCAACGACGGGCACCGCGGTGCCTGGTACTGCGGCTGGGACACGCCGACCTCGCTCGGCGAGGTCGCCTACCACCTGACCCGGGAGCTCGACGCGATCGGGCGCTACGACACCCATGTCGACTACGCCGAGCTGATCGCCGACTTCATCGGCCCGTTCCACGACCTGCGCCGCGCCGGCGAGGCTGACCGGAAGCCCGGCGGGGTGCTGGGCGACGACACCGCCACCGCCTATCCGGCCGGCCAGGTGCTGGCGCGCCGCCTGCAGGGGCTCGGCAGCAACGGCCTGATCTACCCCTCGGTGCGCCACCCGGGCGGCGTCTGCCTGGTCGCGTTCCGGCCAAGCCTGGTGCAGAACCTGCGGCAGGGCGGCCTGTGGCGGCTGACCTGGGCCGGCAGCCGGGTGCCGGAGATGAGCGCCCTGGTCCGCGATCCCTCCGGCAGGAGCGCCTGACGACGGATCGCCTGGTGCAGGATGGGGACGCACGGAACTTCCTGCTGCGCGCGACCCTGCTGCGCGACCGGGTGCCGTCGTTCGCCGACCACCCGTTCACCATCCCGGCGATACGCGACCTCGACGCGATCGAGTTCGAGTAGCCGGTCACCTTCCTGGTCGGCGAGAACGGCGCCGGCAAGTCGACGCTGCTGGAAGCGATCACGGTCGGGTGCGGCCTGAACGCCGAAGGCGGCAGCCGCAACTTCCACTTCTCGACCCGAAGCTCGCTCGCGCCGCTGGCCGGCTTCCTGCGGCTGAGCCGCAGCCCGCGCCGGGTCCGCGACAGCTTCTTCCTGCGCGCGGAACGCTTCTTCAACGTGACGACCGGGATCGAGGCGCTCGACCGCGAGCCCGGCGCCGGCCCCAGGATCATCGACGGCTTCGCCGGCCGGCCGCTGCACGAGCAGTCGCACGGCGAGTCGTTCTTCGCCCTGTTCATGAACCGGCTGCGCGGCGCCGGGCTGTTCCTGCTCGACGAGCCGGAGGCGGCGCTGTCGCCGATCAGGCAGCTCTCGTTCCTGTCCCGGCTGCTCCAGCTGATGCAGGACAGCGCCCAGTTCGTGATCGCCACGCACTCGCCGATCCTGATGGCCTACCCGCACGCCGCCATCTTGCTGATGGCAGACGGCGCGCCCAGCCCGGTCGCCTACCGCGACACCGAGCACTACCAGGTCACGCGCAACTTCCTCAACCGGACCGGGCAGATGCTCGACCAACTGCTGGACCGGCAAGGCTCGACCGACGGCGACGGGTAGCGTCCCGCATCCCGAACCTCGTCAAGCCGCGGAAACCTGGTCCCGGGGTGATGTCACCGCGCCATGCCGTTCCTGTCCGTCGGGGCACAGGTCGAGCAGCACGCAGCGGCCGCAGGCGGGTCCGCGGAAGAAGCAGCAGCGCTGGCCGTGCAGCATCAGCACCTCGTGGTTGTCGTAGAGCTGCTGCGCGTCCCAGTCCGCCGGCAGCTGCGCCGCCAGCACCCGGTGCGACGGGCCGACTGCCAGCGTCGCCGGGATCAGCCCGGTGCGGATCGCCACCCGGTGGTGATGGCTGTCCACCGGCAGCGCCGGCCGGCGCAGGGTGCTGAAGCTGAGCACCGCGGCGCTGGTCTTCGGCCCGATCCCCGGCAGCCGTTCCAGCCAGGCACGCGCCTCCTCCACCGTCATGTCGGCCAGAAAGTCGAGCGACAGGGTGCCGCGCTCCGCCTCGATCGCGCGCAGGATCGACTGGATCCGCGGCGCCTTCTGTTCCGGCCAGGTGCAGCGCACGATCGCCGCCTCGACGTCGGCCACCGGCGCCGCCACCACCTCGGCCCAGTCCGGGAACCGGGCCCGCAGCCTCTTGAAGGCGGCGCCGCTGTCGGCGTTGCGGGTGCGGTGCGACAGCAGCGAGCTGACCAGCTCGCTCAGCGGGTCGAGGGCGTGGAAGTAGCCGATCGGGCAGCCATAGGCCCGGCAAAGCCGGTGGTGGATCTCCAGCACCTTGTCCCGCACGTCCATCCGAACCACCCGGTTGCGGCACCACGGCCGTTCGACCGACAGCGCCGGGATCGCGGCCAGGTTCCGGGCCGGGCGGGGGCGAATCTCCTTGCTGTCGCCCGGCACGATCGCCATTTTGACAAGCATGTCGACGACGCTGCAGAAGACCGCCGCCCCGAAGCCCGCGCCCAAGGGTGGGCGCCCTCCGCGGCCGGCCAGCCTCGACACCGACATCTTCCTGCCCAAGCGGCAGGCCGCCAAGCCGAAGACCCGGCAGCTCAAGGTCGTGTCCCCCTACGAGCCCGCCGGCGACCAGCCGACCGCGATCCGCGAGCTGGTGGCCGGCATCGAGGGCGGCGAGCGCGACCAGGTGCTGCTCGGCGTCACCGGCTCCGGCAAGACCTTCACCATGGCCAAGGTGATCGAGGCGGTGCAGAAGCCGACCCTGATCCTGGCGCCGAACAAGACGCTCGCCGCCCAGCTCTACGGCGAGATGAAGCAGTTCTTCCCCGAGAACGCGGTCGAGTACTTCGTCAGCTACTACGACTACTACCAGCCCGAAGCCTACGTGCCGCGCTCCGACACCTATATCGAGAAGGACAGCGCGATCAACGAGCAGATCGACCGCATGCGCCACGCGGCGACGCAGGCGCTGCTGGAGCGCAACGACGTCATCATCGTCGCCAGCGTGTCCTGCATCTACGGCATCGGCTCGGTCGAGACCTATTCGCGCATGGTGGTGAAGATGCAGGTGGGCGGCGAGATCGCCCGCGACACCCTGGTCAAGGCGCTGGTCGAGCAGCAGTACCGGCGCAACGACGCCGGCTTCGCGCGCGGCACCTTCCGCGTGCGCGGCGAGACCGTCGACGTGTTCCCGGTGCAGAACGAGGACCGCGCCTGGCGCATCACCCTGTTCGGCGATGAGATCGAGGCCATCATCGAGTTCGACCCGCTGACCGGCGAGAAGACCGCCGACCTCGACGAGATCCACATCTACGCCAACAGCCACTACGTCACGCCGCGCCCGACGCTGAACCAGGCCACCGTGCTGATCAAGCAGGAGCTGCGCGGTCGGCTCGACGAGTTCACCGCCGGCGGCAAGCTGCTGGAAGCCGAACGGCTGCAGCAGCGCTGCACGTTCGACCTCGAGATGATCGAGACCACCGGCGCCTGCAAGGGAATCGAGAACTATTCCCGCTACCTGTCCGGCCGGCAGCCCGGCGAGCCGCCGCCGACCCTGTTCGAGTACCTGCCCGAGGACGCGCTGCTGATCGTCGACGAGAGCCACGTCACCGTGCCGCAGATCGGCGGCATGGAGCGCGGCGACTACGCCCGCAAGTCGATCCTGAGCGAGTTCGGCTTCCGCCTGCCGTCCTGCCTCGACAACCGCCCGCTGAAGTTCGAGGAGTGGGAGCGCTTCCGCCCGCAGACCATCCACGTCAGCGCCACGCCCGGCCCCTGGGAGCTGGACCGGGTGCAGGGCGTGTTCGCCGAGCAGGTGATCCGCCCCACCGGCCTGATCGACCCGGTGACCGAGATCCGCCCGGTGGAGCGGCAGGTGGACGACCTGCTGGCCGAATGCCGCGTGGTGATCGGCCGCGGCGGTCGCATCCTGGTCACCACGCTGACCAAGCGCATGGCCGAGGACCTCACCGAGTACATGACCGAGAGCGGCATCAAGGTCCGCTACCTGCATTCCGACGTCGACACGCTGGAGCGGATCGAGATCATACGCGACCTGCGGCTCGGCGCGTTCGACGTGCTGATCGGCATCAACCTGCTGCGCGAGGGCCTGGACATCCCCGAGTGCCAGCTGGTCGCGATCCTGGACGCCGACAAGGAAGGCTTCCTGCGCTCGCGCACCTCGCTGGTGCAGACCATCGGCCGCGCTGCGCGCAACATCGACGGCCGCGTGCTGCTGTACGCCGACCGCATGACCGACAGCCTGCGCTACGCCATCGAGGAGACCGACCGCCGTCGCGGCCGGCAGACCGAGTGGAACACCGCGCACGGCATCACCCCGCAATCGGTGCGCACGCATATCGGCGAGGCGATCTCCTCGGTTTTCGAGCAGGATTACGTCACCGTGGCGCCGGTCAAGGACGCGGGCCTCACCGACATGGTCGGCAAGGACCTCAAGGCCTCGATCGCCGAGATCGAGCGGCGCATGCGTGCCGCCGCCGCCGACCTGGAGTTCGAGACCGCCGCCCGCCTGCGCGACGAGCTGAAGCGGCTGGAAGCGCTCGACCTCGGCCTGGAGCCGCCGCCGCCATCCCCCGCCTCGCGCGGCGGCCGCACCGCCAAGAACCGCACCCCGGAGCCGCTCGGGCCCGGCGGAGGCGGCTACGACCCGGCGCAGCGGCGCGGCGGCCGCCGGCGCGGCTGAGCCGGAGCCCGACGGCGTCAGGCGGCCTCCTTCATCCAGTCTCCCTGCTGGTTGATCACGAACACGCCGCCGCCGTGATAGTCCGCGGTGCCGTGAAAGTGGTTGATCAGGCCTCGCTCGTTGACGCCGATGATCGGCAGGATCCGCTCCTGCTTCTGCGTCCCGCCGCCTGCTTCGGCATCGACCGCCATCGTCGTCGACGTCACCGCGATCCCGATCTGGTAGTTCCGGCGCGGCAGCCCGGCAGCGACGTGCTTCTCGATCGCGTAGCGCAGCAGGTAGGTGGTGATCTTCCTGATGCTGTCGGGCGGCATCACCGTGGAGGTGAAGTTGCGCGTGGCGTTCTCCGATCGTCGTGCCGCCACCTTCGTCGTGTTCGACGTCGAGATCGTTCCGAGATGGTTCAACTCGAACCTGCCGTCGAGCAGCGCGTCGCCGGGCTGTCCCGCATGTTCCTTCCAGTAGGGCAGCAGGTAACGCCTGCCGTAATCCTTGCGCGCCTCGTGCTCGTAGGCGTCGAGCAGCTCCTGCTTGGTCATGACGTGCTCCCGGTTCACGCTGATGGAGACTGACGCCGTCCCAGCTGCCAGTCCAGGTGCGAGCGCACCGCCGGCCAGTCCGGCGCGACGATGCTGTACACGCAGGTGTCGCGCAGTGTGCCGTTGCGGGCGCGCTGGTGATGACGCAGGATGCCATCGAGCTTCGCGCCGATCCGCTCGATCGCGCGCCGGCTCTGCGCGTTCAGCACGTGGGTGCGCAGCTCGACCGCCACGCAGTCCAGCGTCTCGAAGGCGTGGCCGAGCAGCAGCCGCTTCGCCTCGGTGTTGACCGAGGTGCGTTGCGCCCGCGCCGCATACCAGGTCCAGCCGATCTCCAGCCGGCGCACCACGGCGTCGATGTGCCCGTAGCTGGTCATGCCGAGGATCGTGCCGGTCGCGCTGTCCGTCACGGTGAACGGCAGCATGCTGCCCTCGTCCCGGAAGGCGAGCCGCCTGGCGATGTCGGCCTCCATGCCGTCCGGGGTCGGCACGCTGGTGTACCACAGCTCCCACAGCGCCCCGTCCGACGCGGCCACGACCAGCCCGTCGCGGTGCTCCCGCTGCAACGGCACCAGCGTGACGTGCCGCCCTTCCAGCCGTAGCGGTGCGATCCAGCCCAACCCCGTGTCCTCCTCCTGACGACTAGGCAGCGTCGTCCGCAAGCCGGCCGCCGGCAAGCCCGGGCAGGGCACCTCGAACGCGAACAGGTTGCTAGGCTGTTGGCGGTCTGCGCCGGCCCGGTTCGGGATCCCTCGTCCCGGGCGCTCCCAGCCGCTTGCATCGGCGGCCGGCTTCCGGGACCGTGGATCCGCAGCAGGAGGACGGCATGGAGCGGCGCTTCGTCACGGTGGACGTGTTCACCGACCAGATGTTCGGCGGCAACCCGCTGGCGGTGGTGCTGGACGCCGCGGCCCTGTCGACCGCGCAGATGCAGGCGGTCGCACGCGAGTTCAACTATTCCGAGACCACCTTCGTCCTGCCGCCGGCGGACCCGGCGCACCACGCGCGGGTGCGCATCTTCACCCCGGTGCAGGAGCTGCCGTTCGCCGGCCATCCTAACGTCGGCACCGGCTACGTGCTGGCACAGGAACACCGCGACCTGCCGTGCCCGGACCGGTTCCTGTTCGAGGAAGCGGCCGGCCTGGTGACGGTCCGGCTGCTGCGGCAGGACAGGCAGGTGGTCGGCGCCGAGCTGACCGCGCCGGCGCCGCTGCACCGCGGCAACCGCCACGATGCCGCGGCGGTGGCGGCGATCCTGTCGCTGCACCCGGACGACGTCCTGACCAGCCGCCACCGGCCCGAGATCGTGTCGGTCGGCCTGCCGTTCCTGGCGGTCGAGCTCGCCACCCGCGCCGCGCTGCGACGGGCCTCGGTCGACCCGGGAGCGATGGCCTCGCTGCTGTCCGGGCACCACGTCGCCGGCCTGTACGCCTACACCCGCGCCGTCGCCGCCGACGAGGCTCCGGCCCAGCTCCAGGCGCGCATGTTCGCGCCCGCAGACGGCATCGCCGAGGATCCCGCCACCGGCAGCGCCACCGCCGCCGTCGGCGCCCTGCAGGCGGCGCTGCTGCAGCAGCCGGACGCCCGGCTGGAGCTTCTGGTGGGGCAGGGGGTGGACATGGGCCGGCCGAGCCTGCTGTCGGTGGTGGCGCTCAAGGCCGGCGGCCTGGTGCACGAGGTGCGGGTCGGCGGACGCTGCGTCCCGGTCATGCGGGGCCGGTTCCACCTGTCCGGGGCCGGCGCGGATTGAGAACCGCCTGCCGGTCGAACGGGACGCGGCGCCATCCGTTGCAGCTCCCGATCGCGGCGCACAAGGAGTTCGGGGCATGATCGAGTTGAAGGCGGGACTCTGCACGGTGGTGCTGCGGCCGGAGCTCGGCGGCGCGGTCGGCGCCTGGACCCGCGAGCACCAGGCGATCTTCCACCCGGTGACCGATCCGAAGCTGGCGGCGCAGCGCGGCGAGGCGGTCGCCGCCTACCCGCTGATCCCGTTCTCCAACCGCGTCGCCGACGGCCGGTTCTCGTTCGGCGGCGAGACCTTCCAGCTCGACCGCAACTTCGGCGGCGAGCCGCACGCCATCCACGGCAACGCCTGGGAACGGCCCTGGGCGGTGCTGGAGCAGACCCCGGGGCGCGCCTTGCTGGCGCTCGACCATGCGCCGCCGCGCGACCCGCCCGGGCAGTGGCCGTTCTGCTACCGCGCCGAGATCGAGTACGCGCTGCGCGAGGACGGCCTGTCCGTGCACATCGCCGTCCGCAACACCGACCGCCGGCCGCAGCCGGTCGGCCTCGGCTTCCACCCGTTCTTCCCGCGCGACGCCGACCTGGAGCTCGGCTTCTCCGCCCGCGACGTCTGGGAGGCGGGACCGGACGCGCTGCCGCGGTCGCGCGTGCCGGTGACGGGGGACAGGCGGTTCTCGCCGATGCGCCCGGTCTCCGGCCCGCCGCTCGACAACTGCTTCGGCGGCTGGAACCATTCCGCGTTCCTGCGCTGGCCGTCGCGCGGGCTGGCGCTGACGGTGACCGCGCTGGCGCCGTTCGACCACTTGGTGGTGTTCACCCCGCCCGGGCGGCCCTACGTCGCGGTCGAGCCGGCCAGCAACATGACCGACGCGATCAACCATCCCGAGGTCGAGGATCGCGGCCTCGTGGTGTTGCAGCCGGACGCCGTGCTGGACGCACGGGTGGAGTTCGCCCTGATGCGGCTTTGACACCGCACCAGGGATACCGACGGCTAGTAGTACAGGATCGGCTGGCTCAGGAACGGCACCGCGTTCCAGCCGGAGCTGCATGAGCTGCTTTCCGGGAACTGCAGGTCGAACACCACCTTGTTCAGGCTGCCGAGGCCCTGGATGTCCACCAGCGTGTCGTTGTTGGCGGTGGCGTAGTCGACCAGGAAGTTTCCGGGCGCCGCCTCGTAGGCGCTGCTGCAGAAGGAAGCGTAGAGCGAGGGCGACCGGTCGTAGCTGAACATTTCGGTCGCGGTCATCGCGGCGGTGTTGATCGCGTAGCTGTCCACCTCGCTGTAGGTGCGCGAGATGCCGGCCGGTGCCTGGAAGTCGCTGCCCAGCCCGTCGTTGAACAGCAGCAGGTTGCCATGGCTGTCGATCGACACCGCGTGCTGCCCGATCGGCACCAGCGTGCCCGACGGCGCAGACAGCGCGAACTTGCGCAGCGACGCGAACTGGTGCCACTTCTTGGTGGCGTCGCCCAGGATCCAGTGGATCTTCTTCACCCCGTCCGCCGGTGTGTCGTAGTCCACCGCGATCACGAAGTTCTCGCGGCTGGACACGATCAGGGTGTTGTCTGCCGGGTTGTAGGTCGTGGCATTCATGTGGAACCAGTCGGCCGGGGTCGCCGACACGAACTGGCTCGGATCGTCGCCGCCGGCGGTCATCGCGGCACCGATGATCTTGTCCATGTCCCAGCGGTTCAGCACCGCCCCGCTGGTGCCGTCGATCTCGAGGGCCGTCGACTCCGCATAGGCGGTGGTGTTGACGTCGAGCACGATGCCGTTGCGGCCGACGTCGAAGTTGTGCGGCCCGGTCGACGACACGCCCTGGCTGGCGGCGTAGTCGCCGATCTTGGTCTTCCCGCCGTATAGTTCGAGCCGCTCCACGCCGGTAGCGCCGTCGGAGATGTAGATGCCGTTCTTGTAGAACGCCGCCGGCAGCGTCCCGTCCATTCCGGTACCGGTCCAGCGCAGGTTGCCGTCGGTGTCGAAGATCTGCGGCGAGTTGCTGCTGCAATAATCCTTGAGCAGGAAGTAGTCGAAGTTCAGGTCGGCGGTGGAGGCGCGGTTCTGGGTGAACGTCGGCGCGTCGAGGTCGCCACACGGGTCGGTGTAGCCAGGCGTTCTGATCGGCACGACGGACTGGGTGCTCGACCCGTCGGTGAAGAAGAAGGTCAGGGTCACCAGGTTGGTGCTGCCGGCATAGAGCCCGAACACCGGCACCACCACCGCGCTGCCGTTCAGCGCCCCGTGCGCGGCGAGGAACCCGGCGGTGGCGGCGGCCGTGATCGGACGGGTGAAGGAGCCCGCCTTCGGCTGGATGCTGAACTGCACGCTCGCCAGGGACGCGCCGCCGAAGGTCGCGTTGACGTACTCGATGAACTGCGTCGGCCCCTGCGTCTGCGCGCCGATCGTGACGGTGCCCGCGGCCTCCGCTTGCCGCGGCGAGAGCCCTGACGCGCAGGCGGCGATGCCGAGGCACAGGGCGCTGCGCCACGTGAGATGTTTCGTCCGCATCGCGACGACGTCCCCTGTCCTGTTCTTCATGAACCGGTAACAATTTATGCACGGCGCGGCAACCGGCAAACTCACCCGTCCCGCCTTGAGCGGGAAATCCAGCCGGCTCGACGTCCGGCCGTGCCGCCCGTCCGGAGGGCGCCCGGGGCGGCACGGCTTGACGCCCTTCCGCGGGCCGGGCGATCACCGGCCCCATGGATGCCGACGACGAGGACGACGAGACCGCCCCGCCGGGACTGCCTCCAGGTGCGGGGCGCTACATCACCCCGTCCGGCCTGGCCCGCATGGAGGCCGAGCTGCGCCAGCTCCTGCGCGAGGAGCGGCCACGCATCGTCGAGATCGTGTCCTGGGCCGCCGGCAACGGCGACCGCTCGGAGAACGGCGACTACCTGTACGGCAAGAAGCGGCTGCGCGAGATCGACCGCCGCGTCCGGTTCCTGGGCCGCCGGATCGAGAAGGCGCATCCGGTCGATCCGGCCGCCCAGACCCGGCGCGACCAGGTGTTCTTCGGCGCCACCGTGACCTACCTTGACGACGACGACGAGGCCCACACCGTCACGGTGGTCGGCGTCGACGAGGCGGAGCTCGACCAGGGACAGGTGAGCCTCGCAGCCCCCGTGGCGCGCGCCCTCATGGGGGCCCGGGTCGGCGACGAGGTGCGGCTGCTGACGCCGCGCGGCCCGGTGCTGCTGGAGGTGACGGCCATCGCCTATCCGTGACACATAGCGAACCCATGACCGTGCCCCTCTTCTCCCGTCGCATCGCCGTCCTACTGTTCGGCACCATGCTGTCCACCGCCGCACCCGCCGCCCTGGCCCGTCCCTTCACCGCCCCCGACCTGGTCGGGCTGGACCGGCTGTCCGACCCCCAGGTGTCCCCCGACGGCAAGACGGTCGCCTTCGCGCAGCGCGCCACCGACCTGGAGCACAACAAGGGCGTCAACTCGGTGCGGCTGCTGTCGCTGACCGGCTCCGGCGCCCGGCCTTCCGTGCTGGCCGGCGCCGACCGCGACGCCACGCAGCCCCGCTGGTCCGCCGACGGCAGCGCGCTCTACGTCATCTCCGGCCGCGGCGGCTCGGACCAGGTGTGGCGCCTGGCCGTCGCGGGCGGCCCGCAGGTGCAGGTGACCCGCCTCCCGGTCGACGTGTCCAGCTTCCGGCTCGCCGCCGACGACAGGCACCTGGTGGTGTCGCTGGCGGTCTACCCGGACACGGACTCTCCGGACGACACCAGGGCCCGGCAGGACCGCCAGAAGGCGGCCCGCGGCGACGGCATGGCGTTCGACCACCTGTTCGTCCGGCACTGGGACCAGTGGGCCGACGGCACACGCAACCACCTGTTCGCCCTGGCGCTGGACGGTCGCGGCGTCGCCACTGGGCAGCCGGTGCCGCTGATGAAGGGGATCGGCGGCGACACCCCGTCCAAGCCGTTCGGCGACGACGCCGACTACGCCCTCAGCCCGGACGGCAACAGCGTATTCTTCTCGGTCCGGGTCGCCGGCCGCTCGGAGCCGTGGAGCACCAACTTCGACATCTACCGCGGCCCGACCGACGGCTCCGCGCCGGCGCGCAACCTCACCGCCGCCAACCAGGCCACCGACGCGGGGCCGGTGGTGTCGCCGGACGGCACCCGGCTCGCCTACCGGGCGATGAAGCGCCCCGGCTTCGAGGCCGACCGCTACGGCGTGATGGTGATGGACCTCGGCACCGGCGCCGCACGCGAGATCGACCCGCGCTGGGACCGCTCGGCGGAAACCCTGCTCTGGTCCAGGGACGGCCGCACCCTGTTCGTCACCGCGGAGGAACTGGGGCAGTCGAAGCTGTTCGCGCTCGACGCCGCCTCGGGCCGCGTCGCCGCCCTGACCGAGCAGGGCCATGTGACCGCGGCGGTGCTGGCCGGCGGCGACGTCGTGTTCCAGCGCGACGCGCTCGACAGCCCGGCCCAGCTCTGGCGGGTGCCCGCCGCCGGCGGACAGGCGGTGCAGCTGACCCATCTCGACGCCGACCGGCTCGCCGGCGTCGAGATGGCGCCGGCCGAGCAGTTCAGCTTCAAGGGCTGGAACGACGAGACCGTGCACGGCTACGTGGTCCGGCCGGACGACTACCGTCCCGGACAGCGCTATCCGGTCGCGTTCCTGATCCATGGCGGCCCGCAGGGCTCGTTCGGCAACGACTGGTCGTACCGCTGGAACCCGCAGTTCTACGCCGGCCTCGGCTACGCCGCGGTGATGATCGACTTCCACGGCTCCACCGGCTACGGCCAGGCCTTCACCGACTCGATCTCCGGCCACTGGGGCGACCGGCCGCTGGAGGACCTCCGCAAGGGCTGGGCGGCTGCCCTGGCGAAGTACCCGTTCCTCGACGGCGGCCGCGCCTGCGCGCTCGGCGCCTCCTATGGCGGGTTCATGGTGAACTGGATCGCCGGCAACTGGACCGCGCCCTGGAAGTGCCTGGTCACCCATGACGGCGTGTTCGACGACCGCATGATGGGGTTCGCCACCGAGGAGCTCTGGTTCGCCGAATGGGAGCACGGCGGCCCGGGCCATACCCCCTGGGACGACCCCGCCGCCTACGAGCGCTTCGATCCCGCCGCCCATGTCGCGTCGTGGCGGGTGCCGCAGCTGATCATCCACGGCGGCCGCGACTACCGCATCCCGATCGAGCAGGGGCTCGGCGCGTTCGACGCGCTGCAGCGGCGCGGCATCGACAGCCGCCTGCTGGTGTTCCCGGACGAGAACCACTGGGTGCTGAAGCCCGCCAACTCGCTGCAATGGCACGCCACCGTCGCCGACTGGCTGCGCGCCCACCTCGGCCCCTGAAGGACCGCCACCATGGCCACTCCCCTGAAGATCGCGGTGCAGATGGACCCGATCCACGGCATCGACATCAACGGCGATTCCACCTTCGCGCTGATGCTGGAGGCACAGGCGCGCGGGCACCGCCTGTGGCTCTACGACGTGCGCGCGATGAGCCTGCGCGAGGGCAAGTCGGCGCCCGGGACCGCTCGCATCGAGCGGCTCACCGCGCGCGCCCGGCCGGTCACGGTGCAGCGCGTCGCCGGCGCGCACGCGACGCCCAGCGACGAGCAGGTGCTCGACCTGTCCACGATGGACGTGGTGCTGATGCGCCAGGACCCGCCCTTCGACATGGCCTACATCACCGCCACCCACATGCTGGAGCACGTCCACCACGCCGACGGCGGCGGCACGATGGTGGTGAACGACCCGCGCTCGGTGCGCGACGCGCCGGAGAAGCTGCTGGTGACGCACTTCCCCGACCTGATGCCGCCGACCCTGGTGTCCTGGGACCTCCAGGCGATCCGCGACTTCCGCGCCGAGCACCGCGACATCATCGTCAAGCCGCTGTTCGGCAACGGCGGCGCCGGCGTGTTCCGCATACGCGCCGACGACGAGAACCTCGCCTCGCTGCTGGAGATGTTCTTCTCCCGCTCGCGCGAGCCGCTGATGATCCAGCGCTACGAGAAGGCGGTGCGCGCCGGCGACAAGCGGATCATCCTGGCCGACGGCGAGCCGATCGGCGCCATCAACCGGGTGCCGGCCGAGGGCGAGGCGCGCTCCAACATGCACGTGGGCGGGGTGGCGGCGCAGTCGCGGCTGACCGCGCGCGAGACGGAAATCTGCCGTCGCATTGGCCCGATGCTGCGCGACCGCGGCCTGGTGTTCGTCGGCATCGACGTGATCGGCGACTGGCTCACCGAGATCAACGTCACCTCGCCCACCGGGCTGCAGGAGATCGACCGCTTCGACGGCGTCAACACCGCCGGCCTGATTTGGGACCGGATCGAGGCCCGGTTGCGCGGTCCCGGCCGAGCCGCCGCCGCGCCTACTCGTACATCTTCGGGCGGTTCACCTTGACCCGCTTCTTCTCGCGGTCGGGTCCGAAGCGGTTGTCGTACCACTCGTACAACTCCACCCGGAAGTAGTAGAGCCAGATCGACGGCCACACCACCGCCGAGATGGCGATCATGCTCCAGACCAGCATCGGCACGATCTCCTTCGCAACGGGCCGCCAGGATAGCCGGGATCTCGTCTCGGCGGCAAACTCGCGTTCCCGTGCGGGATGCCGAACCCGCGCACTCTTGATGGCGGCGCCGGGGCAGGGCACAGATGGACGACCATGAGGCACGGGCCCCGATGAGAACCAGTCCGACTCCGTCCGCCCTGCGGCGCACCGGTCCCGGCGTCCGCAGACACCGGGGCGCCCGGTGAGCGGTCCGGGCACCCTGTCGGAGCCGCCGGACTGCGCGCCGGCCGTCCCGTCGCCGCGCTCGGCGCTCGATGCGGACGCGGTGCGGGCGGCCTACCAGCGCTGGGCCGGGGTCTACGACGGCGTGTTCGGCGGCATCTCCGCCTTCGGCCGCAGGCGGGCGGTCGCCTCGGTGAACCGGCTGCCCGGCTCCCGCGTGCTGGAGGTCGGCGTCGGCACCGGGCTAGCCCTGCCGCACTACGAGCCCGCCAAGCGGATCACCGGGATCGACCTGTCCGGCGCCATGCTGGCCCGCGCCCGGCAGCGGGTAGCGTCCGATGGCCTGCCGCACGTCGAGGCGCTGCTGGAGATGGACGCCGAGGCGACCGACTTCGCCGACGGGGCGTTCGACATCGCGGTCGCCATGTTCGTGGCCTCGGTGGTGCCGAACCCGCGCCGGCTGCTGGCCGAGCTGAAGCGCGTGGTGCGTCCCGGCGGCCACATCCTGTTCGTGAACCATTTCCTCGCCACCGGCGGCCTGCGCCTGGCGGTGGAGCGCGGCATGGCACGCGCGTCGCATTCGCTGGGCTGGCATCCGGATTTCGCCATGGAATCCCTGCTGCCCGGACCCGACCTGCAGTCGGCGCGGCTCGAGCCGGTACCGCCGTTCGGCCTGTTCACCCTGGTGACGCTGCAGAACGCCGGCGGTCAGCATGGCTCGGAACAGCCGGTGCCGGGGCGGGACGCGCTCGCGCAGCTATGATGCAGGCGGGCCGCACGGACCGGTAGGCTGCGGCCGCGGGACCGGATCCCGCTTCAGGCCAACTCCCAAGGAGCAGCATGTCGCGTTCGTCTGGCCGCCTGGGCCACCTCCGGACCGGGACCGGGTTCATCCTGCTGGCGATCCTGGCCGGACTGGTCGGCGCCGTCCTGTCCCTGTGCCTGCACGTGCCGTCGCTGATGCAGGGGCCGCACGCCGCCGCCTGGCGCGTCGTCGCCCTGCAGCACGGCCCGATCATGGTCGCCTTCGCGGCGATCCCGGCGCTGCTCGGCGGCTACGGCACCGCCGTCGTGCCGCTCCAGGTCGGCGCCCGCGACACCGCCTTCCCGCGCCTGGCCGCGTTGTCGCTGCTGCTCACCGCCGCCGGGTTCGCGACCGTGCTGTGCGGGCTACTGCCGGGCCGGCCGGCCGTCCTGCCGCTCGCGGCGCTCTACGTGTCCGGCCTGGCGATGCTGCTCACCTCGGCCAACCTGGTCGCCACGATGCTGAACATGCGCGCACCCGGCATGAGCCTCGGCGCGATGCCGCTGTTCGCCTGGTCGCAGATGATCGCCGCCCTGCTGGTGCTGTTCGCGGTGCCGCTGCTGCTGGCGGCACTCACCCTGTCGGCGTCCGGCGCCCTGGCCCCGGTCTCCCCGGTGCGGCACCTGTTCCGGTTCCTCGGCGCGCCGGGCGACGCGATCATGATCCTGCCCGGGCTCGGCCTGGTAAGCGAGATCGTGTCCGGCCTGGACGGCCGCCCCCTGGCCGGGCGGCGCGTCGTGCTCGTGTCCATGGCGTTGCTGGCCGGGGTCGGCGTGCTCGACTGGGCGAACCGGCTGCTGTCCGGCGCGACCGGCACCGGCGACCTCGTGTCGCGCGCGGCGATGCTGCTGCCCGTCCTGGCGATCCTCGGCTGCTGGGCCGCCACGCTGCGGCGGGCGCCGCTGGCGCTGGCAGGGCAGGTTCCCGGCCTGTACGCTCTGGGCTTCATGGTCCTCCTGCTCGGCACCGTCCTGGCCGGGATGCGGGCCTCGGCGCCACTGCACGACGGGCCGGCGCTGGCCGCGGTGTTCGCGATGTTCGCCGGCGCCTACTGGTGGATCGGCACCGTGACCGGCCGCGCTTATCCGCTGTCCCTGGGACGGCTGCAGTTCTGGCTGCTGGCGGCGGGCGCCGGCCTGGCGATGCTGCCGCAGGCGACGCTCGTGGCCCTCGGCGCCGCCTTGACCAGCCTGTCCGTGCTGGTGTTCGCCCTTGTGGTGGCGACGACCCTGCTGCGTCCCCGCGGCGTGTCCGCCCTGTCCCGCGACGTTTCCGGCCGCGACCGGCCGCTGCCGTCCCCCCTGCCGTCCCCGGCCGGCACGGGAGCGGTCCGGTGAGCGGCCTGCTCGACACCCCGATCGCCGGCGGCCTCGGCACCGAGACGCGCGACTGGTTCGCGCTGCTCAAGCCGCGCGTCATGACCCTGGTGGTGTTCACCGGCGCGATCGGGCTGTTCATCGCCCCCGTGCACGTCCATCCCCTGGTCGCCCTGGTCGCCATCCTGTGCATCGCCATCGCCACCGGCGGGGCAGGGGCGATCAACATGTGGTACGACCGCGACATCGATGCCCTGATGCAGCGCACCGTCCGGCGTCCGGTGCCGGCCGGACGCATCGCCGCCGGCGACGCGCTCGCCTACGGCATCGGCCTCAGCGTGTTCTCGGTGGTCCTGATGGGCCTCGCCACCAACCGGGTCGCCGCCGCCTCGCTCGCGTTCTCGATCCTGTTCTACGTCGTGGTCTACACGATGTGGCTGAAGCGCTCGACGCCGCAGAACATCGTCATCGGCGGCGCCGCCGGCGCGTTCCCGCCGATCATCGGCTGGGCCGCCGCCACCGGACAGATCGGCCTGCTGCCGGTCCTGCTGTTCCTGACCGTGTTCTTCTGGACCCCGCCGCATTTCTGGGCGCTGTCGCTCTATGCCTGCAAGGACTACGGCAAGGCCGGCGTGCCGATGCTGCCGGTGGTGAAGGGCGCGCGCCATACCCGCTGGCAGATCCTGCTCTACACCGTGCTGCTGACCGCGACCTCGCTCACCCCGGCGCTGCTCGGCCTGACCGGCCCGATCTACCTCGTCTCGACCGTGCTGCTCGACGCCGGGTTCCTGCTCTGCGCCGTCCGCGTGCTGCGTGACCGGCAGGACGCCGCCGGCACCAGCCTGACCGACGACAAGCCGGCCAGGCAGGCGTTCCGCTACTCGCTGCTCTACCTGGCGCTGCTGTTCGTGGCCGTGTGCGTGGACCGGCTGCTTGCCTGAGCCGGCGCAGCTCGACCCGGCAGGGCGCGAGGCCGAGATCGAGCGCCGCCGCCGCGGCCGCAACCGGGCCGTTCTGGTGGTGCTGCTGCTGTTCGCCCTGCTGCTCTACGGCCTAGCGATGGTCAGGCTCGGCAGCTGACCCGGCCGGCCGCCGCGGGCATCGGCCGACCCGGCACGGCGGCGGCCGGTCCAGCCGCGAGCGTCCGGTCGAGCAGCGTGCGCAGCACCGGCCGGTAGCGCGGATCGGCACTCGCGCGCCCGGTCAGCGCCCGCAGCAGCGCGACCTGCCCGGCCTGCTCGAGCCGCATCGCCGCGATCGCCAGCCGGACGCGCTGCTCTGCCAGCGGCCGGACCAGCTGGTCGTCGAGCAGGCGCCGCCGTGCCGACGCGGCGCTCCATCCGACCCGGCCGACCATTCCCATGAGCACCAACCGCACCCGTTCGCACGCCGTTGCGGCAACGTATCGAGCATCGCAACGCCATGCAATGCTGCAGGCGCGGCCGGGACCGGCTCAGTGCAGGATGATCTCGACGCGGCGGTTCTGCGGCTCGCGGGTGTTCGGGCCG
>CAXUEL010000030.1:23708-24406 GCA_964249915.1 uncultured Acetobacteraceae bacterium | reverse complement strand
GCGCCGCAGCCGCGTCTGGTGCTGCTGGACGAGCCGTTCTCCGCCCTGGACGCGGCGCTCCGTGCCGGTACGCGGCGCGCGGTCGCCGACGCGCGCCTGCAGGCCGGGGCGACCGCGCTGCTGGTGACGCACGACCAGTCCGAGGCGCTGTCGATGGGCGACCGGGTCGGCGTGCTGCGCGACGGCAGGCTGGTGCAGGTCGCCCCGCCGTCGGAGCTGTATCGGTATCCGGCAGACGCCGGGCTGGCCCGCTTCGTCGGCGAGGCGACGCTGCTCGACGGCGACGCGCGCGGCGGCGCCGTCACCTGCGCCCTGGGACGGCTGCCGCTTGCCGCGCCGGTGCCGGACGGCCCGGTGCAGGTGATGCTGCGCCCCGAGCAGGTGACGCTGTGCGCGGCCGGCGGCACCGAGGTCCGGATCGGCGCGATCAGCTACTACGGCCACGACGCCAGCCTGTCGCTGCTCCTGCCGCCGGCTCCGCCCGGCCAGGACGCGACGGTGCTGGCGCGGGTCGGCGGCGTGCACGCCCTGGGCCTGCGCGTGGAGGACCGGGTCCGCGTCGCGGTGCAGGGCCCGGTGGTGGCGTTCCCGGCCGGGCCGGGCCGATAGCTTCGAGGCCGGGGGGGGGGGCGGGCGGCCCCCCGCGGCCGGGGGGGAGCCCCCGGGGGGACCCCCCGCGCCGGGGTTTGGGGGGGGGG
>CAXUEL010000030.1:0-23698 GCA_964249915.1 uncultured Acetobacteraceae bacterium | reverse complement strand
GCTCAGACCAGGGTGAGACCCACGTCGAGGTTGTTGCGGGTGGCGTTGGAATACGGGCAGATCGCGTGCGCCGCCTCCACCAGGCGCTCCGCGTCGGCGCGGTCCACCCCCGGCAGGTCGATGGCCAGGTCGGCGGTGATGCCGAACCCGCCTTCCGAGCGCGGGCCGATGCCGACCGTCGCCGACACCGTGGTGTCCGCCGGCACCGACAGCTTGAGCTGCTGGCCCGCCACCTTGAGCGCGCCGATGAAGCAGGCCGAGTAGCCGGCCGCGAACAGCTGCTCCGGGTTGGCGCCGGGTCCGCCGGCGCCGCCGAGCTCCTTCGGCGTCGCGAGCTTGACCTGGAACGCCCCGTCCTCGGACCGCGCTTCCCCGTCGCGGCCGCCGGTGGCGGACCCGGTGGTGCGGTACTTCACGTCGACAGGCATGACGATCTCCTTGGCAGTGCATCGCCCGGCGTTTCCGGCAGGCGAGCGGATCCATATCACCTCTCCGATCGTTGTCCAGATAACAATTATCCCGATAAAGGTTCGTCGTGATAGGCTGGCGTGCCGTCCGGAGCCAGACACGATGCCCGACCCCCTGCCGCTCGACGAACAGCTGTGCTTCTCGCTCTACCTCGCCAGCCTGGCCATCAACCGCGCCTACAAGCCGGTGCTCGACCGGCTCGGCTTGACCTACCCGCAGTTCCTGGTGCTGCAGGCGGTGCGGGAAGCCGAAGGCCGGACCGTGGGCGCGGTCGCCGCGCGCCTGGCGCTGGAGCCGAGCACGGTGACGCCCATGGTCAAGCGCCTCGCCGCCGCCGGCCTGCTGGTCCGCACCCGCAACCCGGACGACGAGCGCGAGGTGCGGGTCGGCCTGACCGCGGCGGGCCGTGCGCTCTGGGCCGAGACCGGCTGCCTGGCCGACACCATGCTCGACCGGGCCGGCATGACGGCCGGCGAGCTCGCCGCCCTCAACGCGCGGATGCGCGCGCTGCGCGACGCGCTGGTGGCCGGCGCGGCGGCGCGGCAGTGAGCGGGGAACCGGCCGCCTGCGCCCACGCGTGGATGACCGAGTGCGTGCGCGACGCACAGGCGGGGCGGTGATCGAGTCTTGAGAAGATCTCCCGATTACGTTACTTGATAGGAATGATATCCGATCACCTGTGCGCCGCCGCATGTCGCGACGATCCGGGGCCGCGGGCGGCGAGCCGGGTCGCCTGCCGGCCGCAGCGTGCGCCACTGCACCGGGCACGTCCGGGGCGATCCGCCGGGCGCTCGTCCTCGGACCGGCCAGCTTGCGGTTCATCAAGGCTTCATGTCCGGGCGCTAGCCTGGCGCTCCCGTCCTGAAGTGGCACGATCATGAACCGGCTGGACACGCCGACGAAGACCCGGCGACGCGCTTCCTCATCAAGCGGGCCGCATCCGGCCGCGCAGGCGTCGTTCGCGACGGCGCTGCGGCAGCACCGTGCCGGACAGCTGGCCGAGGCGGAAAGCTCCTACCGCCAGGTGCTGGCCGTCATGCCCCGCCATGCCGACAGCCTGCATCTGCTGGGGCTGATCGCCCGGCAGGAAGGGCGCGTCGACGCGGCGCTCGCCCTGGTCCGGCGGGCGATCGCGATCAACGGTGCGGCCGCGCCGTTCCACTGCACCCTCGGCAACGTCCTTCTGGAGAAGCGGCAGGTCGGCGATGCGCTCGCCTGCTTCCGCAGGGCGATCGGCCTGGATCCACTGCTCGTCGAAGCGCAGGTCAACCTCGGCTGTGCCCTTTCCGAGGCCGGGCGGCTCGACGACGCCATGCGGCACTTCCGCCTGGCCCTCGCCGTGAAGCCGGACCTGGCCCTGGCGCACAACAACCTGGGCGACGCGCTGCGGCGGCAGGGCAGGCTGGACGATGCGGTGGCAAGCTGCCGGAACGCCCTGCAGCTCGAGCCGGACTATCCCGAGGCGCACGTGAACCTGGGCAGCGCCCTGATGCTGCTGGACCGCCTCGACGAGGCGGTCGCCTGCTTCCGCAGGGCCCTGCAGCTCAGGCCGGACCTCGTGGCGGCGCAGACCAACCTGGGCAGTGCCCTGGCGCACCAGGACAAGCCCGACGAGGCCATCTCGTGGTTCCTCAAGGCGATCGCGTCGCAGCCGAACCATGCCGACGCCTACAACAATCTCGGCAAGGTGCTGATGGATCAGGCCAGGGTGGACGAGGCGGTGTCCTGCTTCGTCTGGGCCACCACGCTCGAGCCGAACCACGTCGACGCGCACCTCAACCTGAGCGGCGCGTTGCAGGGCCAGAACAGGCTCGACGAGGCGCTCGCCCACGTGCGGCGTGCCGAGGCGCTGGCGCCCGGCCGGATCGAGACCCTGGTCGGCCTCGGCGGCACCTTCCGCGCCCTGGGCCGGCTGGACGACGCGGTCGCGTCGTTCGAGGGGGCCATCGCCCGCTGCACCGACGAGCGGCGGCTGCCGCGGATCCACGCCGACCTGGCGATGGCCCTCCTGGCCCGCGGCGACTTCGCGTCGGGCTGGAAGGAGTACGAGTGGCGGATGCAGGTCGGCGGCCTCGGGCGGAACTTCACCGTGCCGCAGTGGCGCGGCGAGGAGGCCGCGGGCCGGACGCTGCTGATCCACGCCGAGCAGGGCTTCGGCGACACCCTCCAGTTCTGTCGCTATGCACTTCTGGCGGCCGGGCGCGGGCTGCGGGTCGTCCTGGAGGTGCAGACGCCGCTGGTTCGTCTGCTTCGCAGCCTGCCCGGCATCGAGCAGGTGGTGGCTTACGGCGAAGCGCTGCCGGAGCATGATCTCCACTGCCCGATGATGAGCCTGCCGCTGGCGTTGCGCACGACGCTCGACACGATACCGGCCGGCGCGCCCTACCTGCATGCCGATGCCGACCGCAGTGCCGAGTGGCAGCGCCGACTGGCCGCGCCGGACCACGCGAAACCCCGGGTCGGCGTGCTGTGGGCAGGCAACTCGCACGGCGCGAAGCTCAGGCTGGCGCTGCTGGACCGCCGCCGCTCGATCGCGCCGGCGCGGCTGGCGCCGATCCTCGGCGTGCCGGGCGTGCAGTTCTTCGGGCTGCAGAAGGACGGGCCGGAGGCGCCGGTCGACTTTCCCTTGATCGACGTCATGAGCGAGATGGGCGACTTCGCCGACACCGCTGCCCTGGTTAGCACGCTCGACCTCGTCATCGCGGTCGACTCCGCCGTGGCCCACCTGGCTGGCGCGCTTGGCCGGCCGGTCTGGCTGATGGACCGGTTCGATCCCTGCTGGCGCTGGCTCGTTGGTCGGAGCGACAGCCCCTGGTATCCGACGCTGCGCATCGTCCGCCAATTCGCACCCGGCGACTGGGACGGCGTCATCACCAGGATCGCCGGCGACCTGCGCGGCTTCGTCGCTGCCTGGACCGGTCCTGTTCCGGCCGGGACGACGCGCTAGCAGGCGGTGGCCGGCGATCGCAGGGCGGCTCCACCCGGAGAGCGCGGGCCGGCGGCGACGCGGCGGTCGCGTGGCGTGCCGTCCGGTTCCAGGTCGCGTCCCGGGCTGGTGCCGGGTCCGAACCTGCCCGGATGCGGCGGCGATCCGGATCGGGCAGCCGAAGCCGCCGACCGGCAGACGGGTCCCGGCGTCCGATCCGCCCGGTGACGACGCCGTCGATCGTGCGACGTGCATCGTCGGGCGTCTTCGCCCGCCCGGAACCGGCGCCGCCAGACGCGTCCGTGCACGTTCCCGCAGGTGGCGCGGCGGATCGGACCGGCAGCCACCGGGTCGCGGCACCCACGGCACGCCACCGGTGAGGCCCCCGGTGCCGGCCGCCCGGCCTGATCGCCTCCGCCTCCTCGGCGCGAGGCTTCGCGGAACGGCTCGCCGCCGCCGCGTCGCATGGTGACATTTCGCCGGCACTGGCCTCAACTCGACCGTCACCCGATGAAGCATGCCAAGCCAAGCCGCTCCAGGCAGACCCCGACCCGGCCCGACCGAGGTCGTCCTGGCCGCAGCGCCGTCACGGGGCGACGCGCCGCCGCCACGGCGGTTCTGCATCCGATGCTGTTGCTGGGCCTGCTGGCGTCGGGGGCGGCCCGGGCGCAGGAGCATGTCGGCTCGGTTTCGCTCGCGGTTCCGGCACAAGGCGCGTACGACTTCCACGAGTCCGCGCCCGCGTCCCCGGCCCGGAGCCTGCGCGCCGCGCCGCTGCCGGACCCGGGCACGGAGCCCAAGCCCGACCGCAGCCTGCACGATCCCGCCACCGGCGCCGACACCACCGCGTTCGGCACCGCCTATACCTACCCGAACCCGAACACCGACACGACCTCCGGCCCGAACGCCGTGGGCAACGCGGCGAGCCGGTCGGCCGGGCTGCCGGTGCAGGAGGGCGGCGGGCTGGTGCTGTTCGAGTGGGGCTTCCCGCCGCGGCCGATGCCGCTGGTGCCGGGCGACGACCTGACCGCGGCGCCTCCGCCGGTGCTGGAGATCCGCTTCGCGGTGCAGGCGGTCGACGCCCAGGTGCTGGACGCCCGGTCGCTGTGGATCGTGCAGCGCGCGGTGCAGGCCTACGGCCGCGCCAACCTGACCGAGATTACCGTCGAGCGCCCGTCCGACCGTCCTGGCTGCTGCCGCCGCTACCCCGACCTCGTGCGCGCCGAGCTGATCCGCAGCGGCATCGGCCCCGACCCGGCGCACCTGCTGCCCGACCACCGGATCAGGCTGGTGCAGGCGGCGATGCCGGTCGCACGATAGGTTCACGAACGAAGCTTGTCGCGGGTTCTGCCGATCGATCCAGCGCTGGCGCATCGGCGCATCGGCGCTGCGGGCGTGGTCGAGCGCGGATCAACCCTTCCTCGACGGCATGGGGACGGCACGCGGCGCGGCTGTCGTGACGCCGCGTGCCGGTCGAGTGCGGCAACTGCAACACGTGTCCGGTGGCGACCGTCTCGATCACGCGTTCCTTCCCGACCGCCGCGAGCCGGTCGTCGAGATCGGACTGCTGCGCGGGATCCGACACGATCGGGAGCCGCCTCCGGTTGCGCTGCCTTTGCTCCTGGCGCTGCTCAGGTCTTCGCCGTCCGACCGTCCTGGCTGGCCGCGCCCGGTCATCCCGTGATGACGGTCCAGGTGCCGTTGATCCGGCGCAGGCGCACGGCGTTGACGTCGGGCACGAACCGGGTGCCGGCCGCCGTCACGGCACAGGTATAGATGCCGTTCTCTCCTGCCGTGCAGCTCGACTCCGTGACGGTGACCCTGCTTGGCGCGGTCGGGATCTCAGCCGCCAACGCGGCCTCGAACGCGTTCAAAGCGGTCTCGACCTGGAGCCTGGAAGGCCCGGACTGGCCGCAACAAACGAGGAACAGCGGCAGCAGGACGACAAACGTTCGTGACATCTTGCTTCTCCATGATCTGTCGGCGGATTGGCTTGAAACGATCCCGGCGGATGCCGTCGATCGCGGTCGCCCGGTCTATTCGAACAGGTTGGCGAACGAGGACGCGAGGTGCTGCGTCAGGGTGGGGATGGCCTCTTGGATCTGAAGATTGACCTTGTCCGCATAGGCAACGTCGCGAACGTTGTATTTCTTGAAGTCGGCCTCTTCGTCGATGGACTGGTAGCGGTCGACGGAGTTTTGATCACCCGAGGTGGAAACTCCGTATGTGTCAGGCGTGGCATCGGTCGTGGCGACCCGATACGAAGCGTTGCCGTGACCGTGGTGGGTCCGGGTCTGCTGGCGTACCCGCGCACCATGCAGCGGCCGTTCGGCAAGCTGGATGTCGACGGTGACCGCATAGGTCACGTCCTGGTAGGCGTAGTCGAACAGCGCTGAGGCTGCCGCAACCCCAAGCCCGGCACCCAGGCCCGCAACCGGGTTCCCGGTGAAGCCGCCGGTCAATCCGCCGGCGACGGCGCCGGCAAGAAGCGGCTGGCCGAACCCGGCCGACAGCACGCTGGAAACCTGCTGCGGCGTCAGCTTGCCGGCCTGCAGCACGTTGCCTTGCAGCAGGTAGTGGGCGGTTCCAGGATCATCCACCACCACGTAGCCGCGTGCGGTCAGGGCCTGGCTGAGGGGCGCACGCACGTCGATGTCGGGATAATCCGACGTGTTCCGGAACCCCATGTAGATGGTACGCTGGGCCGTCGGCACCGGATCGAGGAACACCGTCTCCGACATGTGCGTGTGCACGTCGAGCTGGCCGTGGTTCGCCACGGCATCGAGTCCGGCGCAACCGGACGCCGCGAGAACGACGCCCGCGCACGTCATCCAGGGATTGTTCTGCCGCCATGCCGAGATTCCATCGCCATCTTCTCCTTCCGGATCGCTGACGCTGGGTTGCGTCATCACCGGAAGGGCCGCACGGCCGAGGGCAGGATTGCCAGTGAAGGATTTCTCAACTGCGCCGGCGGACCTGGCGGGATGACCTCGTCCCGCATCGGGCCTCGCGCCGTCCAGGCGGCGAAAGCATCCTGATCCATCGTCGGAAACCGCGCGCATTCCATGAACCGCTGCACCGGCCGGAAGCCTGCCGGCGGCAGCCGAAGCCCGCTCTCAAGAAGTTCTCAAATCGTCACGGCGTTGATCAGAATTTACTTCTGCGTCAGCCGCCGGGCTTCGACGGCGTTGGACAGCTGCTGGGTCCACCGTCGCATGTAGGGATCCCCTTCGGGTCGGCTGAACACCTCCAAGGGACGGCGGAGGCGGAGGCGCGCTTCGTTCCCGTTCCCGGCAGCCTCCGCGATGGCGGCGCGCATCAGGTCGAGGCTGGCGTCGTTGTCGTCCTTGGCGTCGGCGCGTCCTGCGGCGGCGCGGTCGACCTGGTCCAGCCGGATCACGGCGTCGGCGTAGCGCTTCATCGACACGAGGCAGAAGCCTATGTCCTCGGACAGGAGCTGGGTGAGGCTGGCCCCGTTGCCGAACGTCGCACGCGCTCCTTCGAACGCCTTCGTCTCCTCGGCCAGTCCGTCGCCACTGCGGCCGCTGCGGCACGAAGCGATGCCGGCATCGCCAAGCGCGGTGAGGGCGATGTAGCTGGCACCCTGGCTGGCCACGCCCGGCTGGTAGACGAGCAGGTCGTCGTGCACCGCCTGATCGTAGCGGCCGAGCCAGATCAGCGCCTGCGACCGGACCGTCAGGAACAGCAGCGTCTGGTGGTGGGTCGGGCCGAACACCGCGAGCAGCTTCGGATAAAGCCGGTCCATCAGGTCGGCGGCGGTCTCGAACAAGCCCTCGCCGATCAGCACGCGCGCCTGCATGAACTCGGTGATGATGGTGGCCGGGTTGTCCGGTCCATGCAGCGCCAGTTCCTGATGGTCGAGCGCGTCGAGGCGCTTGCCCGCCTGGGTCCAGCCACCCGCGCGGAGGTCGGCGATGGCGACGCGCTGCTGCAGCAGCAGCCGCGTGTTGGCGTCGATGACGTCGGGGATCGTGTCCGCCCGGTCGGACGCTGCCAGGCTTTCGCGGCGCGCGCCTGCCACCTCGTTCTCGATGATGTCGATGGCGGCGTGCGCGGCGTGATCCCAGACCTCGGCCTCCGTGCGTCTCGGTCCCAGCAAGGCAAGGCGCGGTTCCGACCGTGCCAGCAGCGCCTGCGCCGCGTCCAGGGAGCCTGCACCCGCAGTCATCGCCTCCATCAGCGCCAGGCGGAGGCGCATGATGGTGGCATCGGCGGAGCCGAGCGGCTCGGCCTTCTCGTAGGCGGCGATGGCCTTGCCGTAGAACGTGCGTGCGCTGGGATACGCGCTCCGGCTGTCGAAGGACAAGGCGAGGGCGCGGTAGAGCGAGGCGGCGACCAGCGGCTCGGTGGTCAAACGGAGCGCCACCGCAGGCTCTGCCGCTGTGGCCGCCTCCATGAGGGTCTCGTCCGGCTTGCCCGAGTTGACGGGGTTGCCTCGGCCGATCAGGTCCTCGGTCAGGAAGTCGTCCACCGCCTGCGCGATCCGCGTCTGCCGCCGTGCCTGGTCGCGTTCGCTGATCGCACGCAGCGCGGCGGTGGTGGTGCCGGCGAGGCCGAGCACGAGGGACAGGGCCGCCAATATCACCCCGGGGCCGACGCATGCGAGCGCGCTCGGCCGCCTCGGCCAGTCGTGAAGCAGCGGCGGCCGCGTCTTCTTTCCGAAGCTGTTCCACCTGCCGTGCGTCCAGCGTCCACAGGCGCGAGGCCAGGGTCGCGGCGGAGGCCAGTCGACGGGACGGATCGATCGTGGTGGCCTCGGCGATGTCCTGCCGCAGCAGGTCGTGCTCGACGTCGGCTTCCCAGCCAGGAGCGAGCGGCCTGCGCAGCTCCGCGGTCACCATGCGGTAGAGCAGCAGCCCGAGCGCGTAGATGTCGGCCGCGATGGTCGGCGCGCTGCCGGCCTGCACCTCCGGTGCAGCATCGGAGGGTGACGCGGTCGCGGATGCCCCGTCAGGTCGGCCGGCGTGCCCGCCGCCGAACCCGACGAGTCGTGGCTGGACGTCCGCATCCTCCCCGCTTCCCCCGGCTCCATCCGCCAGCAGGATGTTGGCCGGCGTGACGTCGCCGTGCAGGATGCCGACCTCGTGCAGGGCGGCTACCGTCCCGGCAACCCGGGCGACCAGGGCGATGCGCCGGGACAGCGGCCAGGTGGCGATCGGGTCGCGCGTCCCCGACAGGTCGAGCAGGTTCGGGCCGCCGTAGGCGGCGGCAACGAAGTATGGCCTGGCCCGGAAGTTCCACTCCACGACCTCGACGAGGTCGGACCGCTTTCCCAGGGTGTCCTGAAGAACGCCCGAAATCGACGCATCCCGCTTCAGCTCGTCGAGCCGCTCGGCGGTGTCGGCGAACTTGAAGACGCGCCGCTCCCCGCCCTGGTCGCGTGCGGCAAGCCAAACGGTCCCGGCCCCGCCCAGCGTGCGCTGCAACCGCCAGCCTGGCAGGTTCGGCACCGGATCGCCCGGCTCAAGGGTGAAGGCCAGGCGTGACCGAGGTGCTGCGATGCCCAGCACGACCGGCACGCCGATCCGGTAGCCCACCCGAGGCACCACTTCGACGACGTCGCGGCCGCCATCCCCGAGCACCTGCCGCAGCTTCGAGACGGCGGTCGGCAAGGAGCTCTCGACGACACAGATGCCCGGCCAGATCGCGTGCATCAGCTCGGCCTTGGTGACCACCTCGCCGGCACGCAGCAGCAGCTCGTAGAACAGGGCGAGGGGCTTGGCCTCGATATCACAGAGCCGCCCATCGACACGGAGCTCCTGGCGGCTCTCGTCGTACTCGGCGTTGCCGATGCGCCAGACACGCGCTCCGGTCGACGGTCCTGGGAAGCGGCCTGCTGCCATTGCAACCACCGTTGCCACGGGGTCACCGGCACGCAGGTTGGCGTCCGGCCTTCCATCCCAGCAGCAAGGATCTACCCAAAGCATCAATTTTGGAGCGGCGTCGGAGCCGGCTCGCTTCCCACAACCTGGCAGGGACCCTGCCGGCCGGCGGCGCGATCCGACATCGCGTTCTCCCGCCTCGTCGTCCTTCCGGACCGGCTCCGCCCGCGACCGCCGCCCTTGCGGCGCCGACACCAACGCCCTTAATACGAGCGGAGACGTTCTCGGGGCGGGGTGCAAGTCCCCACCGGCGGTGTTTGCTCAGGGGCGGCTTTGGTCGTCCCGGGCATCAGCCCGCGAGCGCCCGCCCGGTTCGGCGGGGTCAGCAGATCCGGTGCGATCCCGGAGCCGACGGTATAGTCCGGATGAAAGAGGACGCCGGCGTGCAGGGTCTTCCCGCAAGGGACGGTCCTGCGCGACAGGCTGCGCCCTGGGTCGCGTCCGGTGGACGGGATTCGATCGAGCATGACCGCGGCCTTTTCGCTGCCCGCAACGGGACTGGACCGTCCGGATCTTCCGGAACCGGTCGCGCGCGGCTTCCGCGCGGCGATCGACGCGGCGTGCGCCCATCTCGGCGCGACCGCGCCCAACCCTCCGGTCGGCTGCGCCATCCTGGACCGGGACGGCCGGGTGCTGGCGGCGGCGGGCCACGAGCGGGCCGGACAACCCCACGCCGAGGCGCTGGCGCTGCGGCGACTGGCCGAAGCCGGGCAGGCGGCCGAGGCGCACACGCTGCTGGTGACCCTGGAACCTTGCAACCACCAGGGCCGCACCGGTCCCTGCACCGAGGCGATCCTCCGCAGCCCGGTGCGGACGGTCTGGATCGGCTGCCCGGACCCGAACCCGCATGTCGGCGGCCACGGCGCCGACCGGCTGCGCGACAACGGGCTGGTGGTGCACCAGCTGGGTGCCGACCCGGATGCGGAGGAAGCCCGCCTGCACCGCGACTGCCGCGCCCTGATCGCGCCGTTCCGCCGCTGGGCGACGGGCGGGCGGCCCTGGATCACCGTGAAGCAGGCGCTCGACGCGGCAGGCGGCATGGTGCCGCCCGCCGGCGCCCGGACCTTCACCGACGACGCCTCGCTGCGCCTGGCGCACCGCCTGCGCCGCGCCACCGACGCGGTGGTGACCGGCGCCGGCACGATCCGCGCCGACCGGCCGCACTTCACCGTCCGCCACCTGCCGGACCATCCGGAGCGCCGGCGCTTGCTCGCCGTGGTCGGCCGGTCGCTGCCGGACGGCTATGCCGAGGCGGCCGAGGCGCGCGGCTTCGACGTGCGGCTGGTGCCGTCGCCGGACCGGCTGCTGCCGATGCTGGGCGAGGCCGGCGTGCTGTGGGCGATGGTGGAAGCGGGCCCCCGCCTGCTCGACGCCCTGCGCCGGGACGGGTCGTGGGACGACTGGCTGACCATCCGCCACGTGCCCGGGGGCCGCTCCGACCGCTGGTCGGTGACGCTGGCGCCGGGCCACGACATCTCGCCGCTGCTGCTGCTGCCGGAGCTGCGCGCGCTCGCACCGAATGGGGAGGATGCATGTTCTCGGGCATCATAGAACGGCTCGGCCACGTCGCGGCGGTGGTGCCAGGACAGGACGACGTGCGGCTCGACCTCGCCACCGGGTTCGCCGACCTCCAGCTCGGCGAGAGCGTGGCAGTGAACGGCGTCTGCCTCACCGTCACCCGGTCCGATGCGGACGGCCTGGCCGGGTTCTTCGCCAGCACCGAGACCCTGTCGGTGACGGCGCTGGGCCGGCTGCAACCGGGCGACCGCGTCAACCTGGAGCGGGCGGTCACGCCGTCCACCCGGCTGTCCGGCCACATCGTGCAGGGCCACGTCGACGGCGTCGGCACCCTGCTGTCGGCAGAGCCAGCCGGCGACGCCTGGAGCCTGCGCTTCTCCCTGCCATCCGCGCTGCGCCGCTACTGCGTGCCGAAGGGCTCGATCACCCTGGACGGCATCAGCCTGACCCTGAACCGGCTGGACGAGCCGGACGCCGGGCGGTTCGCCGCCGGCGTCACGATCATCCCGCATACCTGGGACCACACCACGCTGGGCGGGCTCCGGCCGGCCTCGCCGGTGAACGTGGAGGTGGACGTGATCGCCAAGTACGTCGAGCAGCTGTGCAGGACCGCGCCATGACCCACGACGTTCTGCCGCCGGCGATCCGGGCGGCGCTCGACGCGCTGCGCGCCGGCCGCATGGTGCTGATGACCGACGACGAGACCCGCGAGAACGAGGGCGACCTGGTGATCGCCGCCGAGTTCGCCACCCCGGCGGCGGTCAACTTCATGGTCACCCACGGGCGCGGGCTGGTCTGCCTGTCGCTGGAAGCGTCGCAGGTGGCGCGGCTCGGCCTGCCGATGATGGTCGCCCATAACCAGGCGCCGCGCTCCACCGCCTTCACCGTGTCGATCGAGGCGGCCACCGGGGTCACCACCGGCATCTCCGCCCACGACCGCGCCCGCACCGTACAGGCGGCGATCGCCCCGGACGCCCAGCCCTCCGACCTGGTCTCGCCCGGCCACGTGTTCCCGCTGCGCGCGGTGGAGGGCGGCGTGCTGGTGCGCGCCGGCCACACCGAGGGCTCGATCGACCTGCTGCGGCTGGCCGGGCTGCGTCCGGCCGCGGTGATCTGCGAGGTGATGAGCGCGGACGGGTCCATGGCCCGCATGGACGAGCTGCGCCGGTTCGCGAGCGCCCACGACATGCCGATCGTGACCGTGGCCGAGCTGGTCGGCTACCTGTCCGCGCCCGAGCGGTCGCGGCCGGAGAAGCTGGTCGAGCGCGTCGCCACCACCACCCTGCCGGTGGCGCTGTCCGACACGGTGTTCGAGATGCGCGCCTACCGCGACCGCGACGGCCACGAGCACCTGGCGCTGCTGAAGGGCGACCCGGCGGCGTCGCGCGGGCGGCCGCCCCTGGTGCGGCTGCACTCAGAATGCGTCACCGGCGACGTGTTCGGCTCGCTGCGCTGCGACTGCGGCAGCCAGCTGCAGGCGGCGCTGGGCCGGATCGCGGCCGCGCCCTGCGGCGTGCTGCTCTACCTGCGCGGCCACGAGGGGCGGGGGATCGGGCTCGCCAACAAGGTCCGCGCCTACGCGCTGCAGGACGAGGGGCTCGACACGGTGGACGCCAACCACCGGCTCGGCTTCGCCGCCGACGCGCGCGACTGGTCGGTGGCGGCGGCGATCCTGCGCGACTGCGGCGTGGACCGGCTCGACCTGCTGACCAACAACCCCGACAAGGTCGCGGCCCTGGAAGGGCGCGGCTTCACCGTCGCCGCCCGGGTCGGGCTGGAGATGCCGCAGACCGCCTACAACCAGGCCTACCTGCGCACCAAGCGCGACCGCATGGGCCATGTGCTGGGCGTGCGGCCGGCCGGCCGGGCCGCGGAGTAGGAACCCTTATGAGCACCAACACCCCGTCCGCGGCGCCGGCCCTGCGGTTCGACGTCCCGCCCCGCCTGGCGCTGGTGGTCAGCCGCTTCAACGAGGCGGTCACCGGCGGCCTGCGCGCCGGCGCCCTCGAGTGGCTGGCCGAGCACGACATCGCCGTGCGCGAGGCGGACGTGATCGCGGCACCCGGCGCGTTCGAGCTGCCGTTGATCGCCCGGGTACTGGCGCGTTGCGGGCGCTACCGCGGCGTGATCTGCCTCGGCTGCGTGGTCAAGGGCGACACCGCGCATTTCGAGTTCATTAGCCTGGGCGCCACCATCGGCCTGATGCAGGCCAGCCTCGAGGCCGGGGTGCCGATCGCGTTCGGGGTGCTCACCACCTACACCGACGCGCAGGCGGTCTCGCGGTCGCGTCCGGACGTGCACAACAAGGGCCGCGAGGCGGCGGCGGCCTGCGTGGAAACGATCGCGATCCTGGACCGGATCGGCCGCGGCGACTGAGGAACCGGGTGGCCGGCGCGGAACCTGCGCCGGCCGCCCGCTCGTCCTACGCCGAGGCGGTCGCGGTGCGCGCGGTCAGCGCCGCGAAAAGCGCCTTGCCGTCCGGACGGCCGAGCCCGGTGCAGGCGTTCCAGGTCGGGCCCGCGTTGTAGCCGATCGTCGAGTTCGACGGCTTGTTGTTGCCCTCCGTGATCTCGACCGTCAGCTTCCTGCCCGCCTCGATCTGCCCGTAGAGGAATTCCGGCAGGAAGCCGACCGGCACCTCGGCCTTCTGGTTGATCAGCGCGGTCAGGCCCGCCCAGAGCGGTGCGACGCCGCTGGTGCCGCCCACCACCTCCTTCTTGCCGTCGATCACGATCAGGTAGCCGCTGGACGGCGACGCGTCGCCCGCCACGTCCGGCACCCCGCGACCCTTGCGGCCGCCGTTGACGCTGGGCGGCAGGGTCACGCCGGTCTGGAACGCCGGCACCGCGAACAGGTCGCTGATGCCGCCGCCGGTGCCGCCGCCGCCCGAAGCGTCGTCGTTCCACACCACCTCCGCGCCGATGCTGGTGGCCGAATGGGTGATGTGGGTGCCGCCGCAGCCGATCGCGTACGGCGAGGAAGCCGGGAAGTCGACATGCGCCTTGCCGTCGTCCACCCCGTCGGTGGCCAGGCTGTCGCCGGACGCGACGTAGACCGAGATGCCGAGCTGGCCCGCGTCCTGCAGCACCGAGTTCATGGTCGCGACCGAGCTCGCCGACCAGCTGTCCTCCGGCCCGCCCCAGCTGATCGAGATCACCGACGGCTTGTTGGCGGTGTCGTGCACCGCCTGGCTGATCGCGTCCGAGAACCCGGCATCGGTGTTCGGCGTGAAGTACACCGCGATCTCCGCCCCCGGCGCCAGGCCGCCCGACACCTGGATGTCGAGCGCCACCTCGCCGTCGGCATCCGATCCGGGCGCGTTCTTGGCCCCGTCCACCGACACCGCGATCACCCGCGGCACCGCCAGCCCCATCGCCTTGAACGCGCTCGCGTTGTCCGACGCCTTGAACCCGCCGCCGAGCTCGATCAGCGCGATGGTGACGCCCGCGCCCGTCACCCCGGTCGGGAAGTCGTACAACGGCGCGATCTTGTTCGGCTCCAGCCCGGCCGGCTGCGCCAGGCGTGGCCGCACGATCCGGGTGTGGGCGATCGCGCGCGTGTCCAGCCCGAGCACGGACTCCACCAGCCCGTGGATGCGCTCCGGCAGCTGCACCTCGCCGGAATGGCCGCGGAACTCGACCCCGCCTGCGTGATACAGCGACAGCGCGGTGCCGAACGCTCCACCCACCGCGGTCGGCGAGCCTGCGACCTGCACCAGGCGCCGCGCCGGCGCCGCCTGCATCACCGTGAGCCCGTGGCTCGACGCGTATTCCGACACCTGCCGGATGTCGTCGCGATACAGCGCCGCGCGCGCCTGGGCCAGGTGGGCGCGCTTGGCATCCGGATCGGCGATCGCCGCCAGGTCGCGGTTGTCCGCCGTCTCGTCGTGCGGCTTCAGGTAGATGCTGGCCTCGACCACATGGTCGTCCGGCACCGCGCCGACCCTGGCGCTGCCGGCAGGCAGGGCGCGGCAGCTGCCGGTCAGGCTGCGGAGCCCGTGCGGCGACGTGGTGCTGGCGGAAGAAGGCGGCATGGTCATGCGTGGGCCTCGGCATCGATGGTCGACGGGGGAGGCGGAAGGGTGGCCGTTCCAACCGGTCCCGTCCAGCGGTCCCGGCAGCCGCGCACGCGCCTGTGTGCGGCGCTGGGGGCGCTGCCGTCAGACCGCGTACCGGCGTCCTGCGGACCGGCGTCGCGCGGTGTGGCTGCCGATCAGGGAGCCGGATACCCGATGCCGGGATAGCCCGGGTAACCCGGATAGGCAGTGTAGCCCGGGTAGACGGGGTAGACGGGGTAGGATCCGTAGACGGGATAGGCCGGGTAGGACCCGTAGACGGGATAGGGTGGGTAGGCGGCGTAGTACGGGTAGCCCGGGTAGGCGACGGTGGGAGTGGGAGCAGCGGCGGGAGCGGGAGCGGCGGCGGGCGCCCTGATGCCCCCGCCGGGCACGACCTGGAGCGTCGCCGGCAGCTCCGCGGCGGAACCCGCCGGCTCGGGCTCAGATGCGGGCGCGGAGGCGACCGGAAACGACGGCGCCGCCGGAAGCGGGGGCTCGACCACGCATCCGGCCAGCATCACCAACAGGATCGGATCTGCGACTTGACGTGCCCGCAAGCCACCTATCCCGGGAGCCGAGACAACATTTGTATGCTTCCCTGCCGCCCGCAATCACGTCCCGACCGGCCGGGGAATGTTTTTTGCGTGAGCCGGGCCGGGCAGTTGCAGGCAGGCGCAACGCCGACCGCATGCGACCTCGGCAGCGTCCCGGTCGGTAGGACCCGGATCCGCTCGTTTCGCGATCCGGGCACCCGTACGGCGGACACACCGCCCGGCCCCGGCAGCACGGCCGGTCCGCCGCGCGTCCGGCCTTGACGCCGGCGAACGCTGTGGGGACCCTGGGATCCGACATGCGCATCGCCACTGTGCGCATCGCCGTCGGCCAAACGAGGAGCGGCTCATGGACGAGAACTTCCGGCGGGCGGCGCTGGACTACCACCGCCTGCCGAAGCCGGGAAAGCTGGCGGTGGTGCCGACCAAGCGCATGGCGACGCAGCGCGACCTGGCGCTGGCCTATTCCCCCGGCGTCGCCGCACCCTGCGAGGCGATCAAGGCCGACACCGACCTGGCGCGCGACTACACCGCCCGCGGCAACCTGGTCGGCGTGATCACCAACGGCACCGCGGTGCTGGGGCTCGGCAACATCGGCCCGCTGGCGTCTAAGCCGGTGATGGAGGGCAAGGGGGTCCTGTTCAAGAAGTTCGCCGACATCGACGTGTTCGACCTCGAGATCGACGCCGCCGACCCGGACCGCTTCATCGACATCGTGGCGTCCCTGGAGCCGACCTTCGGCGCCATCAACCTGGAGGACATCAAGGCGCCCGAGTGCTTCCGCATCGAGCGCGAGCTGCGCGCCCGCATGCGCATCCCGGTGTTCCACGACGACCAGCACGGCACCGCGATCGTCTGCGCCGCCGCCATCACCAACGGGCTCAAGCTGCAGAACAAGCTCCTGTCCGACGTGCGCCTGGTGACGTCGGGCGCCGGCGCCGCAGCACTCGCCTGCGTCGACCTGCTGGTGACCATGGGCCTGCGCCCGGAGAACGTGACGCTCACCGACGTCAAGGGCGTGGTGCATGCCGGCCGCGATCCCGACATGGGCCCGAACATGGCCCGCTATGCGCGCCACACCGAGGCGCGCACCCTGCCTGAGGTGCTGCCGGGCGCCGACGTGTTCCTGGGGCTCTCGGCGCCGCGCGTGCTGAAGCCGGACTGGCTGCGCCCGATGGCGCCGAACCCGTTCATCCTGGCCCTGGCCAACCCGGAGCCGGAGATCTCCCCCGACCTCGCGCGCGCGGTGCGTCCCGACGCGATCATCGCCACCGGCCGCTCGGACTACCCGAACCAGGTCAACAACGTCTTGTGCTTCCCGTTCATCTTCCGCGGCGCGCTCGACTGCGGTGCCCGCGAGATCAACGAGGCGATGAAGGTCGCCGCGGTGGAGGCGATCGCCGAGCTCGCCCGCATCGAGGCCAGCGAGGCGGTCGCGGCGGCCTATGGCGGCGACGCCCCGGTGTTCGGCCCGGAGTACATCATCCCCAAGCCGTTCGACCCGCGCCTGATCCTGGTGGTGGCGCCGGCGGTGGCCAGGGCCGCGATGGAAACCGGCGTCGCCGAGCGCCCGATCGCCGACTTCGAGGCCTACCGCCAGGACCTCGACGACGTGGTGTACCGCTCCGGCCAGGTGATGCGGCCGGTGTTCGAGGCCGCGCGCAAGGCGCCGAAGCGCATCGCCTACGCCGAGGGCGAGGACGAGCGCACGCTGCGCGCCGCCCAGGCGGTGGTGGACGAGCGGATCGCCCGGCCGGTGCTGCTCGGGCGCCGCGGCGTGATCGAGGCCAAGCTGCGCTCCATGGGGCTGCGCCTGGACCTCGACCACGACGTGGAGGTGATCGATCCCGACACCTCCGAGCTGTTCGGGCCGCTGACCGCCGAGTACCAGCACCTGGTCGGCCGCCGCGGCCTGCCGATGCAGGCGGCCGAGCGGGCGCTGCGCCGTCGCCCGACCATCGCCGCCTCCATGCTGCTGCGCGCCGGCATCGTCGACGCCGCCCTGGTCGGCGGGCTGAACGCATGGTGGCAGCAGGTGCGCTACGTGCTGCCGGTGATCCCGCCCCGGAAGGCGGCCAACCGGGTCTACGCCCTGACCGCGCTGATCCAGGGCAACGGCGCCCTGTTCTTCTGCGACACCCACATGGTGGTCGACCCCACGCCCGAGCAGATCTGCGAGATGACCCTGCTGGCCGCCGACGCGGTGCGCGAGTTCGGGCTGGTGCCGCGCGCCGCCCTGCTGTCGCACTCCAACTTCGGCTCCAGCGACAGCGCTTCGGCCCGCAAGATGCGCCACGCCCTGGCCTCGATCCGCGCCGCCGCCCCGGAGCTGGAGGTGGACGGCGAGATGCAGGCCGACACCGCGCTGAGCGAGGCGCTGCGCAGCCGCACGGTGCCGGACAGCCGGCTGAGCGGCTCGGCCAACCTGCTGATCATGCCGACCCTGGACGCGGCCAACATCAGCTACTCGCTGCTCAAGGCGGCGGCGGAAGGGCTGCAGGTCGGCCCGATCCTGCTCGGCGTCAGCCGGCCGGTGCACGTGCTGACCCAGAGCGTGACCGCGCGGGGCATCGTCAACCTTACCGCATTCATCAGCGCGCAACCCGCGAACAACGACAAGACGTAGGGCAATCCTTGACGGCCTGCCCGATGTGAGGCTTTCTCGATCGTCTTCGGAGACGACGGAAGGACACCTCGTGCTCGACATGACGGTCAGGCCGCGCGGCGACGCCGCCGTCGCGACGGCGACCGGGACGCCAGCGCCCGGAGGATCGGTGCCTGCAGCCGCCGGACGGGTCCGCCGCTCGGTGCCGACCGGCCTGCTGCGCCGCTCGGTCTCGCCGCTGCTGCTGCTTCTCGCCTGGCAGGCGGCGTCCTCCACCGGGCTGGTGTCGCCGCAGACCCTGGCCTCGCCGCTGCGCATCCTGTCCACCGCGGTCGGCCTGACCGCGGACGGCACGCTGCCGCGCAACCTGCTGGTGTCGCTGGCCCGCGCCGGCTCGGGCCTGGCCATCGCCATCGTCGCCGGCATCGCGCTCGCCCTCGTGGCCGGCCTGTCGCGGCTGGGCGAGGAGGCGATCGACGCGCCGATGCAGATGCTGCGCACCCTGCCGGCGCTGGCCCTGGTGCCGCTATTCATCCTGTGGTTCGGCATCGGCGAGCTGCCCAAGGTGGCGCTGGTGGCGCTCGGCTCGATGATCCCGATCTACCTCAACCTGTACAAGGGCATCCGCTCGATCGACCCCAAGCTGCTGGAGATGGGGCGCACGCTGGGCCTGTCGCGCGCCCAGACGGTCCGTCAGATCGTGCTGCCGGGCGCGCTGCCCGACCTGCTGACCGGCCTGCGCTTCTCCGTCGGCATCTCCTGGCTGATGCTGGTGGTGGCCGAGCAGGTGAACGCCAACTCCGGCATCGGCCACATGATGACCGACGCCGAGGACTTCCTGCGCACCGACATCATCCTGGTCGGGCTGCTGGTCTACGCCCTGCTCGGCCTGCTCAGCGACGCGGTCGTGCGCGTGCTGGAGCGCACGCTGCTGGCCTGGCGGCCGTCCTACGGCGGCCGGGCATGAGCCCGAAGGTGGACCCATGAGCTACGAGCGGCCGGGCGATCCGGCGATCCGCATCGAGGGCCTGACCCGACGCTTCAACGGCAACGCCGTGCTGGACCGCCTCGACCTCCAGGTCGGACCGGGCGAGTTCCTGGCCCTGCTCGGCCGCAGCGGGTCCGGCAAGACCACCCTGCTGCGCACCCTGGCCGGGCTCGACCCGGTCGAGGAGGGGCAGGTGCTGGTCCCGCGCAACGTCGCGGTGGTGTTCCAGGAAAGCCGCCTGCTGCCGTGGCGCCGGGTGTGGGAGAACGTGACGCTTGGTCTGCCCGGACGCGACGCACGCGACCGCGCGGTGGCGGCGCTGGAGGAGGTCGGGCTCGGCCACCGGCTCGAGGCCTGGCCGCTGACCCTGTCCGGCGGCGAGGCGCAGCGGGTCGGCATCGCCCGCGCCCTGGTGCGCGAGCCCGAGTTCCTGATGCTGGACGAGCCGTTCGCCAGCCTGGACGCGCTCACCCGCCTGCGCATGCAGGCGATGGTGGGACGCCTGTGGCAGAAGCGGCGCTGCGCGGTGCTGCTGGTGACGCACGACGTCGACGAGGCGCTGCTGCTCGGCGACCGCGCCGTGTTGCTGGACCGCGGCCGCATCCGCACCGAGCTGCCGGTGACGCTGGACCGGCCGCGCCGGCACGACGATCCGGGCTTCGGCCCGGCGCGACGCGCCCTGCTCGCTGCCCTGGACGTGCACGAGACGGTCTGACCGGTCGGGCCGCTCAGCGGAACAGCCGGGCGTCCCAGCGCACCGGCTCGTGCAGCGAGGCGGTGACCCGGTTGAACTCGGGATGCTCCGGGTTGAGCAGGATGTTGCGCTCCGAGCGCGCCACCACCGACGGCACGATCAGCAGCAGCGACCGGCTTTCCTGCTGCCAGGCCTCGCCGTGCGCCCGCGACGCGACGCAGGAGATGTCGTCCCAGCCCGGCAGGCTGTCATGGGTGACGACCTCGTAGGACACGCCGTTCGGGATCGTGATGGTGATGAAGTGCTGGCCGGGCGGCATCTGGCCGCTGCCGCGCACCAGCTTCTCCAGCATGGCGGTCGAATAATGCTCCGCGGCGTAGAGCAGAGGGCTGCGCGCGGTGTTCCAGCGGCCCGGCGCCAGCTTGGACCCGGTGGGGTCGAAGATCGGATAGGCGCCGTCCGGGTCGCCGATCCGGGTGCAGGTCAGGACGCGGTCGAGCCGCTGCGCCGTCACGTCCTTGGGCCGTCACTCCCTCGGGCCGTCACGCCGCCGTGCCGTGCTCCAGCCCTCCGAGGATCGCCTCCACCAGCGGGCGACCGAGCTCGGTTGCCATCACCACGTCGACCGGCCGTCGTCCCTCGAGCATCGCGTGCGGCCGGAACAGGAACTCCCGCGCCGCCTCGTCGGACTTCCACACCTCGACCGCGCGTGCCCAGACCGAGGCGAGGCGAGTCACCTTGTCGCCCTCCTCCGGCGACAGCCTGCTGTCCGCGCGACGCCGGTTCAGCGTCGCCTTCGGCACCATCCGGAACAGGAAGCCGTTGATGTCCGACGGCGCGATCGACCGCGCGACCCGCTCGATCGCCGTCACCGGAAGCCCCTGCTCGACCGCGGCCGCCAACGCGATGGCGGACATGGCCGGGTCGAAGCCCATCAGCGCCATCGGCGAGATCAGGGTCATGGAACGCCTTTTGGATCAGATGGTACTCGATGTAGTATCATCTGGATCGGGAAGCAAGGGAAGGCCGGGGTGCTGCCCCGGACCCCGTCGAAGGCGAGCCTTTGAGATCCGCTTGTCAGCCGCGTCCGTGCGTCGGCGCGCCGACGTTGGCGATCATCTCGCCGAACGGGCCGGCGTTGCGCGCCGGGCCGTAGCCGTTGCCGGTGGTGGCCTTCAGCGGCAGCAGGGGGAACACCAGCTCGGCGAAGCGGTAGCATTCCTCCAGGTGCGGATAGCCGGACAGGATGAAGCGGTCGATGCCGAGCGCCATGTACTCCTTCATCCGCGCCGCAACCTCCTCCGGGTTGCCGACCAGCGCGGTGCCGGCGCCGCCGCGCACCAGGCCGACGCCCGCCCACAGGTTGGGCGCGATCTCCAGCCGGTCGCGGCCGCCGCGGTGCAGGCTGGCCATGCGCTGCTGGCCCACGCTGTCGAAGCGCGAGAACGCGGCCTGCGCCTTGGCGATGTCCTCGTCGCTGACGTGGCGGATCAGCGCGTCGGCCGCCGCCCACGCCGCGTCCGAGGTTTCCCGCACGATCACGTGCAGCCGGATGCCGAACGACAGGATGCGGCCGCGCGCCGCCGCCAGCGCACGCACCTCGGCGATCTTCTCCGCCACCGCCGCCGGCGGCTCGCCCCAGGTCAGGTAGACGTCCACGTGCTCGGCCGCCACCTTCTGGCCGACCCCCGAGGAGCCGCCGAAATACAGCGGCGGATAAGGCTGCTGCACCGGCGGATACAGCAGCTTGCCGCCCTGGCTGCGCAGGTGCGCACCCTCGAAGTCCACCGTCTCGCCGGCCATCAGGCGGCGCCAAACGTGCAGATACTCGTCGGTCGCCTCGTAGCGCGCGGTGTGGTCGAGGAACACGCCGTCGCCGGCCAGCTCGGCCGGGTCGCCGCCGGTCACCACGTTGACCAGCAGCCTGCCGCCGGACAGCCGGTCGAAGGTCGCCGCCATCCGCGCCGTCATCGACGGCTCCGACAATCCCGGACGCACCGCCACCAGGAACCGCACCCGCTCGGTCAGCGGGATCATCGACGACGCCACCACCCAGGAGTCCTCGCACGACTTGCCGGTCGGCAGCAGCATGCCGAAATAGCCCAGCTCGTCCGCGGCGCGCGCGATCTGGCTCAGGTAGTTCAGGGTGACGTGCCGCGCCCCCACTTGCGAGCCGAGGTAGCGCCCGTCGCCGTGGGTCGGCAGGAACCACAGCACGTCGGTGTCCCGCGCGGCATGCTCTGTGGGGACGAAGCTGTCGGAAGCCTGGATGGAGTCGGGCGGCACGGCGGTCTCCGGGTCGTTGCATTCAACACATCGGAACGACCGATCTGGCTGGCAACCCTGGCGCAGGGCGTGGAATTAGGCAATGCACGGGATCGAGATGGAGTGTGCACGGTGCCCCTGACCAGACGTTCGATGCTGTCCGCTGCCCTGCTGGCCTCGCCCCTGGCGGCCACGGCCCGCGCCCGGGCGGCCGGCGCGCGCACGATCCGCATCGGCTACCAGCGCTACGGCACGCTGATCATCCTCAAGCACACCGGCATGCTGGAAGCGGCCCTCGCCGGCACCCCGGACCGGGTGAGCTGGAGCGAGTTCGCTGCCGGGCCGCAGATGCTGCAGGCGATGCAGGCGGACGCGATCGACTTCGGCATCACCGGCGACGCCCCGCCGATCTTCGCCCAGGCGGCGAGCAACCGGGTGGTCTATGTCGGCCACGAGCCGGTCGCCCCGTTCGGTGAGGCGATCATCGTGCCGGCGTCGAGCCCGATCCGCACCGTGGCCGACCTGAAGGGCAGGACGGTCGGGTTGAACCGCGCCTCCAACGTGCACTGGCTGCTGCTCGCAGCACTCGCCAGGGCGGGCCTGGGCATGGCCGACATCCAGCCGGTGTTCCTGGTGCCGGGCTCGGCGCGGCCCGCCTTCGACAGCGGCCGGATCGACGCCTGGGCGATCTGGGACCCCTACCTGTCCGCCGCGGAAGCCGGCAGCGCCACGCGCGTGCTGGCGCAGGCGGACGGGCTGGTCGGCAACCGGCAGTTCTTCCTGGCCGAGCGCGGCTTCACCGAGCGCGCCCCGGACCTGGTGCGGCTGGTGCTGGCGCAGATCGCGCGCTCCGACGCGTGGGCGCAGGCGCACCATCCGGAGGTCAGCCAGTACCTCGCCGACGACACCGGCCTGGCCGTGCCGGTGGTGCGCCGCGCGGTGGACCGGCTCACCTTCGGCGTGGCGCCGATGACGCCGGACGTGGTGGCGGAGCAGCAGAAGATCGCCGACGCCTTTCTCGCCCAGCACCTGCTGCCGTCCCGCCTCAGCGTGCAGGATGCGGTGTGGACGCCGCCTGCCTGAGGGGGATGTCGGGCCCGACGCGGGCGGGTCCCAGGGCGGCGGCGATCCGCGTCGTGGCGGCCGCGCGCAGCCGCTCCGCCTCCGCCCGGGACAGCGTTTCCTCCCGCGACACCAGGCAGAACCGCATCACGCCCCCGTCGCGCAGCGAGAACACCGCCGTGCTGCCGCGCCAGGGCATCGAGGACAGGAACGCCAGCACCGAGTCCGCCGCCGCGTCCGGCCGGAGCGGCAGCGTCGCCTCGCCGAGATGGGAGAACATCAGGTCGTTGCGCGCCCGGCCGTGCAGCTGCAGCGTGACGAACCAGTCCGACAGGCCGTGCAGCCGCTCCGCGCCCAGCAGCGTGCGCTCCGGGTCCAGCCTGGCGCGCGCCGCGGTCAGGTCCCGGCGCAGGGCGCGCGCCTGGCCCCAGAAATCGTCGTCCAGGCCGCGCTCCACCGACAGCCGCACCGTTTCCGGATAGCCGAACAGCGTGTCTGGCCCCAGGCCCGGCACCTGCGCGCGCACGTCGACCGGGCAGAGCAGCCGGTTGCGCGCCCGCTTCGGCCGGACCGTGCGCATGGCGCGCAGGAACGCGGTCGCCAGCGCGGCATAGGGCGTCACCGCCTCCTCCCGGCACCGCGCCGACAGCCGCTCGCACAG
>CAXUEL010000029.1:0-24575 GCA_964249915.1 uncultured Acetobacteraceae bacterium | reverse complement strand
CGTCGGCGAACGGGGACGCGTCCGGCCAGTCGTCGCTGTCGCGCGGCCGACGTGGAACGCTGGGCGGCAACGCTTCCGGCAGCACCGGCGGCACCGGTATCGGCTGCGGACGGGGACGTGCCGGCCGCGGACGCGGCGCGATCTCGTCCGCCGCCGCCGGCTCCTGCTCCGCCGGACGCGCGGCCCGGCGCACCACCTCCGGCAGCCGGGTCGCCAGCATGCGCAGCTCGGCGTGCACGTCGTCGAGCTGCGCCTCGATCAGCTCGAGCCGGCTCTTCAGGCCGAACACCGCGAACGGCATCATCAGCAAGGCGAAGCCGAACAGGATCGCGACCATCAGGATCGCGAGCTGTATCCACCACGGCATCCAGTCCGGCAGGGATAAGGGCGACGGCACGCATAATTATAGACTCAAGCGAATCGGCGCCGCCAGACCGAAGAACGGCGTGCGGCAACGCTACATGCCGAGCGCCCGCCGGTAGATGTCGAGCAGCGTTTCCTGCTCCTCGACGTCGGCCGGCTCCTGCTTGCGGATGCGGATGATCTGCCGGATCACCTTGACGTCGAACCCGGCCGACTTGGCTTCGGCCAGGATGTCCTTGATGTCGGAGCCGAGCGCCTTGCGCTCCTCCTCCAGGCGCTCGACCCGCTCGATGATGCTGCGCAGCCGGTCGGCGGCGATGCCGCCCACGGCGCTCGCGGCGCTGTCCGCAGGCGCGTCGTCATGCCCGGCCGTTCGGTCCGCCGCTTCCAGCGTCATGATCTCTCGCCCCCGCCACGCCACCGGCCCCGATCGACCGCCAAGGCCGCGGGGCTTACCTTGGCAGGACGCGCCCGGTCAATGACAATGCCCGCGGGTCCGCCACGCCGGGACGGACAGCAGGGAAGGCGATCAGGATGCCAGCGATGAGCACGGTGGACAGCTTCGACTACATCGTCTTCGGCGCGACCGGAGACCTGACCATGCGCAAGCTGCTGCCTGCGCTGTACCATCGGTTCCGCGACAAGCAGATCCCGCCCGATTCGCGGATCATCGGCGCCGCGCGGTCGCCGTTGTCGGACGACGAGTATCGCGGCCGCGCCGACAAGGCGCTGCGCCGCTTCGTCAAGGCGGACGCGCTCGACGACGCGCTGATCGGACAGTTCCTCGGCATGGTGTTCTACGCCAGCGTCAACGGCGCCGAGGCCGAGAGCAGCTGGGACAACCTGCTGCGCTTGTTCGGCGACGAGGTGCGCGACAGGATCCGGGTGTTCTACCTGGCCACCTCGCCGGAGCTGTACGGACCGATCTGCGCCAACCTGTCGGCGCAGGGGCTGGTGACCGAGGCCGCCCGGATCGTGCTGGAAAAGCCGATCGGCCACGACCTGGGTTCGGCACGGCGCATCAACGACGAGGTCGGTCGGTTCTTCGACGAGAAGAAGATCTTCCGGATCGACCACTACCTCGGCAAGGAGACGGTGCAGAACCTGATCGCGCTGCGCTTTGCCAACCCGGTGTTCGAGCGGATCTGGAGCGCCGACGCCATCGACCACGTCCAGATCACCGCGGCCGAGACGGTGGGGGTCGAGGGACGCGGCGACTACTACGACAACTCCGGCGCGCTGCGCGACATGATCCAGAACCACCTGCTGCAGGTGATGTGCCTGGTGGCGATGGAGCCGCCGGGCTCGCTGGAAGCCGACGACCTGCGCAACGAGAAGCTCAAGGTGCTGCGCGCGCTGAAGCCGATCACCGCGGCCGACGTGCAGCACGTCGCGGTGCGCGGCCAGTACGGGCGCGGCCAGGTCGGCCAGGAGATCGTGCCGGCCTACCTGGAGGAGCTGGGCGAGGGCCGGCAGAGCGACACCGAGACCTTCATCGCCATCAAGGCGGAGGTGCACAGCTGGCGCTGGGGCAAGGTGCCGTTCTACCTGCGCTCGGGCAAGCGCCTGCCGACCAAGGTCAGCGAGATCGTGGTGCAGTTCCGCGAAACGCCGTGGTCGATCTTCCCGACCCGTCTGGAGGCGAACCGCCTGATCATCCGGCTGCAGCCCGAGGAGGGCATCCAGCTGTCGGTGATGAACAAGGTGCCCGGCGGCGACGGCATGAACCTGCGCCCGGCCAACATCGACGTGTCGTTCGAGCAGGCGTTCGGCGCCCGCTATCCCGACGCCTACGAGCGTCTGCTGATGGACACGGTGCGCGGCGACCCGGTGCTGTTCATGCGCCGCGACGAGGTGGAAGCGGCCTGGACCTGGGTCGAGCCGATCCTCAAGGCGTGGAAGGACCATCCCGGCACGCTCAACCACTACAGCGCCGGCACCTGGGGTCCGGAGGCGGCCCGCGCCCTGATCCGCTCCACCGGCCATGGCTGGCACGAGCAGATGGGCTGACCGCGGAGGGCATGGCGGGTCCCGAGCCCGGCTGGCCGAGCGTCGCCCTGCGGGCGGACGTGGCGCTCGTGGTCGGGGGGGCGATGACGGCGCTGCCGCCGGACCTGGAAGCGAGGATCGCCTCGCTCTGGATCGCGGAACGGGTCGAGCGGCCGGACCTGTTCAACGGCCGGGTGTTCTGCGCCGACAGGATCGCGCCGGACCGGATCGACGGCCACTGGACCGAGTACCGGCGCGTGCTGGCGCAGCTGCGGCATCCGGAGCTATTCGACCGGCTACATATCCGTGCCTTGGCGGTGAACGGCCTGATCGAGTGCGCCGACGGCCTGGTGCTGGGGCGGCGCCATGCCGGGGCGACCTACCTGCCGGGGTTCTGGCAGTCGCCGCCGGCCGGCAACGTCGAGGCACGGCAGGGGTCGGACGCGATCGACCTGACCGGGCAGCTGCTGGCGGAACTGGACGAGGAGCTCGGCCTCCAGCCGGCGGAGGTCGAAAACGTCCGCGCGGTCGCGGCGATCGAGCACGCCGGCACGCATGTCGTCGACGTCGGCTGCCTGCTCCGGACGCCCCTGCCGTTCGCCGGCATCGAGGCGCGGTGGTCGGGTGCTGGGAACGACGAGTACGACGCGCTGCGCCTGGTCGCACCCGATGACGTTTCGCGATTGTTGTCGGAACGCGAGCCGATGCTGCTGCCTTCGGCTCGGATCCTGATGCGACGCTGGATGAACGGTTACGGGTGAATCGCCCTGGTCACGTGGCGGCGTCGCCGAACAGGGTGACGATCGCCTCGCAGAAGGCTGGCAGGTCCTTCGGGTTGCGCGAGGTGACCAGCCTGCCGTCCCTGACCACCGTCTCGTCGACCCAGGTCGCTCCGGCGTTGCGTAGGTCGGCCTGCAGCGACGGCCAGGAGGTCATGGTGCGCCCGGCGACGCCGCCAGCGTTGATCAGCATCCACGGGCCATGACAGATGGCGGCGATCGGCTTGCCTGCCGACACGAACCCCGTCACGAAGGCGACCGCATCCTCGTCCAGGCGCAGCTTGTCCGGGTTGGTGGTGCCGCCCGGCAGCAGCAGCCCATCGAACGATGCCGCGTCGGCCTCTGCGACCGCCAGGTCGACCTGATGCCGGCCGGCCGGCTTCACGTCCTCACTCATCGCCTGGATCTGCCCGACCTTGAGCGACACCAGGGTGATGTGGGCACCGGCGGCGCGCAACGCCTCGACCGGCTCCGTCAACTCCACCTCCTCGACCCCATCGGTCGCCAGCACGGCGATCCTGCGTCCGGTGATGTCGGGCATCTTATGACTCCTGCACGGTGTGGTGCAGCAGCAACGACAGGTGACGAGGCATGTTCCCCCGGCCGCGGTCACGGCCGAGGGACGCCAGACGATCCTAGCCGAGCAGCCCGTCCATGTTGGTGACGTGAACACCGTTCAAGGTGATCGAGCCGCCGCCGGACAGGTCGATGACGGTGCCGGCCCGCAGGTGGACCAGGCCGGCAACGGTGGTGCCGGACAGGGCCAGATGGTCGGTGCCGAACCGGAAGCCGTCGATGGTGGCCTGCTCCGTCCTGCCCGACGAGAACAGGGTGGCGCCGCTGTTCGCGGCAATGCTGAGCAGGTCGTTGCCGCCGCCGCCGGTGACGCTGGCGGTGCCGCTGCCGGTGGTGATGGCGCTGCCGCCCGTGGACAGCACCACGTTGTCGGCGCCGCTGCCGAGCTGCATGGTCACGGTGCCCGAGCTGTTGCCGCCGAGCAGGGTCTCGTTGCCGGCGCCGGCCTGCATCCAGGTGGATCCCCCGGCTGCACCCACCAGCACGTCGCCGTTGGCCGCACCCTGCAGGAAGGTGGCGCCGCCACCGGCCTGCAGGTGGCTGTTGCCGGCGGTCCCGGCACCGAACCAGCCGCCGCCGGAGCCGGCATGGACGGTGTCGGAGCCGGTGCCGCCGGTGACGACCGCAGCACCGGTGGAGCCCTGGAAGGTCAGGTCGCCGCCGCCGTTGTAGACGACGTTGTTGGTTCCGGCGGCGCCGCCGTCGACGGTGGCGCTGCCGGTGGTCAGGGTGACCACGCTGTTGCCGCCGTCGACGCTCAGCGCGCCGCTGCCGCCGGAGATCGACGCCGTGCCGGCGCCACCGTGCACGGTGGCGGTCCCGGCGCTGCCGTCGTAGGCGAGCGTGCCGCTGCCCATCGAGATGCTGGTGGCGGCCCCGGCCGCGCCGCCGGTGACGGTGGTGGCGCCGCTCGACAGGATGAGCGAGCTGGTGCCGCCGGAGTTGAAGGAAAGGCTGCCGGCACCGGCCCAGACGGTGTTGCCGCCGGTGCTGTCGACCACGGCGCTGCCGGTCATGCCGGCGCCGTTCAGGACCAGGGTGGCGTTGCCGCCGGTGTAGTGCAGCGCCGACGGGCCGCCGAACAGCACCGTGCCGGACGGGCCGGAGCTGGCGACGTCGACGGTACCCGAGCCGGTGGCGGCCAGCACGATCATGTTGCTGTCGGTGGCGGCGCCGCCGCTGATGTCGATGCTGCCGCTGCTGACGTGCAGGGTGCTGTTGCCGCCGCTGACGTAGTCGAGCGGTGCCGCACCCACCCAGACGGTGTTGCCGCCCTCGCTGTGCACCGTGCTGCTGCCGGTGCCGCTGAGGTACAGCGTCGCGTTGCCGCCGGTGAAGTCGAGCGAGGCAGCGCCGCCGGTGACGGTCGAGGCGATGGTGCCGGTGTCGATCACCGCCGCCTGCGAGGCGTTGTCGCCGACGACGTAGCCGGAGTCGGTCTGCACGTAGGCGGGCGCTGGCGGCACGACCGGGGCCGGCGCGACCGGGGCCGGCACCACCGGGGGCGTGACCACGACCGGGGCAGGCACGACCGGCACGGGCACGACCGGCGCCACCACCACCGGTGCCGCCGCGATCGTCAGGCTGCCGGTGATGAAGCTGCGCTGCGCGTCGTTGGACAGGATCAGCTGGTAGCTGCCGGAGGACGGGGCGGTGAGGCCGGAGGCGGGGGTCAGCATCACCTCCGACAGCGCTGCCTGCACCTGCGCCGCGGTGCCGCTCATCAGCAGGGCGCTGGTGGACACGTCCGGACGCTGGATCAGCGTCGCCGCGACGTTCGCCGGCACGTCGGCGATCGACAGGGTGCCCTCGGAAGCGGGAAGCAGCAGCGTCACCGACACGAGCGACCCGTCGCCGCTGGTCACCACCGGATCGGGGAACAGGGCCGCCTGCTGCCCGCTGACGGCGGCCGCGGAACCGGCTCCGGTGATCTCGACGCTGGTGTCTTGCGTGCTCATGACGTTCGTCCTGCTGGCTTGAACAAGCTGTTTCGAGCCGGCAGCGGGATCGGGCTCGGAGGTGCCCGGACCGCTGCCAGCGACAGCGCCATTGCTAGGAGGCCGATGTTAAGAATCGGTAAAAACTCGTTACACAGCACAGCACTGTTTCAGCTTGAAGCAGTGCCGATCTGCTTGATGTCGAAAAAGTGAAGTCCAGCGTTCATCTCGGCGGTGCGGCGCATCATGAATGCCGAGCTGGCCAGGAACACCGGGGCGCCGTCCATGTCGTCCGCCATCGCGGCGCGGTTGGTGGCGAGGAAGCCGGCGAGCTGGATCCTGTCGCCGTCGACCCAGCGCGCCAGGGAATACGGCGTGCTCTCGAAGCCGATGGTCACGCCATACTCCCCGGCCAGCCTTGCCTGCAGCACGTCGAGCTGCAGCGTGCCGACCACGCCGACGATTGGCGGAGAACCGTCCTGCGGGCGGAACAGCTGCACCACCCCCTCCTCCGCCAGCTCCTGCAGCGCGGTGCGCAGCTTCTTGGCCTTCATCGCGTCGTCCAGGCGCACCCGGCGCAGGATCTCGGGCGCGAAGTGCGGCACGCCGGTGAAGCGGATGTCCTCGCCCTCGGTCAGGGTGTCGCCGATCCGGAGCGTGCCGTGGTTGGGGATGCCGACCACGTCGCCGGCGAACGCCTCCTCGGCCAGCTGGCGGTCGCGGGCGAAGAAGAACTGCGGCGTGTGCAGGGCGAACTGCTTGGCCGAGCGCACGTGCTTGACCCGCATGCCGCGCGACAGCCGGCCGGAACAGACGCGGGCGAACGCCATCCGGTCGCGGTGGTTGGGGTCCATGTTGGCCTGGATCTTGAAGATCAGCGCGGTCATCGCCGGCTCGTCCGCCTGCACGATCCGGCCGTCCGTGGCCTGCGCACGCGGCGCGGGCCCGAAGCTGACCAGGGCGTCGAGCAGGTCGGTCACGCCGATCTCGCGCATGGCGCTGCCGAAGAACACCGGGGTCAGGTGGCCGGCGTCGAAGCCCTCGCGGTCCCACTCCGGCAGCGCCGCCTGCACCAGCTCCAGCTCCTCGCCGAGGGCGATCATGCGCGGGTCGGACTGGGCCAGCTCGGTCGCGCAGTGCACTTGCCTCGCGCGAAGGTCGTAGGTGCCGGCGAAGCTGGCGGCGCGGCCGATCGGCCAGGTCGCGGGGGCGGTGTCGAGCGCCAGCGCCTGGCTCACCTCGTCGAGCAGCGCGAACGGGTCCTGCGCCTCGCGGTCCATCTTGTTGACGAAGGTGATGATCGGGATGTCGCGCAGGCGGCAGATCTCGAACAGCTTGCGCGTGCGCTCCTCGATCCCCTTGGCGGCGTCGATCACCATCACCGCGGAATCCACCGCGGTCAGGGTGCGGTAGGTGTCCTCGGAGAAGTCCTCGTGGCCGGGGGTGTCGAGCAGGTTGAAGATGCAGCCGCCGTACTCGAACGTCATCACCGAGGTGACCACGGAGATGCCACGCTCTCGCTCGATGCCCATCCAATCGGAGCGGGTGCGTCGGCGCTCGCCCTTGGCGCGCACGTTGCCGGCGAGCTGGATCGCGCCGCCGGCGCGCAGCAGGCGCTCGGTCAGCGTGGTCTTGCCGGCGTCCGGGTGCGAGATGATCGCGAAGGTGCGCCGGCGGGAGATTTCTGCGTTGAACAAGGCCAGGGGTTCCACCCCTGGACCCCGCCAAAGACAGTCGTCCTTGGAACCCAGGGTTTAAGACGTCAGGTGTCCAGAGGACGACCGTCCTCTGGCGGGATCGGGCCGCGAAGCGGACCGATGGGGCAGAGCCCCTGCGGCAACCATCAGCGCGAGTAGAACTCGACCACCAGGTTCGGCTCCATGGTCACCGGATACGGCACGTCGGTCAGCTTCGGACTGCGCTGGAAGCGGCCCTTCATCGCGCGGTGGTCGACCTCGAGGTATTCCGGCACGTCGCGCTCGCCGCTCTGCGCGGCGTCGAGCACCACGGCGAGCTGCTTGCTCTTCTCGCGCACCTCGATGGCATCGCCGTCGCGCACCAGGAACGAGGGGATGTTCACCTTGCGGCCGTTGACGGTCACGTGGCCGTGGTTGACGAACTGGCGCGCGGCGAAGGGCGTCATCGCGAACTTGAGGCGGTAGATCACCGCGTCCAGCCGGCGCTCCAGCAGGTCCACCAGGTTCTCCGACGTGTCGCCCTTCCGGCGCACCGCCTCGTCGTAGTACTTGCGGAACTGCTTCTCGCTGATGTTGCCGTAGTAGCCCTTGAGCTTCTGCTTGGCCATCAGCTGCACCGAGAAGTCGGACGGCTTCTGCTTGCGGCGCTGACCGTGCTGGCCGGGGCCGTATTCCCGCTTGTTGATCGGCGACTTGGCGCGGCCCCATAGGTTGACGCCAAGGCGGCGGTTGATCTTGTACTTGCTCTCGAGGCGCTTGGTCATGGCGCGCTCCTTTTTCGGTGCGGCCTGCATCCGGGCAGGAGCCCGTCGCCGTGTTCCGCTTGTTGCACCGGTAGGCCTCGACCGGATCGGTCGTGACGGGCGCGTTCCGCATCATCGGCGTCGCATGCGCGAGGCCGACCGGACCGTCCACGTTCCCGGCAGTGAGCTGGCGCCTATAGGAGCAGCACCGCCCGGAGTCAATCAGGCGCCCTCGTCGCGCCCGCGCAGCCGGCGGCCCAGGGCCAGCTCGGTGACCACCCCGTGCAGCGTGCGCAGCTCCTGCTCGGTCGCCTCGCCGCGCTCGAACAGGTGGCGGAGGTTGCGCACCATGCCGGGCCGCTTGGGCAGGTTGCGCAGGAAGCCGCAGGCGTCGAGCTCGCGCAGCAGATGTCCCATGAAGTTCTCCAGCTCGTTCTTGCTGGCGACGCGTGTCTCGTTGGTCATCAGCACGCGGGGCGGGGTGTCGTCGGCGGCCAGCCACCACTCGTAGGCCATGATCATCACCGCCTGGGCCAGGTTGAGCGAGGAGAAGCCGGGGTTGAGCGGGTAGCGGATCAGGGCGTCTGCGCGCGCCATGTCGTCGCTGTCGAGACCGGCGCGCTCGGGACCGAACAGGATGCCGACGCGCAAGGCCCGGCCGGCGATCTCGCGCATCTCGGCCGCCCCGCCGCGCGCGGTCAGCACCGGCTTGACCACGTGACGCGGCCGCGGACAGGTGGCGAACACGTGGTGCAGGTCGGCCACCGCGTCGCCCACGTCCGGGTGCACGGTCGCCTGGTCCAGGATCCGGTCCGCGCCGGAGGCGGAGCGCCAGGCGCGTTCCTGCGGCCAGCCGTCGCGGGGCTCGACCAGGCGCAGGTGGAACAGGCCGCCATTGGCCATGGCGCGGGCGACGCTGCCGACGTTCTCGGCCAGCTGCGGCCGCACCAGGACCACCACCGGGCTGTTGCCGATCGGCTCCAGCGCGGCACCGCCGTCGCGGCCGGTCATGCCTGCCGCCAGGTGGTGCCAGCGGGCCCGTCCTCCAGCACCACCCCGTCCCGCAGCAGCCGGGCGCGTATGGCGTCGGCGCGGATGAAGTCGCGCGCCTTGCGTGCCGCCAGCCGTTCCGCGATCGCTTGCTCCACCGTGCCGGTATCGGCGCCGGCCTGGAACCACCGCGCCGGATCGTCCTGCAGCAGGCCGAGCAGCCGACCCGCGGCGCGAAGCCCCTCGCCTGCCTGCCGCTGTCCGGCCAGGGCCGCGTCCGCCAGTCGGTGCATCACCGCGATCGCGCCCGGACTGTTCAGGTCCTGGCACAGCGCGTGGAGGACCTCGTCCGGCACCGGCCCTTTCGCGCCCGCGCCCGAACGCTCGATCGCGCGGTAGAACCGGTCCAGCGTCTGGCGCGCCTCGGCCAGGCGGGCATGGGTGAAGTTCAGCACCGAGCGGTAATGGCTGCCGAGCAGCAGCAGGCGCAGCGCTTCCGCAGGCGCCTCCCGCAGCACGTCGCGTATGGTCAGGACGTTGCCGAGGCTCTTGGACATTTTCTCGCCGTCGATGGTCAGCATCGCGTTGTGCAGCCACACGGTGGCGAAGCTCGAGCCGGGATAGCCGCACAGGCTCTGCGCGCGCTCGTTCTCGTGGTGCGGGAACAAAAGGTCGGCGCCGCCGCCGTGTATGTCGAAGCTGGGACCCAGGTAGCGCTCGGCCATGGCGCTGCACTCGATGTGCCAGCCGGGGCGACCGCGCCCCCACGGGCTGTCCCAGCCCGGCAGCTCCGTCGTCGACGGCTTCCACAGCACGAAGTCGCCGGGATCGCGCTTGTACGGCGCCACCTCGACGCGCGCGCCGGCGAGCAGCTCGTCCGGATCGCGGCCGGACAGGCGGCCGTACCCGGGAAAGTCCCGGACCGAGAACAGCACGTGCCCGTCGGCCTCGTAGGCGTGGCCGGAGGCGACCAGGCCCGAGATCAGCGCGACCATCTCGCCGACATGGTGGGTCGCGCGCGGCTCGATGTCGGGCGGCAGGATGCCCGCGGCCGCGAGGTCGGCGTGCAGCGCGGCGATCGTCCCGTCGGCGAGCTCGTCGATGCCGATGCCGAGCTCGGCGGCGCGCGCGTTGATCTTGTCGTCGACGTCGGTGATGTTGCGCACGAAGGTGACGCGCGGGTAGAGCGCGCGGAGCAGCCGCACCAGCAGGTCGGCCGACAGCATGGCGCGCAGGTTGCCGACATGCAGGAGGTCGTAGACGGTGGGCCCGCAGTAGTAGACGCGCACATGCGCCGGATCGAGCGGCACGAACGGTGCCGTGGTCCGGGTCAGGCTGTCGTGCAGGGCGAGCTGGGCCATCGCCCGGTTTTGCGGCATCGGCCGCAGGGCGGCAAGCAGCGCGGCAAGCAGCGCGGCAACGGATGCCCTGGGTGGAGAAGCGATGGACGCGGTCGGAACCGTCAAGGCCGGCAGGACGGCGCACGCCGCGGCACTGCTGCGCCTGGCGGTGCCGCTGGCGATCGTCAGCCTGTCGGAGATCGCCATGGGGCTCACCGACACGGTGCTGCTCGGCGGCCTAGGCGACCACGCGGTGGCGGCCGGCGGGCTGTCGGGCATGCTGTTCTTCGCCATCGGCGCGTCGCTGCAGGGCATGCTGATGGCGGCCGGCATCCTGGCGGCGCAGGCGCGCGGCGCCGGCACGACGCGTCGCATCGCCGGGCTGTACGGTACCGGGCTCTGCCTCGGCCTCGCCCTGTCGGTGCCGCTGTTCGTGCTGTCCAGCCTGGCGGGTCCGATCCTGCGCCGCCTGCATGAGCCGGCATCGCTCGCGCACGACGTCGGGCTCTATCTCGGCATCCTGCGCTGGGGGACGCCGGCCTACGTGGCCGGGCTCGGGACGATGCGGGCGATGCTGCCGGCGATCGATCAGGCCGGCCTGCTGCTTCGGGTCACGCCGGCGATGGCGGTCGGCAACGGGCTGCTGAACTACGCGCTGATCTATGGCGCCCTCGGGCTGCCGGCGCTGGGGCTGCGCGGCTCGGCGATCGCCAGCACCGCCACCCTGTGGGGCACGGTGCTGGTGCTGTTCGCCTGCCTGCACGGCAGCCGGCGCCGCGGCAGGCTGGTGACCCCGCCACGCCCCAAACGGCGCGAGCTGGCGCCGCTGCTGCGGCTCGGGATGCCGATCATGGCGACGATCGCCGGCGAGGTGCTGATGTTCCTGCTGGCCAGCCTGGCCGCCGGGCTGCTCGGCACCGCGTCGCTGGCCGCGCACCAGATCGTGCTCGGCATCGGCACCTTCACCTTCATGGTGCCGATGGCGCTGGGCCAGGCGGCGAACGTGCGCGTGGGCCTGGCGACCGGCGCCGGCGACCGGATCGCGGTGCGTCGCGCCGGGCTGGTGGCGATCGGCCTGGCGGTGCTGGCCATGGGCGCGATCGGGCTGCTGCTGCTGTGCACGCCGGACCTGGTGGCGTCGGCGTTCCTGGACCCCTCGGTTCCGGCCAACCGGGCGGCATTCCGGATCGCCGTCACCCTGCTCGGCATCCTCGCCCTGTTCCAGGTGGCGGACGGGGTGCAGGTGGTGGCGATCGGCGCGCTGCGCGGCATGGGCGACACCAGGACGCCGATGCTGCTGGCGCAGGTGGGCTATTGGCTGGTCGGCCTGCCGCTGGGGTGGCTGCTGGCGTTCCGGCTCGGATACGGCGCACCCGGCCTGTGGGCCGCCCTGGCCGCGGCGCTGGCATCGGTCGCAGTCATGATGGCGACGCGGTTCGTGCTCGTCACGCGGCCGGGCAGGCGGAAGGCCGCGTGGTGAGGTGGGCGTTCCTGCTGCCGACGGTCTGCGTGCTCGCGAACCGAGGTCCGGCCCAGGCACGGGCCTGAAGCCACCAGGCCGATGTGCTTCCCCTGCCCAGCTTCCAAAGCCTCGTCCGGATCCTGCGCACGCAGGGCCGTCAAGCGTTTTGCAAGGTGCCTGCTGATCGGTCGGACGTCTGCCTGAACAAGCGCGGCGGCGGGATCATCAGCGCCATCGGAGGTGGATACGGCGAGCTGGCAGGGTGCAACGGCATCGACCTGAACGTCTGCACCTTCCTGCACGCTCTGGACAAACGGTCCTCAAGGTGGAGATCACCGGCGAGGATCCGGCAAGCCTGATCATCTTTCCGGTCGGGCGGCTCGACCATGGTCAGGCTGAGGAGATGTTGCGGAACGGATACGACCGTAGTCCGGCGCCGGACATGTCCTGTCCTCGTCAAACGCAGAACGCCCGCTGCCGGAACAGCGGGCGCCAGCAGCCGGGTGTCGTTAGTCTGCTACATGCCGTTCATGTTGCCCGCGTTGCTGCCAGAGTGGCCGCTGGTCGGCACCGCCGGCACGTCCGGGTCGGCCATGCCCACGCTCATGCTGCGCATGATCCACAGCGAGCCGCCGATCAGGATGAACACCACCAACAGGGCGAAGCCGAACGCGGTGACGTTCCAGCGCTGCTCCGAGCCGGCGCTCATGTGCAGGAAGCACACCAGGTGGACGAAGATCTGCACCACCGCCAGGGTCGCGATCAGCGGCAGGATCCAGCCCGACGGCAGCGTGCCCGGCACCATCACCGGATAGAACGCGGCAAGGGTGAGGACCACGGACAACGCGAAGCCGACGGCGTAGGCGCCGTAGCCCGCGTGGCCGGCGCCGCCGGAACCCTCGACGTGAGTCTGGTGCGAGTGGCCGTGCAGCGCCGGATGATCCATCACCGAACTCCCATCAGGTAGACCAGGCTGAACACGCAGATCCAGACGATGTCCAGGAAGTGCCAGAACAGGCTCAGGCACATCAGCCGGTTGACATAGCGGGTGTCGAGCGGCTTGCGCAGCACGGTGAGCTGTACCACCAGCACCAGCATCCACAGCAGGCCGCAGGTGACGTGCAAGCCATGGGTGCCGACCAGGGTGAAGAACGCGGACAGGAACGCGCTGCGGTCCGGCCCGTGCCCTTCGGCCACGAGGTGATGGAACTCGTTGATCTCCATGCCGACGAAGCCGGCGCCGAGCAGGAAGGTGATGCCGAGCCAGACCAGCACCTGGTTCAGCTTGTGCTGGTAGGCGCCGATCATGGCAAAGCCGTAGGTCGAGGAACTGACCAGCAGCAGCGCCGTCTCCACCCCCACGTATTTGAGGTCGAAGATGTCGCGGCCGCTGACGTCGCCGGCGTACTGGTGCCGACTGACCGCGAACGCGGCGAAGATCGTCGCGAACAGGATGCAGTCGGTCATCAGGTAGAGCCAGAAGCCGAACACGTTGTTCGGCTCGTGGGAATGGTCCTCAGCGAACTCGCCGTGATGGGCGACCAGGCTGTCAGGCGACATGTGTCAGCTCCAGCTGCGCGACGCGGGCGTTGTGCAGCCCCTCGATGCGCGCCACCTCGGCCGCCGGCACGTAGTAGTCGATGTCGTCGTCGCAGGAGCGCACGATGAAGGTGCCCACCAGGCCCAGCATGCCGATGATCGCCAGCCACCAGATGTGCCAGATCAGCGCAAAGCCGACGATGCCCGCCGCCACCGACATGATGAAGCCGGCCGAGGTGTTCCGCGGCATGTGGATGTCGGAATACACCGGCGTCTCGCGTGCCTCGTGGCCGCGCTTCTTGGTCTCGTTGAAGGCGTCCAGCGCGTCCACGTGCGGCAGCACGGCGAAGTTGTAGAACGGCGGCGGCGAGGAGGTCGACCATTCGATGGTGCGGCCGTTCCACGGATCGCCGGACACGTCCTGGTTCTGCGGCAGGTGGCGCTGGCGGATGCTGACCACGAGACCGATCACGGTGCAGGCGATGCCGGCCGCGATGATCAGGGCGCCGAAGGCGGCGATCCACAGGTACGGCGTCCACTGCGGGTTGTCGTAGTGGTTCATGCGCCGGGTCATGCCGAGGAAGCCCAGCACGTAGAGCGGCATGAAGGCGACGTAGAAGCCGGTGAGCCAGAACCAGAACGAGGCCTTGCCCCAGCTGTCGTTCAGCTTGAAGCCGGTGGCCTTGGGAAACCAGTAGGTCAGGCCGGCCATGTAGCCGAAGAACACGCCGCCGATGATCACGTTGTGGAAGTGCGCGATCAGGAACAGCGAGTTATGCAGCACCCAGTCGTTGCCAGGCAGGGCCAGCATCACGCCGGTCATGCCGCCGATCACGAAGGTGACCATGAAGCCCATCGTCCACAGCATCATGGAGGTGTACTGGATGCGCCCGCGATACATGGTGAACAGCCAGTTGAAGATCTTCACCCCGGTGGGGATGGCGATGATCATGGTCGTGATGCCGAAGAAGGCGTTCACGTTGGCGCTGGAGCCCATGGTGAAGAAGTGGTGCAGCCAGACCACGAAGCTGAGCACGGTGATCGAGACGGTGGCGTAGACCATCGCCTTGTAGCCGAACAGGCGCTTCTGGCTGAAGGTCGGCACCACCTCGGAGAACACGCCGAAGGCCGGCAGGATCAGGATGTACACCTCCGGATGGCCCCAGGCCCAGATGAGGTTGACGTACATCATCTGGTTGCCGCCGAGCTCGTTGGTGAAGAAGTGCATGCCGAGGTAGCGGTCCAGCGACAGCATGCCGAAGGTCACGGTCAGGATCGGGAACGCGGCCATGATCAGGATGGCCGTGCACAGGATGGTCCAGGTGAAGATGGGCAGGCGCATCCAGGTCATGCCGGGCGCGCGCATCTTGACGATGGTGACGAAGAAGTTGACGCCGGTCAGCAGGGTGCCGAGGCCGGTGAGCTGCAGCGACCAGATGTAGTAGTCCACGCCGACGCCGGGGCTGAACTTCAGCTCGGACAGCGGCGGATAGGCCAGCCAGCCGGTCTGGCCGAACTCGCCCAGCACCAGCGACACGTTGACCAAAATGGCGCCGACCGCGGTCATCCAGAACGAGAACGAGTTCAGGAACGGGAACGCCACGTCGCGGGCGCCGATCTGCAGAGGCACCGCGATGTTCATCAGCCCGATCATGAACGGCATCGCCATGAAGAAGATCATGATGGTGCCGTGGGCGGTGAAGATCTGGTCGTAGTGGTGCGGCGGCAGGTAGCCGGCGTGGCCGCCATAGGCCATGGCCTGTTGCGCGCGCATCATGATCGCATCCGAGAAGCCGCGCAGCAGCATCACGATGGCGACGATGATGTACATGATGCCGATCTTCTTGTGATCGACCGAGGTGATCCACTCCTTCCAGAGATAGACCCAGCTCCTGGTGTAGGTGATGGTCCCGACGATGGCTGCGACGACCAGGGCCATGAACATGCCCGCCGCCATGATGATCGGCGAGTCGAGTATGGCCACGTCCGCGAGGGTCATTCTCCCCAGCATGATCCTGCTACTCCCTAACGCCGGAGTGAAAACTCTCGGCCTTGCCCATGTATTTCGCGATGATCTCGTTGAACAGGTTCGGCTCCACTGCCGAGAAGTACTGCACCGGCGCCTTCTCCTCCGGGGCCGCGATCCTGGTGTAGTCGCCGGTGTTGAGCGGCACGCTCGACCGGGCAGCGTTCGACACCCAGTCGGCGAACTTGGCGTCGCTGGTGGCGATGGCGTTGAAGTGCATGTCCGAGAAGCCGCGCCCGCTATACATCGACGACAACCCGGGGAACGTTCCCTCGCGGTCGGCGATCAGGTGCAACTGCGTGCGCATGCCGGCCATGGCGTAGATCTGACTGCCGAGTTCCGGGATAAAGAACGAGTTCATCACCGAGTCCGAGGTGATCCGGAAGTCGACCGGGGTTCCGACCGGGAACGCCACCTCGTTGATGGTGGCGACATGCTGGTCGGGGTAGATGAACAGCCACTTCCAGTTCAGCGCCACCACGTCGATTACCAGCGGCTTCTTCTGGCTGTCGAGCGCCTTGTAGGGATCCAGGGCATGGGTGCTGACCCAGGTCAGGTATCCCAGGAAAGCGATGATCGCGCAGGGTATGCCCCAGCAGAAAATCTCGATCACCCCGGAATGACCCCAGTCCGGCTCGTAGCGCGCGCCCGAGCCCTCACGGTAGCGCCAGCCGAACCACAGGGTCAGGATGATCACCGGCACCACGATGATCAGCATGGCGTAGGTCGAGGTCAGGATAAGCGACTTCTCCGCCGCCCCGATCGCCCCTTTCGGGTCGAGGATCGAGTACTTGCACCCGCCCAGCGACCCAAGGGCCGCCAGGGCGAGGGCCCTGATCAGGAACGGCAGTCTCTTGGCAATCATTCCGCGCCTCGTTGATACGGCTTCCCGTCGCTCCCCTCGCCGCGGCCGAGGCCTGGCCATACAGGAAATTCCGGTTCGCCGCGCTCCCCTCGGGAAGCCGTCTCGTTGACTGCGACACGCCCGCCTGGCCGTGCCGTCCCACCCTGCGCATTTTGCGCGTCGCACCATTCGTAATTGTTAATATGCCGCTTTACCCTCCACTACCAGATTGCTTCTTGTTCATGTAACATTTGTCGTCAGCTTGCCGCCATGCGCAGCCGGCCGCTCACCCGCTCGTGGCCCATCAGCGGCAGCAGGTCGCGCAGTTCCGGACCCTGCTCCTCGCCGGTCAAGGCCAGTCTCAGCGGATGGAACAGTGCCCGCCCCTTGCGGCCGCTCGACTCGCGCAGCGCCTCGGTCCAACTCGACCAGGTGGCGTCGCTCCAGGGCTGGTCCGGCTCGTCGGAGGGCAGCACGTCGATCGCCTGGAGCAGGAAGTCGGTCTCCTCCTCCTGCACCGGCGGCACGATGCTGCCGCTGACCACGTCCCACCAGTGCCGCAGCTCGGACAGCATGTCGACGTTGCCGCGCACCGCGTTCCAGAACGCTTCCGTGGCCCCCTCCGGCAGCCGGCCCTGCACCTGCTCGAACGGCATGACGTGCATGGCACGGCGGTTCAGGGCCAGCAGCTGGCGCATGTCGAACCGCGCCGGCGACTTCGACACCCGGCGCAGGTCGTAGCTCGCCGCCAACGCCTCGAACGGCAGCGGCTGCGGGTCCTCGGAGGTGCCGAGCCGGGCGAGATAGGCCAGCAGCGCGGTCGGCTCCACCCCGTCATGGCGAAGTGCGCGCAGCGACAGGCCGTCGAACCGCTTGGACAGCTTGGACCCCGCCTCGTCGAGCAGCAGCGGCAGGTGGGCGAAGCTGAAGCGGTCCGGCCGCCCACCCAGCGCCTCGACGATGTCGAGCTGCACCCCGGTGTTGGTGACGTGGTCCTCGCCGCGAAGCACGTGGGTGATGCCGAGCTCCAGGTCGTCCACCACGGACGCAAAGGTGTAGAGCACGGTGCCGTCGGCGCGGATCAGCACCGGATCGGACACAGAGGGAAGCTTCACCTCCGTCCGTCCCTGCACCAGGTCGTCCCAGGACACGGTGCCGTCGGACAGCCGGAACCGCCAGTACGGCTGCTTGCCGTTGGCCTCCGCCTGCGCCCGCTGCTCCGGGGTCAGGCGCAGCATAGCGCGGTCGTAGACCGGCGGCCGGCGCTGGCGCAGGCGCTGCTCGCGCTTGGCGCGCAGCTCCTCCTCGCTCTCGAAGCAGGGGTAGAGCCGGCCGACCTGCTTCAGCCGCGCCGCCGCCGCCGCGTAGCGCTCGGCGCGCTCCGACTGGCGCACCATCTCGTCCCATTCGAGGCCCAGCCAGCGCAGGTCGTGCTGGATCCCGGCCACGTGCTCCTCGCGCGAACGTTCGGCGTCGGTGTCGTCGATGCGGAGCAGGAAGCCGGCACCATGGCGCCTGGCGTGCAGCGCGTTGGCCACCGCCTGGCGGGCGTTGCCGACGTGCAGCAGACCGGTCGGGCTGGGTGCGAAACGAAGCTTCACCGCGGCAAGATCCTAGTCGTCCTCTTCCTCGTCCGGTCCGTCGGCCCGGCGCGGGTCGATCGAGCGCCAGTCGCGCTCGATCTCCGAACCGGGCTCGGAGGCGAACCCGTCGAGCTCGTTCGCCGAGCGCCAGCCTTCCTCGCCCGCGTCGACCACCTCGGCGTCCTCGCCGAACGCGAACCAGGCAGCGAGAACCTCGCGGCTGGTGGCGCCCGGCACCCGGCAGCGCTCGATGCTGTCGCGCACATAGGCACGGCAGAACGCGTTCGCCAGCGGCAGCGTCGGGAAACCGCCGATCTCCTCCACGACGTCGTCCGCCGAGGCGCCCGACAGGTCGATGATCCGCACCCGCCAGCCGCCTTCCGGCCCGAACAGCTCCTCGCTCATGCGCGCACCCCGTCACAGGCAACGGTGTCGGCGGCGGGGCAGGCACCCGGCCAGGTGTCGGGGATGAAGCTGCCGGCGCCGATCACGTCGACCGGCGCGTCCGCGTCGGCCATCGCCCGGCACCTGTCGACCCCGAAACCGGAGGAGGCGACGATCCCGACCGTTCGAACCCGGCCTCGTCCAGCGCCCCGCGCATGCGCCGAACCGCCGCCGCCGACACGACGGCGCCGGCCAGGTGACGCGCCGCTCCGCGCGCCGGCCTCCACGCCGGTCACCGGACCGCCGCCCGGTGCCGCGTGGTGAGCTCCTCCGCGACCAGGAACGCCATCTCCAGCGACTGCTCGGCGTTGAGCCGCGGGTCGCAGAAGGTCTCGTAGCGCTCGCCCAGATCCGCCTCGGTCAACCGGTGGGCGCCGCCGACGCATTCGGTCACGTCCTGGCCGGTCATCTCGACGTGGATCCCGCCGGGCCGGGCGCCCTCGGCGGCGAACACGTCGAAGAAGCCGCGCAGCTCGGACAGGATGGCGTCGAACGAGCGGGTCTTGACCCGGGACGCGGTGCTGATCGTGTTGCCGTGCATCGGGTCGCACAGCCAGACCACCGTGCGCCCGGACTTCTGCACCGCGCGCAGCAGCGGCGGCAGGTGCCGGCGCACCCCGTCCGCGCCCATGCGGGAGATCAGGGTCAACCGCCCGGCCTCGTTCCACGGGTTGAGCAGGTCGAGCAGGCGATGGAGGTCGTCAACCGTGGTGGTGGGCCCCACCTTGAGCCCGACCGGGTTGCGCACGCCGCGCAGGAACTCGACATGCGCCCCGTCCGGCTGGCGGGTGCGGTCGCCGATCCACAGGAAGTGCGCCGAGCAGCCGTACCAGTCGCCGGTGGTGGAATCGATCCGGGTCAGCGCCTGCTCGTACGGCAGCAGCAGCGCCTCGTGGCTGGTGTAGAACTCGGTCTCGTCCACCTGGGAAGCGTTGGCGCCCAGCCCGCAGGCGCCCATGAAGGCCAGGGTCTCGTCGATGCGCTGCGCCAGGTCCTGGTAGCGTGCCGCCAGCGGGCTGCGCTCGACGAAGCCGAGGTTCCAGCGGTGCACCTGGTGCAGGTTGGCGTAGCCGCCGCCGGCAAAGGCGCGCAGCAGGTTGAGGATGCCGGCGGACTGGAAGTAGCCGGTCTCCATGCGCGCCGGATCCGGCAGCCGCGACCGCTCGGTGAACTCGGGACCGTTGACGATGTCGCCGCGGTAGCACGGCAGGGTGTCGCCGCCGACCGTTTCGGTGTCCGCGGAGCGCGGCTTGGCGAACTGCCCTGCCATGCGGCCGAGCTTCACCACCGGCACCTTGGCGCCGAAGCACAGCACCACCGCCATCTGCAGCAGCACGCGGAAGGTGTCGCGTATCACGTCGGCGGTGAACTCGCCGAAGCTTTCGGCGCAGGCACCGCCCTGCAGCACGAAGGCGTGACCCTCCGCCGCCAGGGCCAGGTGCTGCTTCAGGCGGCGCGCCTCGCCAGCGAACACCAGCGGCGGGTAGGCGCGCAGCCGCGCCTCGACCGCCTCCAGCGCCGCCTGGTCCGGATAGGACGGCGCCTGCCTGATCGGGCGGTCCCGCCAGCTCGACGGGCTCCAGGCCTGACCGGTCAGGCCGGCCGCGGAAAGGACGGCGCTCATGGGGATATGTTCCGGATCCTCGTGGCCAGGCGGCCGGGCCCGCCGGCGGACGACCTTATCCTCCCAAACCGGCCTGGACGAAAGGGCGCCGCCGACACCCCGGACGGTGGCGGTGCCCGGACAAATCGCCCGGCCGGCACGACAAGGGCGACGGTCGGGCCGCCGTGGCAGCAGCGCACGACGCGCGGCCGCAAGCTCCCCGGCTGGATCCGGCCCGTCGCAACCGCGTGCCGACCTGCGCCGGCCTCGTTGCGGCGGCGGCGGCAGGACCGTCGCCTGCATGGGAGAGCATGCGCGGGGGGACATGGCCGCGGGATCCCGATCAGCCCGGCGCCAGGCTCTGCAACCAGCCGCTGGCGACGGCCGCATCTTCCGACAACTGGTGCGTCGCGTCCCTCGCCAGGGCCGTGACGAGAGGAGGCGGCTGGGACCCGTCGAGGGATCGCTCGTCCTCGATGCGGTTCCGTCCGTTCTTCTTCGCCTGGTAGAGGGCGGCGTCGGCACGGGCGATCAGCGACAGCGTGCTGTCCTGGGGGCGGAAGAACGCGAGCCCGCCGCTCGAGGTCACCGGCCGCCGGGACTCGCCGACATCATAGGGGCGCTCGGTGAGGGCACGGTGGACGGCGGACGCGCTGCGCAGGACGGCCTCGGGGGCGCCATGCAGGATGAGGAGGAACTCCTCGCCGCCATAGCGGCCCGCCGCTTCGGGGCCGATCGCGTCGTCCAGCCTGGCGCCGAAGGCGGTCAGCACCTGGTCGCCCGCCAGGTGACCGAAGCAGTCGTTGATCTCCTTGAAATGATCGATGTCGCACAGCAGGACGGCAAGCGGCGCACCGGTCTGCCGGGCCGCCGCGACCGCCTGCTCCAGGACCTGCATGATCGCGCGCCGGTTCGCCAGGCCGGTCAGGGCGTCCGACATGGCCTGGCGCTGCAGCTCGCGCCGCGCCTCCTCGATCTCGGCGGTGCGGGCGCCCACCACCTCCTCCAGGCGCCGCTTCTGGCGAAGCAGCAGCCGGATCCGGACCCGCCAGGTCCCGGCCAGCAGGACGGTCGCGGCCAGCACGCACAGCCCGTAGAACCACCAGCGACGCCACCAGGGCGCCCGGATGCGGATCGTGAAGCCGACCGGCGCGGAGGTCCAGCCATGCACGGTGTCCACCGCGACCAGCTCGAAGCGCAGGTTGCCCGGCGGCAGGCCGGCATAGCGCACCTCGTGCTCGGTCGTGCTGCTCCAGTCGGCATCCAGCCCGTCCAGCCGGTAGCGGAACGCCACGTTGTGGCCGTGGGTGTAGTCGAGGTCGACGAAGCGGATGATCAGCGAGGCGGCACTCCACTCGGTCCGGACCTGCGGCGCCACCGGCAGCGGCCGGTTGTCGAACGTCAGGCCGGTCACCAGCGGGTGCAGCGCAGCCGTCGGCGGACGGGCTGCCGGATCCATGAGATGCGACAGGCCGTGGCTGGTCCCGAACCACATCGAGCCGTCCACGTCCTCGTAGATGGCAGCCTGGTTCATGTCGTTGGTGATCGGCCCCTCGCTGCCGTCGAAGCGACGCCAGGAGCGGCCGTCGAACATGTCGATGCCGTGATCGGTGCCGAGCCAGATCCAGCCCCGGCGGTCGCGACGGGCGAACAGAACGTTGTTCGAGCCGATCACCGGCGACGTCACGGAGGGAAGGGTGTCGATCTGGCGTCCGGCCACGCGGAAGCGGAGCACCCCGGTCGCCTCGGTGCCGATCCACAGCTCGCCGCCGGGCGCGAAAGTCAGCGTGAACGGCGCGCTCTTCAGCAAGGCAGGAGGCACCACGAGGTCGAACCGGCCGCCAGGACCGCGCCGGAACACGCCGTCGCCGGACAGCGCCCAGACGGTTCCGGCGGGATCGATCGCCACCTGCTGCACGTCGTGCGCCAGGACCAGCTCCGGATGGACATCCGATGCCGGCGCGTCGGGCTGCGCCACCAGGAACAGCCCGGTTGGCGTGCAAAGCCAGAGCTGGCCGTCCCGGTCGACGGTGGCCGTCACCACCCGGCCGACCGAGGCGAAGCGTTCCACCGTGTTGTGCGCCGGATCGATCCGGGCCAGCGGGGCCCCGATCGGTGCCAGCCAGACCCGGCCGGCCGGCGTCGCCTGGGCGACGTAGTTGGTTTCGGGCGAAACGGTCGCCGCGGCGCTGCCGATCGCGACGGTGCCGCTGTCGGTCGCGACCCAGAGCTGCCGGTTCGCCAGCCTGGTCATCGACCAGACGATGTTGCTGGGCAGGACGTCGTCCGCGGTCCAGTGCTCCCAGTTGTCCATGCCGATGCTCCGGAACACGCCGGTCCCGAAGCTGCCGACCCAGAGCGATCCTTCCCGGTCGAACATGAAGGCCTGCAGGCGGTTGGTGGGCAGGCCGCCGGCATGATGCCCGCAGGTGCGCCAGGTGGTGCCGTTCCAGTCGACCAGGCCGGCGGCGTCCTGGGTCAGAACGCCGCCGTGCCGGTCGTCCAGAAGGCCGAGCCGTTCCGGATGGGCGACGTAGGAGGTGTGCTCGCCGGGCGCCCGCACGTCCGGGCCGCGGCCGCCCGGCAGCACCGCAACCTCGAACCGGTCCCGCCCCGGCCTGCGCCAGGCGATGCGGTCGAGGCTGCGGGCCCAGAGCGTGCCATCCGGCGTCTGGATCGCCACCTGCCAGCTATCCGCCGGCAGCCCGTCGGCGCCGCCCAGCACCGCGACCCGTCCGCCGGCCTCGCGGCAGATCGAGACGCCGCAGCCGATCAGCAGGCCGCCCTGGATGTCCGGCGCGACGAAGCGCGCCGACGCGAGGCCCGGGACCCTCGCTAGCGTCGCCGCGTCGAACACCGGCGAGAACCTGCCGACCGCCCGGTCGCCGACCGGAGCGCCGAGAAGCGTGCCGCCGACGTCGAGCACGACGCGCGTGCGGCTGGCGGCCAGCAGGTGCGAGGACAGCAGGCGGGCGGATGTCCCGGTATCGACCCGGTTGAAACTCGGCCCGTTGCGGACATAAAGGCCGTCGGCGGCGACGACCCAGACACGGCCGGCCGTGTCGGCGACGACCTGCTGGACCCAGGCCGTCGAGGGCAGCCCGGCCTCGTAGGCGGTGATGCCCGCCCCGTCGTAGCGGTACAGGCCGGCCTCGGTGCCGAACAGGACATAGCCGTCCCGGTCCTGTGCCAGGGCATAGATGCTGAGGTTGCCGAGCCCCTGCTCGTCGGTGAAGTTCTGGAACCGGGTGAACTGGGCGTGCGCGACGGGGATCCGGCACAGCAGCGCGATCAGGACCAGGACCGCCGCGCACGGGGCGTGCCGTCCCGGCCTGGCGCAAAGACGCAGGGCCTGGATCACCTGCTGGACAAACATGTGGCCGCCGCTCCCTTCGAGCGACGGTATGTGGAACAATCTGGTTACCGTTTCCTGAACGACCGGTTCACGAAACGGCAAGTGGAACCGCCGCGGACGAGCGGGGATGGTTGCAATGACTGGACGCCCGGCACGTGCAGAAGAACAGGCGGCTTCGTTTCGGGTGCAATCTAGTTGTTATAGCAAAACAAGCGGTTTGCCAAGCCTGTCGGGATTAAGCAGGGAAAGGCCCGGCTCGGCCCTGATCAACGCCACGTCATCAACGCAGAACTTGTCGATGGCCGATACGTTCGTTACGACCTCGATCGGTGGTGCGGCGTTCTCCGACGGATCCACGCTGTCCGGCACCTGGAACGCCGAATACGACAGCTCCAGCAACCTGCTTGCCGTCAGCAACGCCACCTTCACCGTCTCGGGAAACGGCGGTACCACCACCCTCACCAGCATGGGCACCCTGCCCTACGCGACCTCGGCCAGCGGCACGTCGTACGAGATCCGCTCCCTCGGTTCCACCGGCGGCACCTACAGCGGCCTCTACATCGACTGGAAGACGGAGAACCCGAGCTCGCTGTGCGAGGGCACCCCGTCGCTCCACGCCTCGGTCCTGAACGGCAACGGCAGCAGCCCGACGACGCCGTTGCGGTTGATCAACGACGGCAGCACCGGGACCGGCTCGACCCCGGTCGTCACCGGCCCGCCGTCCACCGAGACCGGCACGGATCACGCGGCCTCCATGCCGTTCGCCGGCATCGTGGTGACCGATACCGGCACCGTCAGTGCCACGATCACCCTCAGCAACAACGGCGCGCCGGAAGCCGGACCGGACGACTTTCCCGACGTCCACCTCGCGGCGACCGGGCTCTACTGCGATCCGGTCGGCTGACCGCCGGGAACGGCTGGCGGCTCGAGGTCGGCGGCTCAAGGCCGGCGGGCATAGAACACGTAGGTCGCACGGTACGGGACCAGCGCCACCTGCCCCGCCGTGCAGGCGGCGTCCGGAGCGCTGCCGCCGCTGGTCTCCAGGCGCTGCACGAAGGTGGTGCGCCCGAACAGGCCGGCCCGCCCGCCGCTGGTCGCCACCGCCTTGAGCAGCAGGCAGGCGATCGAGCCCGCGCCGGGGCAGGACGGCTCGGTGCCGGCGGCGACGCTGGCCGACTTCTCGCCCCAGACCATGCTGCCGTCGCCCGGGCTCCGCCAGCTCGGACAGTACTGACGCGTGCCATCCGCCGCCTCGACGCAGCCCGGCGCCGCCGCGGTCGCAGGGCCCGGCACCGCGGCCAAGAC
>CAXUEL010000028.1:0-25755 GCA_964249915.1 uncultured Acetobacteraceae bacterium | reverse complement strand
GCCCGGCTGCGGCCGGGCGACGTGCTGACCCTGCCGCTGCCGCGGATCGGGGTGCGGGTGATCCGGGTGCTGTCGCTGGCCGCCCGGCGCGGCCCGGCGGCGGAGGCGCGCCTGCTGTACGAGGACGTGCCCGGCTGAGCGGCGCTCGGCTTGCGCTGCCTTCCAAACCCTCCCATATCTCGCGCCCGCCGAAGGCCCGCCCGGGCCCGGGCTTGCGGCATTCACACGGGACCGGCGGACGCGTCTGCCGCATGATCGGAGATGGCGATGACCTACGTGGTCACCGAGAACTGCATCCGCTGCAAGTACATGGACTGCGTCGAGGTGTGTCCGGTGGACTGCTTCTATGCCGGCGAGAACATGCTGGTCATCAATCCGGACGAATGCATCGACTGCGGCGTGTGCGAGCCGGAATGCCCGGCGGAGGCGATCCTGCCCGACAGCGACGACCGCGCCGGCGCCTGGGCCGAGGCCAACGCCGGCTATTCCAAGAGCTGGCCCAACATCACCCGCAAGGGCACGCCGCCGGCGGATGCGGACGAGTGGAAGGACACGCCCGGCATGGCCGAGCTGTTCTCGGCCCTGCCGCACAGCGGACCGCCCCGCGGGTCCCGGACCCCACCGCGCCGCCCGGCCGCGCGCGGGGCGGCCTTTTGCTGTCCGGTGCCGCAGGTCCGGCCACGGCGCCGGTCGGCCGGCTGCTGCTGGCGACCCTGGTGTTCGCGGTCCTCTACACCCTGCTGGTGCCGGCGGCGCTGCTGCTGATCACCGCGCTGTTCGCGTGGGAGCTGCTGCGCTGGCTGCTGTTCACGGTGGTGCTGGTGCCGGTGCTGTTCGGGCTCGGGTTGCTCGGCCTGTTGAAGGGGGTGGTGCCGGCCGGGCTGCTGATCGGGGTGGTCGCGGCGCGGCGGCCGGACCGGCTGTGGCCGAAGCTCCTGGTCGCCTTCCTGCTGCCGCTGGTGGACCTGCTGCTGCTGCGCTTCTCGCTGCTGCCGCGCCTGATCGAGCGCGGGCTGCTGCTGGTGATGGACCACCGCGCGCTGTGGGCGCTCGACACCGTCGCACCGTTGGCGGCCTCCGCATTCGCCGCCCTGCTGGTGCCGCGGCGCCTCGTGCGGGCCCTGGTCAGGGCCCGGTCCGGATAAGCCCGGCCGTTCAGGCGCCGGCCAGGCCGTTGCCGACCAGGCCGGCCGGGTCCACCGCCCGGTCGAACGCGTCCTCCGACAGCAGCCCGGAACGCAGCGCCGCCTCCTTCAGCGTCAGGCCGTGCTCCATCGCCTCGTGCGCGATCCGGGCGGCAGCGTCGTAGCCGATCACCGGCGACAGGGCCGTGACCAGCATCACCGAGCTGGCCAGGTGCTGCGCGATCCGGTCGCGGTCGAGCCGGGTTCCCTCGACCGAGTAGCGGCGGAAGTTGCGCACGCCGTCATGGAGGTTGCCGATCGAGCGCAGCACGTCGTTGATGATCACCGGGCGCATGGCGTTGAGCTCGAAGTTGCCCTGGGAGCCGGCGAACGCGACCGCCGTGTCATCGCCGATCACCTGGATGCCGATCATCACGATCGCCTCGCACTGGGTCGGGTTGACCTTGCCGGGCATGATGGAGGATCCGGGCTCGTTCTCCGGCAGCAGCAGCTCGCCCAGACCGCAGCGCGGACCGGAGGCCAGCCAGCGCATGTCGTTGGCGATCTTGATCAGCGCCACCGCGACGCCGCGCAAGCTTGCACTGGCGCGGGCCATGGCGTCGAGCGAGCCCTGGGCGGCGAACTTGTTCGGCGCCGTCACGTAGGGCTTGCCGGTCAGCCTGGCCACTTCCGCCGCGACCTTGACGCTGAAGCCGGGCGGCGCGTTCAGGCCGGTGCCGACCGCGGTGCCGCCGATCGCCAGCTCCATCAGGCCCTGTCGGGCGTGGACCAGGTCCGCCATCGCGTCGCGCACCTGGTGCGCGTAGCCGGACCATTCCTGGCCGACCGTGAGCGGCACGGCATCCTCGAGATGGGTGCGTCCGATCTTGACCACGTCCGTCCAGTCGGCGGCCTTCACCTCGATCGCCTTGGCCAGGGCGTCCAGCTGCGGCAGCAGGTGGTCGTCCAGCGCCGTCACCACCGCGATGTGCATCGCGGTCGGAAAGGTGTCGTTGCTGGACTGGCCCATGTTGACGTCGTCGTTGGGATGCACCGGCGCCTTGGAGCCGACCGTGCCGCCGAGCAGCTGGATCGCCCGGTTGGAGATCACCTCGTTGACGTTCATGTTCGACTGCGTGCCGGAGCCGGTCTGGTAGACGAACAGCGGGAAGTGGTCGTCGAGCGCACCTGCGATCACCTCGTCGGCGGCGCGGAGCATGGCGGCGGCCTTCCAGGGCGGCAGCCGGCCTTCCGCGGCGTTGACCAGCATCGCCGCCTTCTTGACGATGCCGTAGGCGCGCGACACCTCGATCGGCATGCGGTCGCGGCCGATGGAGAAATGCTCCAGCGAGCGCTGCGCCTGGGCACCCCAGTAGCGGTCGGCAGGCACCTCGATCTCGCCCATGGAGTCGGTTTCCCGGCGCATGCCCGAGGCGGCGATGCCGATCGGCAGGTCGCGCAGGGTCGGCGTGTCGGTCTGGTCCGGCGGCATGGACGACATCTCCCTGGAACGCCGCAGGGCGGCTTGCCGGGGACAACGCCCGGCGGCGGGATGGGCTGCATCCGCACGGTTCCGGGGAGCCGGACGGTCAGACCGCGGTGACGCGGATCCGGTGCCAGGCGGTGCCGAGGTAGCCCTTGACGTTCCACACCTCGTCGGGCGTCGAGGGCTGGGTCTGGCCGGCGGCGTCCCAGGCACGCACCACCAGCTCGTGCCCGCCCGGGAGCAGGTCGAAGGCGGTTCGCCACAAGGTCCAGCTCCAGGGCGAGCGGCCAGGCTCCAGGCTGGCCTGCCGCCAGTGCCGGCCGCCGTCGGCGGACACGTCCACCCGGGCGATCCGGCGCGACGAGGCCATCGCCCAGCCCTTCACCTCGGTCGGTCCGGCCGGCAGCACGGCACGCGGGGCCGGGACGCAGATCGCGGCGTTGACCGGCATCTCGTCGATGGTGACGCCGCGCGACCAGTCGGGCGGGTCCCCGGTCTCGTCGGGGGGCAGCAGCTTGTAGTCGCGCTGCTGGATGTGGTTGTCGGACGGTCTGCGCCGCACCGTGATCGCGGACAGCCATTTCGGGCTGCGCACCCCGGCATAGCCGGGAACCACCACGCGCAGCGGGTAGCCGTGCTCCGGGGTCAGCGGTGCGCCGTTCATGCCGGTCGCAAGCAGAACCTCGGGCGCCATGGCCTTGGCGAGCGGGATCGAGGCGCCGTAGCGGAACCGCTCCCCGCCCGCCTCGCACCGGTCCAGGCAGGAGAACGCGACGTGCAGGTCGGCGCCCGCCTCGACACCGGCCTCGACGCCGGCCGCCCGCAGCACGTCGGCCAGGCGCACCCCGCTCCAGCGGGCGTTGCCGATCGCGCCCACGCCCCATGGGTCGCCGGTGGTCGGACGCACCGGCTGCAGGTCGGCGCGGCGGTTGCCGGCGCATTGCAGCACCGCCTCGACCTCGTGCGCGGCGAAGCGCGTCGTCAACCCGGCGACCGACAGGGAGAGCGTCGCCGCCACCTGCCCGTCGACCGCGAGCCGGTGGGCGGGGCCGTCCAGGTGGGGGATGTCGCCGTGGCTGCGGACGTAGAAGTCCGGGGTGCCGGTCAGGAACGACCGCACGAGACGGCCGGGCGGCGGCTCGGCGTTGAACGGGGAAGCGGAGTGGACGATCAGGTCCGGCTTCGATGCCCGGGTCGGCGGGCCGGTCATGGGCGGGCGCTCCTGGTGCCGGATGGAAGCGCGTCGCCGGCGTCGCGGTTCAGGACGGCGGACCGCGCCTCATCAGGGAGTGCCTGAACCGGCCGAGCCTGCGGAGCGGCGCGGTCAGGCGCCAGGAGGTCGAGCGCCGCATCGCGTCCAGCTCGCGCTGCTGCTGCTCGATCAGCGCTGTCACCGCCGAGACCGAGGCGGGCTGCGGCACGATCGGCGTCCAGGGTGCCGGCAGCTCGTCGGGTGCCGCGGGCTCCAGCACGTAGGCGCTGGCACGGCCGCAGCCGGGGAACGGGTGGCAGGTGGTGGTCCAGCCGGCGCGCCTGGCCGCCTCGATCAGGAACGGCTCCGTGAAGCCCAGCTCCATCCAGCCCCACCGTCGCATGCACAGCACCGACAGCGCGTCCAGCCTGGGTCCCCAGGGGAACGGGATCGCCGGGATCGGTTCCTCGACCACCGGCTCGCCGCACAGCACCAGCCGCCCGCCCGGCTTCAGCCGGGCCCGCAGCCGCTGCAGCAGCGCCGGGAACTCGAGGGCGTGGTGGAACGCCTCGAAGAACAGGATGGCGTCGAAACGCTGGTCGCCGAACCCTTCGCCGAACTGCGCACGCTCCAGGGCGACCGGGAGGCCGAGCATCTCGGCCTGGCCGCGTATGCCGTCCAGCGCGGTCTGGTCGATGTCGACGCCATGCGCCTGCACGCCCATGCGGGCCAGCATCAGCAGGACTTGGCCGCTGCCCGGGCCGTATTCCAGCACGCTTCCTCCCGGGCCCACCTCCAGCAGCCGGAAGATCTGCGCCCAGGAGAACAGGAACTCGGCCGACAGCTTGAGGTCTCGGAAGCTCCAGGGGACCAGCCCGGTCGACAGGTCGGGCGGGACGCGTCCTCCGCTTTCCGACGCCTCGTCGCGCTCGGCAAGATAGCCGGCATCGCCGTCGCGCGCGCGCAGGGTGGCGTAGAGGTCGAGCACGGCGCCGCGATACCCGGCCGAGAACGGGTCCATCCTTCCCAGGGCGCGCGCCTTGGGATGGTCGAGCACCACCGTGGTCAGGCTCTTGTACTGTTCCGCGTCGGGATGCCTGCCGCCGAGCGATGCGATCGCGGCGTCGAACTCCCCCTGCGACCAGACCTTCTGCATGCTTGATCCCCCGGGACGCGCCGCGACCCGTACAGATCGCTGCGGCCCGCAGGGCCGGTATGGGCACAACCGGGCTTTCCCGGCAACGGCGTGCCAGGCTTTCACCGGTCCGGGCCTTCTGGCATAGCGGCCGGATGCCAGGGCTTCCGCTTCCGATCGTTTCGCGGCCGATGGTTGCCGGATCCCGACTCCACGCTCCTGCCGCGCGATGGCAGCTCGCCGGGGCGTTCGTCCTGGTGGCTGCGTACCTGTGGGGCTACGCCAGCAACTTCGAGACCCCCGGCAACAACCCCCGGTTCCCGCTCGGCTGGTGGGGGGCGTGGGACCAGTCGAAATACATCGATTCCGCCTTGTCGCTGGCCGCCGGCGAGTTCCATCCCGCGCATCACTGGTATCCGCTCGGCTACGCCGTGCTCGGGGTGCCGTTCGCGTGGATGCTGCCGGCCGGCCACCTGTATCTCCTGGCCGACCTGGGCTGCCTGCTGGCCAGCTATGCCGGCTTCCTGGTCTTCGCCCGGCGGGTCGGGGTCGCGGCGCCGGCGCGGGTGCTGCTGTTCCTGCTCGGCACGATCAGCTGTCCCGACGTTCTCGCCGCCTGGGCGAAGCCGTGGAACACCAGCCTGTCGGCCGTGCTGATCTGGTGGCTGCTCGCCCTGACCGCAGAGCTGCTGCACCCCGGCGCCGCCCGCTACCTGGTCCGCCGGCGCCTGGGCGTGGCGGCGATCGGCATGGCGGCGGCGGCGATCCCGGTCACGCGGCCGACCGACCTGCTGGTGGTCGGCAGCTGGGGCGTGTTCGCGGTCGCGATCTCGCTGCTGCGGCGCCGGGCGATGCGGGACGACCTGCTCTGGCTGGCGATCGGCGCCGGCCTGGTGCTGCTGCCGGTCGCGCGGCTGTACCTGCGCATCTACGGGTTCCACGCCACCGCCTACATGCTGCAGTCGAGGAGCCTGGGGTTCCGGCTCGATGGGCTGGGATGGAAGGCGTACACGCTGCTGGTCGATCCGCTGCCCTGGTTCCCGTACGGGGCCGGGGTGCTGGAGGCTATGCCCTGGCTCGCGGTGGCGGCCGCGGGGATGCTGATGCTGCCGATGCTGCGCGGCGAGGCGCGGGCGCTGCTGGCGCTGCTGGCGCTGCTGGCGATCCCCTACGTCGTGCTGTTCCTGTGCTATGTCGACCTGTTGCCGACCGGGCTGTGGCGCTACCAGAACATCCACTACTTCAAGTGGACGCTGCCGGGCTTCGCCCTGTTCGCCTTCGTGGCGCTGCGCGAGCTGACAACCGGGGAACGCCGTGGCCGGGCGGCCGGGTGCTTCGCCGCGGTCCTGGTGCTGCTCAGCCTGCGCCTGACGCCGGTTCGGGCCGCCGCCGCGCAGCCGGCCCGGATGGTGCAGCTTCCGGGCGAGATCACCGGCTTCGACCAGGCGTATTTCAGCCAGACGACGATACGCGACACGCATGGCATCGGCCGCAACATCGTCGATTTCCGCCTGATGCCGGACGACCAGGGCCTGCGGCTGCTGGCGCTCGGACCGCCGTTCGCCGGTGCGCTCGCGATCCTGTCGGGCGATCCGAGACAGCATCCGGGCGGCGCCGCAGCGGTACGGTGGCGCGGCCGGCTGGAGCTGGGCTGGCCCTGCTGGCTGCCGCCCTACGGGTGCGACGTCCTGCACCCCCAACCCTCGCCGCAGGCCCCCTGATTCTGCAAACCCGGTTTCCGAAGGCCCGAGGCCTTTGGCGGGTCTGGGCAGCGCCCAGCCCTTCCTGTCAGACCTCGAACACCACCCCCTGCGCCAACGGCAGGGTGGTGCCGTAATTGACCGTGTTGGTGGCGCGACGCATGTAGGCGCGCCAGCTGTCCGACCCGGACTCGCGGCCGCCGCCGGTCTCCTTCTCGCCGCCGAACGCCCCGCCGATCTCGGCGCCGGACGGGCCGATGTTGACGTTGGCGATGCCGCAGTCGGAGCCCTCGACCGAGACGAAGCGCTCGGCCTCGCGCAGGTCCAGGGTGAAGATGGCGGAGGACAGGCCGGCGCCGACGTCGTTCTGCGCCGCGATCGCGTCGTCCAGCTCGGCGTAGCGCATCACGTACAGGATCGGCGCGAAGGTTTCCCGCCTCGCCACCTCCGGCTGGCCGGTGGTCCCGAGGAGGGGGATCTCGACCAGGGCCGGTCGCACGTAGAAGGCGTCCTCGCCGCCGATGGCGATCCGCTCGCCGCCGGTGACGCGTCCGCCGGCCGCTTCCGCCTCGCCCAGCGCGGCACGCATGCCGGCATGGGCTGCCGCGTCGATCAGCGGGCCGACCAGCACGCCGGGCTCGCGCGGATCGCCCACCCGCACCGAGCCGTAGGCCGCCTTCAGCCGGGACACGAACCGGTCGTAGACGGCGTCGTGCACGAACAGGCGGCGCAGGGTGGTGCAGCGCTGGCCGGCCGTGCCCATGGCCGCGAACGCGACGCCGCGCAGGGCCAGGTCGAGGTCGGCGCTGGGCGCCACGATCGCGGCGTTGTTGCCGCCGAGCTCCAGGAGCTGGCGCGCGAACCGCCGCGCCAGCACCGGCGCCACCGCGCGTCCCATCGCGGTCGAGCCGGTGGCGGAGACGAGCGCCACGCGAGGGTCGGCGCCCAGCGCCTCGCCGACGGCGCGGCCGCCGAGCAGCAGGCAGGACAGCCCGTCCGGCGCGTCGGTGCCGAAGCGGGCGATCGCGCGCCCGACCAGCGCCTGCACCGCGAGCGCCGTCAGCGGCGTCTTCTCGGACGGCTTCCACACCACGCTGTTGCCGCACACCAGCGCCAGCGCCGCGTTCCAGGCCCACACCGCGACGGGGAAGTTGAACGCCGAGATCACGCCGACCACGCCGAGCGGGTGCCAGGTCTCCATCATGCGGTGGGACGGGCGCTCGGTGGCGATGGTCAGGCCGTAGAGCTGGCGCGACAGGCCGACCGCGAAGTCGCAGATGTCGATCATCTCCTGCACCTCGCCGAGGCCCTCGGAGCCGATCTTGCCGGCCTCGAGCGTCACCAGCCGTCCCAGCTCGGACTTGGACCGGCGCAGCTCCTCGCCGAGCAGGCGCACCAGCTCGCCACGCCTGGGGGCGGGCACGGTGCGCCAGGCGAGGAAGGCGGCGTGGGCCAGCCGGACCTTGTCCGCCACCCGGCCCGCATCGTCCTCGGGGAGACGCGCGGTTTCCTCGCCGGTCAGGGGCGAGCGCGCGAGGAGGGTGCCGCCGGACAGCAGGGTCCGGTCGACGCCGAGCCGCGACAGGATCCCGGCTGCTTCCGCGGCCACGGGAGGGATGCTCATCTGGTTCATGGCGTGTCCCTCCTCAGGCGGCGTGCCGGGTGGCCTGGGGCGCCGGATCCGTCTCCGGGTCGGCATAGTTGCAGCCGAACCGGTTGGCCAGGAAGTCAGGCAGCGCCACCTGCTCCTGCCGCACGAAGCCGTGCTGCGGCAGGCGGCCCTCGGCCAGCAGGTCGAGCACGGCGCAGATGCCGGATGCGGTGGTGATCTGGATCGCGCTGCGCATCAGGCCGCCCATTTCGGCGGCGCGGATGTGCCGGGCGTAGGAGTGCTGCACCAGCCGGCCGCCGGACTGGCCGGTCACGGTGACGAACACGATCACCACGTCCTGGGTGGTGGCCGGGATCGCGGTTTCCAGGATGTCCTTGAGCAGCGGGCGTCGGTCGCGCAGGCCGAGGTCGTTGAGCAGCACGCGCATGATCGCGGCGTGGCCGGGGTAGCGGATGGTGCGGTAGTTCAGGTTGCGCACCCGGCCCGCCAGGGTGTCGCACAGGGAGCCGAGGCCGCCGGAAGTGTTGAACGCCTCGTACTGCACGCCGTCGAGGGCGAAGGCTTCCACCTCCTCCAGCGGCAGGGTGTGGCGGAGCTGGCCGTCGTGGATCGCCTCGCACGGCTCGCAGTACTCGTTGATGACGCCGTCGGTGCTCCAGGTAAGGTTGTAGCCGAGCGGGCCCACCGGGAACTGCGGCAGGGCGCCGACGCGCATGCGCACGTCGTGGAGGCTGTCGAAGCGGTTGATCAGGTCGTTGGCGACGATCGTGACGAAGCCCGGCGCCAGGCCGCATTGCGGGATGAAGGCGGTGGGGGCGCCGTCCGCCAGCGCCCGGACGGTGCGGGTGCTGGCGACGTCCTCGGTCAGGTCGAGGTAGTGCGCGCCGGCCTCGCAGGAAGCCGTGGCGATCCGCGTGGTCAGGTGGAACGGGCCGGCGTTCAGCACCGCGAAGGTGCCGGACAGCGCTTCGGTCAGCGCCGACGGGTCGGCGATGTCGACCGCGCTGCGGGTGATCGGGCCGGACACGTGCAGCCGCGCGAGCTGGGCCGGGTCGCGGTCGAGCACGCTCACCGCGTAGCTGCCGCAGGAGGACAGCATCTCGGCGATCATCGACCCGATCTTGCCCGCGCCGACGATGGCGATCTTGCGCATGGTTCCCTGCCCCTTCCCTGACCGTCGCGCAAGGTGACGGTGGCGCCCGGCAGACGCCAGACGCCGATCGGCGGCCATGGTCCTGCCGCTCCGGCGCAACGACGGTCGGGGGTGCGAAACGCCGGCCAGCCGGTTCGCCGGCGATCCGGGCGGAACGGCTGCGGTCCGGCGACGCGAGGACCTGCGGGACCGCGCCGTGCTGCTGCGCGGGCCCGGTGACGAGCGGGAGCCGGTCCGGGCGGTGGGAGCGGCGGGGCGGACGTGGCCGGCGGCGAACCGGGGCGATCGTTCCGCGTTGCGATGCGCTGCGGGCCGTGGTCCCGTCCATCCGGAGGCTGTGCCGTTGCCCGTATCCGCCCGTCGACCGTTCGTTCTCGCGCCCCGGCTGCTGCTGGCGCTGCCTTTGCTCGCGGCGGCCTGCGGCGACGCCGGCGCGCCGACCAAGGCGGACATCCAGCAGGTCATCCAGACCCGGATGCAGGCTGCCAACGAACGAACCTCCGCCAACACGCTCGGGCTGTTCAGCGGTCCGTACGACGTCAACGATTTCAGCGTGACCAACGCCGACTGCACGTCCAAGGACAACGGCGTCTACAGCTGCGCCGTCACGGCGGTGACCAAGAAGGGCACCAACACCGCCCAGCTGCAGTTCAAGAAGGTCAACGGCAGCTGGACCCTGGTGCAGTCCTGAGGCGGCCTAGCTTCCGGTCCATTCCACGACGTGATCGGCCAGCGCGGCGCGGCGCACCGGCGTCGGCGGCGCCGCGGGCGTGCCGACGAACAGGAAGCCGGCCAGCCTATCCGGCGGATGGAGGCCGAGCGCCGCCTGCACGTGGCGGTCGGCGGCGTTGGCGCCGGTGACCCAGATCGCGCCGAAGCCCTCGACGTGAACGGCGTTCAGGAGATTCATGGTCGCGGCCGCCACCGACATCAGCTGCTCCTGTTCCGGGATCTTGTGGTCGGGCCGGATCCGGGCGCCGAGCGCGATCACCAGCGGCGCGCGGAGGAACTTGGCCCGCTGCTTGGCGACCGCCTCGTCGGGTGCCGCGGGGTCGCGCAGCCGCAGCGCCTGCGCCACCACCTCGGCCAGGGCGGTCCGCGCCCCGCCGCGTATCAGCACGAAGCGCCACGGCGCGAGCCGCCCGTGGTCCGGTGCCCGCAGGCCGGTTTCCAGGATCCGGTCCAGCACGGCCCCGGTCGGCGCCGGCTCCTGCAACGCCGACACCGAGACGCGGGCCAGCAGGGTGTCGAGCACGTCCATCGGGGGATCCTCAGGCCGGTCGCGCGAGTTCGCGCTCGATCGCCTCGCGCAGCGGCGTCTCCTCGACGGTGATGTCCGGCGCGAACCGCCCGGCCACGCTGCCGTCGCGCGCGATCAGGAATTTCTCGAAGTTCCACAGCACGTCGCCCGGCGAGCCGTCCCCGACGCCATGGCGTGCCAGCCTGGCCCGCATTCCGCCCTCCGGCCGTTCGACCGCCTCCGGCATCGCCGACACCAGGGCGGCGTAGAGCGGATGACGCTCCGGGCCGTTGACCGCGATCTTGGACAGGACCGGGAACCGCACGCCATAGGTCGACCGGCAGAACTCCTGGATCTCCGCGTCCGTTCCCGGCTCCTGGCCGCGGAACTGGTTGCACGGAAAGCCGAGCACGGTCAGGCCGTCGGCGTGGCGCGAGGCATGGAGCCGCTCCAGGGACTCGTACTGCGGTGTCAGGCCGCACTTCGAGGCGACGTTCACCACCAGGACCACGCGGCCGGCATGCTCGGCCAGGGTGGTGCTGCTCCCGTCAGGCCGATGCAGCGGGATGTGCTTGAACGCCATGGCCATTCGGCAGGTCCTTGCGGTTGACGGCAGGCAGTGCCGCCTGTTCCCGGCAAGACTAGCCGCACGGGGTGGCGGGATCGAGTCGGGCTCCGGTCCGGGTCGATCCGTGCCGTCAGGCGCTGCCCGGCCAGGTAATGCCGACCGGTCGGCTCCCGGGGAAGGCTATGGGTTGCAGCCGACCCGACGTGCAGGCTCCGGTGCGGCGGCAGCCGCTGCGCCGGCGCTGCGCGAGGTCCGGTGGCTGGGCGTGGAAGCTTGCCGGCCGGAGACCATGCGCCTCGCTCGCGACCCGTTCCCGGAGCGTCGCACGCTCGGATACACGCAGCGGCAGCGCACGGCCGTTCCGGATCCCGTGACGCAGGGTGCCTGCGGCAGGCAGGGCATGACGTCGCGTGGCAGGGGTGTTCCGCGGCAAGGCCCCGTCCTGCGGGCCTGGCAAACCGCGCGGTGCGGCCGGCGTTGTGACGGCAAGGAGCACCGCGATGCCACAGGACGAGCCGAGAGCCCACCCGGACCAGCCGACGGGAACCGACATCCTCGGCGGCACCCGGGCGGGTGCCGAGAACGTGGAACCGGTGGGCGAGACCAGCATCCATCCGGGTCCGGATCTCGCTACGGCGAAGCCGCTCGACCAGTCACCGGTGCCCGGCCTTGCCGATCAGCATGGCGAACATGCGGAGCCGGCACCGGAACGCGACGAACGCGCCCGGTCGTAGCCACGGCTGACCGCCGAGGCGATGGTCGTCATCGGGCCGGCAGGCGCTCGGCGATGTAGGGAGGCAGGTTGAACGCCCCGACATGGATGTCCGGCGTCCAGTAGCGGGTGGTACCGAGGATCCCGGCGCGGGCGGCACGGGATGCCGTCACGGCGGCATCGGGCCGGGCCGTCAGGACGTCGCCGTTGCCGGCGATGCCCAGGGTCATGAAGCCGCCGATATAGGTCGGAACCGCAACGACGTAGGCGGACACGTCCGGGAAGAACCTCGACCGTCGCCTGCTGGTCTCGGACAGCTCGTCGGCCTGCATGAACGGGACGCCGCACTGGTTGACGATCAGTCCGTGCGGCGTCAGCACGCGGGCGCAGTCCTGGTAGAAGGCGTCGGTGAACAGCGCCTCGCCGACACCGACCGGATCGGTGCTGTCGACGATGATCACGTCGACACTTTCGGGGGCTGCGTCACGGACATAAGCGATGCCGTCGCCGACGACGATCTCCGCCCTCGGATCGTGCCAGGCGTTTCCTGCAATGTCCGGCAGGAACTCCTTCGACAGCCGGATCACCTCGCCGTCGATCTCCACCATCACCACGCGCGCGATGTTGGAATGCTGGAGCACGCGGCGCAGCACGCCGCCATCTCCTCCGCCGATGACGAGAACGCGTTTCGGTTCCGGATGGATCAGCAGCGGAACATGCGCCAGCATCTCCTGGTAGGCGAACTCGTCGCGCTCGGTGATCTGGATGACGCCGTCCAGCAGCAGCACGCGGCCGTGCGTTTCGCTGTCGAACACCAGGATCTCCTGGAAGTCGCTGCGCACCCGCGCCAGCTCGCGACGGATCCGGAAGCGTTGTTCCCACCCCGGATACAGGGTCTCGTTGATCCACGTCTCGGTCATTGCCGATGATCCGTTGTTCTGCATCGCGGGAACGGGAGCCGGTCGCGTGCCCCAAGAAAAAGGCCGGGATCGCCCCGGCCTTTTCGAGGTCCAAGCAGGATCGGCTCAGCCGATCCGGCCGCGACGCTGCTCGTCCAGCTCGACGCGCGACGCCTGGAAGGTACGCTGCATCACCGGGATCGCCAGATGCGGGTCGCACGAGCCGCACATGAAGATGTCGACGGCCGCAAAATCGCGCTCCGGCCAAGTATGGATCGAGATGTGGCTTTCCGCCAGCACCACCACGCCGGACACGCCGCCATTGGGCGAGAAATGGTGGAAATGGCTGTGCAGGATCGTAGCGCCCGCCGCAACCGCCGCGTCGCACAGCGCGCGGTCGATCATCTCGGGATCGCCCAGGTTGGTCGCATCCCACAGGTCGACGAGAAGATGCGTCCCGGCAAACCTCATGCCGTCCTTCTCGACGAAATAATCCTTGGCGCCTTCCGCTATGCAAGCGGAAGAAACAGGGAACATCTGGATATTGCTCGGAGAATCCGAGACCATCCCCAGTTGAGCAAGTGCGTTCATCACGTACCCCAAAACCAGTAGACGGCCTGTTGGGCGGGATCGCCCCCTAGGGCCAAGGTCGCGGGAGATAGGTCCTGCCGCCCCCCGACGCAAGCCCAATGTGCCTCCGCAGCCCAAAAAAGCCCGCTGTCTAGCTGCCGCTCCCCGCGTGCGCGGCTTGCAGGACGGAAAGGGCTTGACGCGTCGCCGCGAGGTCATCGGCCGAGCGTGCAAGATCGCCGACCGCGGTGACCTGCGAGGCCGTGAGGAGGCGGAGCATGTCGCGCCGCGCCGGATCGGGAAACCGTGGCGCCCACAACGCGTCCAGCCGTCGCAGCGCGCCGGGTTGACCAGCATGGGCAACAGCGCCGGCCAAACGAAGCACCAGATCCTCGCCCGCAGCGTCGAGCGGGCCTGAAGCGGACAATGTCGAGGCAACCATGCGGGACAGCGCGTCCGCTTCACCTGCCCAATCATGCTTTGCCGCCAGTTCCTGGACGCGCAGATCGTCCGCTCCCTGGCCGTGCAACGGCGCCAGGATACGCAGCGCGCCATCGGCATCGCCGGCAGCGGCAAGCACCTTCGCGCGCAGCACCGCGCGCGACGTTCCGAGATCGGGCGGAAGACCGGCGGCCTCGGTGGCATCGAGAGCAGCTCCCGCGGCTGACACGTTGTTCTGGTCGAGCTGGAGCTGTGCCAGCTCGGCGCCAAGCCGCGCCCGGTCGTCGGCCGAACCGGCCTGCGAGATCGCTTTGCCCAGGAACCCGGCCGCACGGTCGGGAAGATCCAGCCTGGCCAGCCGGGCGGCGAGATCGATGGCGATCCTGGCACCCGCAGCGCCGCCGGGCACGAGATCCTGGTTGGCTTCCAGCAGGGTCAGCTGCGCCATGGTGTCGACCGGCGCCGCGGGCGCGGTGCCGGCCGTCGGCGCCGCCATCTGCTCCAGCATGGTGCCGGCGACGCTGCGAAGGCGTCCGGCGTCGTCAGGGAACGCCTGGATGAGATCGCGCAATTCGGACAAGGCTGCCGGCCAGTCACCCTGCCGTGCGCGCAGGCCAGCCACCTGAACCCGAAGCGCCTGCTCCTGTCCTGCCATGCGCGCATCCAGGGTTTCCACCTCCAGCCGATCTGCCGCCTGGCCTGGAGTCAGCAGATGCCGGTCGAGGCGGACCTTCACCGCCTCCTGCACCGCGCGCACCGCCACCGCCGGATCGCGATCCGCCGCCAGCCTGTCGAAGCGATCAAGCACTGCCCGCATCTGCAGGGACTGGACCGCGGCCGGCTTGTGCGGGTCGGCATTCGCCAGCTGATCCTCTGCCCGGATCGCCTGGGCCAGCCCGACCTTGGCATCCCCTTCCAACCCGGCGACCAGCGCCCTTGCCGCCGGGACGCCACCCGAGACGAGCGCCAGCGCCGCATCCCCGAGGATCTGCCGACGCAGCGGCTGCGGATACGCGCACAGCAGCCTCAGGCGTGCCGCGATGATCCTGGCCGCCTCGGAACTGCCTGGCTCCCGGCGTGCCAGGTCCAGGCCCCGCCACAGCTCGACCTCGTCGGAGTTCTCGATCCGCGCGTCGGCGAGAAGCTCCCTGGCGGCAGGGTCCGCGGTCAGGACCGACGCCGCCCCTTTGATGAACAGCGCACGGGCCTCGTCCGCGTGGCCGGGCGAATCCTGGCTCGCAACGCGCGCCAGTACCTCAGCCTCGCTGCCCAGACCGAGGCCGAGGGCCGCCTCCGCGGCACGGAGGCGGGGCGTGCGCCTCGCAGCGACGGGTGCGGCGGCCGCGTCGGCCAGGGCGACGTCGTAGCGGCGCTGCAGCTCGGGGACCGCCGCGTCCGCCAGGTCGAGGCTGCGCGAGAAGCCGACGGCCAGTGCGTCCGAGCCACGGCCGAGCAGGCCCATACCGAGCGGATCAGCCAGCAGGAAGCCGGCTGCATCCGGACGCAGATCGAGCTGATCCGACAAGCGCTCCACCGTGACGCCGAGCAGGGTGGGGCCGAGCACGTAGCCGCCTCCGCGCCGGGCCATGGTCACGGCCTGCCCGTCCTGCCTCGTGGTGCCGACCAGCAGATCGCTCCCGCGATCCGGATCCGACACCACCACCACACGCCCTGCCTGCAGCACCGGCAGCTCGACTCCGTTGGCGGCCGCCGCGGGGACGATCTCGTCCGCCTGACGCGTCGCCGCCAGCATGATGAGCCAGCCGCTCGGGGTTCGGGCCAGGGCGACCTGCTGCGCGGCCGCGACCGGCACGGTGAGCATCGCCCCGTTGTCCAGCAGGGAGAACGTGGCACGCCCGAACACGGGATCGGCAGCCACCGGCGCCAGATCGACCGGCTTGCTGCTGTCGAACACGACCAGGACCTGGTTGCCGCGCCGGAAGGCGGCGACGCCCACCCTGCGGCCGAGCGGCAGCAGCAACCCGCCACCCGTGCCGTTCGATGCCGGCACGATCGCAGCGGAAACGGACACCGGGCCGTCATCTGCTGGTCCGGGCGACTGCTGACTTGTCTGGTGCGGCTGGGACGCGGGAACGGCCTGCGTGGCGGAAGGCAGTGGAGCTGCGCCGTCGCTGCCGCCGCCGGGCGGGCGGCCAGCCGGCTGGTCGACAACCGCGACCATGGGTGACGGAAGCCCGGGCAGCACGGTGCCCTCCGGAGCGCTGGGGCCACCTCTAACCGTTGCCGCAACGGTCGGCGGCTGGGAAGGACGCTGTCCTGGTGGAGGCGCGAACACGTCCAGCACGAGATGGCCCGCAAGCCGGATCGTGTGGACAATGCTGCCGGGCTTGAGGCGGACATTCAGGCCATCCGCCGACGGTTGCAGCGACACGATGCCCGGCCTGGGGCCGACCACCGGGCTGTCGACCTGCACCGTCCGGCTGAACCGCACCACCTCCTCGTCGTCCTTCCGCGCGGCGGAACAACGGATGTCGTCCGGGAACGACACCACGATCCGGTCGAAGCGGCCATGCAGGCCCAGCTTGACCGAGACGCCGGCCTTGTCCGCAGCACGCGCCGACGACATGACCATCAGGACGGCGACGATCGAAAGGACGTGCGGGATGCGCATCAGTCGAAGCTCGCCAGCAGCTTGTCGATATCCGACTGGTCCATCGCCGCAGCCGGCAGCTGTGGCCCGTTGAGCAGGCCGTCCTTCCGCGGGTGCTCCCCTGGCTCCGCCGGTGCCGGCGCGATGCCGAAGGTGTCGACGATCCGCGCGATGGTGCGCTCGATCGTCTTGAGCGTCGCGACCACCTTGGTGATGCGCTGGCCGGTGATGTCCTGGAAGCTGCACGCCTCGTAGATCTTGACCGTCGCGTCCTGCAGCTTGCCGGCGGCTACCCCGTCCATGGCGCCGCCCAACGTGTCGAGCGTCTCGCACACCTCCAGGATCGACTCCGTGGCCGCAGCCGTGTGGGCGACGATGGCGTCCAGCTCGTCGGTCGCGCAGGGAATATAGCTCACGGTGATGTCGTCCACCCTGAGTGCCGCGATCTCCAGCCTCGCGTCGGCGACCGCCTGTCCGAGCGTGCCGATCTCGTGCAGCAGGGCTGCCTCGCGGGCGCTCATGTCGCCGCTCATGCTGGACAGGATCGACACGACGATTTCGGCGATCACGTCCGACTTTGCGTCCGGGTAACGGGCCTCGAACTCCTCTACCCTGCGCCGCAGGCTGACCGGATCATGCATGACACGACGTTTCCCTGATCTTGTGCTTGAGGGCTTCTGCCCTGGCCGGCTTGAGCCTGCGGTCGCGCATGGCGGCGGACATGGTCCTGTCCCCCTCCTCAACCATGCTGACCATCGGCGACGGCCACGTCCGGCCTTGGCTCGACGAGGTCCGCATGAAGCCTCTTCTGCGCGAGCATCTGCGTCGCCAGCCTGGCGCGTTCGGGCAGCATGGCGGCCAGCACGGCGGCAGCCTTGCGCTCGTCCATCCGGTCCAGCACCTCAAGCAGCACGTTCATGTCGAGCACGTTGAAGATGCTGGCCGCGTCGCGTGGCTTCATGTCCTCGTAGGTCTTCACCAGGCCGCTCCAGTTGGCGGCGTTCCGCTTCCGTCGATCGTCTTCGACCTGCTCGAGCCTGGTCTGCAGGGCCGTCAGCTCGTCGAGTTTGGCCTGAAGCTTCAACTCGGCCGCCTGGATCAGATCCGCCTTCTGGTCGAGGCGATGCTCGCGCTCGTCAAGCGCCTGCCTGCGCCGGCGCAGGTCCTGCAGCAGATGCAGCTCTGCCGATGAGGCGGTAGGCGGCAACAAGGGTGTCGTCGGCAGCGAGGGCCTGGGCAGCGGCGCCTGCATCGGGACTGCGGGCATCGACGCTGCGGGGGCCGGCTTCGAGTCCGCGGCCAGCTGCGCCGGACCCTGAGCCGTCGCCTCGCGTGCCAGGCTGACGGCTTTTTCCGTGAAGAGCAGCGCCATCACCGTCATGGTCAACGGCAGGAGACGCTTGTGCCAGGAGAACGAGCGCATGATCACCTCGCCGACCGGAGGGCGCGCAGCAGGTCCTTCTCGGCCTGGCTGCGCGGACGAGCATCCTGGTCGGCGACAGCGTTGCGACCGGCGAGGCTCAATGGTGGCGTGGGGGCAAGCAGCCGGGCCGCCCCGTCGGCAACCGGCATCTCGGGCAGCTTGGGGTTGCGCACGATCCCCTCGAGCTGGTCGCACACCTTCTCGCCACGAGCGGTGAGGAACTCGAGGTCGCTCTTCAGGCCACGCGCCTGGTCGACATGGCGGGCGATCTGGCGACCGGCCCCGTCGGCCGCGGCGCGAAGCCGCTCGATTCCCTCTTCAGCCTGTCGCGTGCTGTCGTTGAAGCCGTTGACGAGCTCCTCCAAGGCCGCCCGGTCGCGCCGCAGCACGCCGAGTGCCCGTTCCAGCCGCAGGGCGTGGAACATCGTCGCCGCGAGCATGACCATGAGGACGACTTCGAGCAGCCACTCGGGACCGCTCATGCTGCTGCCGGTCATCAGCTCCTCCTCGATCCGAGCGGGTCGGTGGCGCCGGGCAGCCTGCCGACGACCTGGTCGATCCGGACCGCGACGCGGTTCTTGCGGCGCCCGATGCGCCCCTCGAACAGCACGACCTGGCCGCAACGGAGCTGGACCGGAGCCTCGCGGCCCTGGCGCAGGATGAAGTGGCTTCCCGGCTTGAGCCCGATGATGTCGGACAGGCGCATCGGCTGCTCGTCGAGCACGACGTCCAGGTCGACTTCGGTGTTCCACAACTCCTCGGCGAGATGGGTTTCCCAGATCGCGTCGCGGCCGAACTTCTCGCCCATGAACTGCTGCAGCAGAAGCTCACGTACCGGCTCCAGCGTGGCGTAGGGAAGCACCAGATCCATGCGGCCGCCCCGGTCCTCCATGTCGACGTGCATGCGCGCGAGCACGGCAGCGTTCGACAGGCGGGAGATGGCGGCGAAGCGGGGATTGACCTCCAGCCGCTCGAACCGGAACGTGATCGCACAAAGCGGATCGAAGCTCGACGACAGGTCGGCCAGCACGACCCTGATCAGACGCTCGACCAGGGTCCGTTCGATCGTCGTGTAGGGCCGGCCCTCGATGCGCATTGCCGCCGTGCCGCGGCGGCCGCCCAGCAGCACGTCGACGATCGAGTAGATCATCGCCGAGTCGATCACCATCAGGCCGTAGTTTTCCCACTCCTCGGCCTTGAACACCGCGAACATCGCCGGCAACGGCACCGAGTCGAGGTAGTCGCCGAAGCGGAGCGACACCACGTTGTCGATCGAGACCTCGACGTTGTCGTTGGTGAAGTTGCGCAACGACGTCGACATGATGCGGACCAGCCGGTCGAACACGATCTCGAGCATCGGCAGACGCTCGTACGAGATCAGCCCCGAGCTGATGATGCGCTGCATGCCGTTGCTGTCGACGTCCTCCGTGCCGCCATGGTCGAAACCGAGCAGGCTGTCGATCTCGGCCTGGTTCAGGATGCGGGTGGCATCCGGTGCCGCCGCGGCGTCCAGTGCGCCGTCGCCCTCGTTCTCGATGGAGGATGCCCAGGCTGACGCCAGGTCCTCGTCGGACGGGTTCGCGCCCATGCCGCTCATTGGACGAGGATCTGGGTAAAGAGCAGGTCGGTGACCCGGACCGGCGCAAGCGTCATGTCGATCCGGTTCATGAGAGCTTCGCGGAGACGATAGGTGCCTTCCCCGCCACGTAGCTCCTCCGGCCTGGTGCTGCGCAGATAGGACTGGAAGATGTCGAGGATCTGCGGCATGCCGGCCTGCAGCGCGGTGGCTTCGGCAGCGTGGCTGACCTCGATCTTTGCGTGCAGCTTGATGAAGGTCGCACGATGGCCGCCGGCGTCGAGATTCGAGACGATGTCAGGCAGGTCGATCAGGACGTGCGCCTCGACCTCCGCCACCGCCTTCGGCGCTGCCTGGCCACGAGCATGCTTGAGAATGCCGCTGAACCAGAGACCGGCTGCCAGGGCGACGACCGCCATGACTGCGCCGATCATGAGGACCCGCTTCTTGCTGCCACCCGGCGGACCTGCTTCCGCCTCGTTGCTGCTCATTCGCCCGCTCCTGTCCGAACCGTTCTGGCCCGGATGCAGGATGGCGCGACACTGGTTAACGCGTGCTTAAGGGCAATGCCGTCTTGGGCTTAACCGCCTGTTAAGCTGTCCTGCCCGATGATGCGGCGTCTTCGGGGTCTCCAGATGGAAAACACGACCTACATCGCGCTATCGCGTCTCGACGCCCAGCAGCGGACCATGGATGTGATCGCGAACAACATCGCGAATGCCAACACGGACGGCTTCAAGGCGCAGCGCGTCCTGTTCAGCGACTACCTGTCGCAGCAGCGGGGCGTCAACGCTCCGGTCGGCGGTGGTGTCCTGCACTATGCCCAGGACCGAGCCACCTATCTCGACCGCAAGGAGGGCAGCCTGACCCAGACCGGCAACCCGCTCGACGTGGCGCTGAGCGGCCCCGGCTTCTTCACCGTCTCGACGCCCGCCGGCCCCCGCCTCACGCGCTCGGGCAAGTTCGGCCTGATGCCCGACGGCCACATCGCCGACTCGTCGGGGAACCCTCTGCTCGACCGGAACGGCAGCCCGGTTCAGCTCTCGCCATCAGACACCAACATCCGCATCTCCGGAAACGGCACGATCTCGACCGAGAACGGCACGATAGGCCAGATCGGGGTGGTGACCGTGGACGATCCAAACCAGCTCGTGCCCGAGGGCGGGACGCTGTATCGCGCGACCGCCGGAACCACGCCGGCGGCGCAGCCGCAGGTCGCCCAAGGGATGGTCGAGACCAGCAACGTCCAGCCGATCAACGAGCTGACGCAGATGATCCAGACGCAACGCGACTTCGGCTTCGTCTCGCAGTTTGTCGAGAGCGAGAACCAGCGCCAGCAGTCGGCGATCGACAAGATCGTCCAGCAGCAAGGCTGAGCGGCGAGAACCAGCATGACGAGAGGACCAGATGCGCTCACTTGATATCGCCGGCACCGGAATGCAGGCCCAGCAGACGAACGTCGAGGTCATCTCGAACAACATCGCCAACATGACCACGACCGGCTTCAAGCGCAGGCGTGCGGAGTTCCAGGACCTGATCTATCAGGACCTCCGCCGTGTCGGCTCGAACAGCTCGGACAGCGGCAGCGTCGTTCCCTCGGGCGCCCAGGTCGGCCTCGGCGTGAAGACGGCTGCCATCTACCGGATCAGCGAGCAGGGCAACCTCACCCAGACCAGCAACAGCCTCGACCTGGCCATCCAGGGCAACGGCTACTTCCAGGTCACCATGCCTTCCGGCGACACCGCCTATACGCGCGACGGCACCCTTGCCCTGGCTTCGGACGGCACCATTGTGACGTCCGATGGCTATGCCGTGGCGCCGGGGATCACGGTGCCGACCAATGCCCAGAGCATCACCATCAACTCGTCCGGCCAGGTGCAGGTCACCCTTGCCGGACAGACTGCCACCCAGACGGTCGGGCAGCTCCAGCTCGCCGTGTTTCCCAACGAGGCCGGCCTGGAAGCCGAAGGCGACAACATGCTGGTCCAGACCACGGCCTCCGGCGCGCCGACCACCGGCACGCCAGGCGCGTCCGGCTTCGGCAGCGTCATGCAGGGCTTCGTCGAGAGCTCGAACGTCAACGTCGTCAGCGAGATCACCAACCTCATCACCGCGCAGCGCGCCTACGAGATGAACAGCAAGGTGATCACCACGTCGGACGACATGATGCAGACGCTGACCAACCTCAAATGAGCTGTCGGTCGCATCTCGTGGCAGCACTTGCGGTGGCCGCAGCGGTGTTCACGCAGAACGTGCCAGCGTCGGCCGCAGCACTTCGCAGGCAGGTGTCGCTCCATGGCGGCACCGTCAGGTTGTCGGACCTGTTCAGCGATCTGCAGCCCGGCCAGGATTGCGACATCGGTCCGGCTCCTGCTCCTGGACAGCACATCGTCGTCCCGTTCAGCCAGCTGGTCGCGATCGCCTCGCAGTTCGGCGTCGATTGGCAGCCAAGCGGGAGCTATGCCTCAGCGGTTCTTGACCGGTCCGCCCGCCTCGTCAGGCGCGAGGAGATCATGGCGGTACTCAAACCCGCCCTGGCCGCAAGCGGTGCGCCGGCTGGAAGCGACGTGTCGCTTGGCGCGTTCGCCTCGCCTTCACTGCCGGCGGAAGTAACCGCCGCTCCGGAGATCCAGACGCTCGACTACGACGCCCAGAGTGGACGCTTCTCGGCCGTGCTTGCTTTCCCGGCTCCGGATGCCGATCCCGTCACCCTGCGCGTGACCGGACGGGCCGAGCAGCAGGTGAACGTGCTTGCGCTGAGCCAGCCGCTTCCGGCCGGCTCAGCGCTGACGGCCTCCGACCTGCAGGTGATCCGGGTCCGCAGCAGCTCCCTGCGTGGAACGCCGCTGACAACAGTTGCTGATGTGGACGGCCTGGCACTGAGGCAGCAGGAGCAGAGCGGCGTCCCGCTGACGCGGGACATGCTGATCCGGCCGATGCTGGTCAACCGTGGACGTCCGGTCGTGCTGCGGCTCGAAGGGTCCGGCCTGACGCTGACGACTGCGGGCGTGGCCTTGGAGGCGGGTGCCGCCGGCGACCGCATCCACGTAATCAACAGCCTGTCACACGCCGTGCTGATCGGCCAGGTCATGAGCACGGCAGACATCAGGATCGATGCCGGGACGGCACCGGTGATCCTGCAATCGGGCGGCTCGCCGAATGCACTGCCGCAGCTCGCAGCCGGAACAACCGCAGGCGGCGACCGGAACTGGAACAGGCTGGCGCAGGAGGCGCCGTATCCATGATCGACAGGTCGACGAGCATCGCCTTGCTGGCGTTCTGCTGCCTTCTTTCCGGATGCGGCGCCTTGTCGCGGCTGTCCGACCTGGGACGTCCGCCCAGCATGACACCCATCACCGATCCGACCGCTTCGCGCGACTACAGGCCGCTGACCATGCCGATGCCGCCGCTGCAGCAGACGCCACCCGATCTGGCCAGTCTATGGCGCCCTGGCAGCCGCGCTTTCTTCAAGGACCAGCGTGCGGCCCAAGTGGGCGACCTGCTGACGGTTCTGGTCGACATAACCGACGCGGCCGACTTCGAGAACAACGGCACCGCCACGCGCACCGGTTCGGAAGCGATGGGCGTGCCGAGCCTGTTCGGACTCAAGCAGAAGGTGGTGCAGTCGGTGCTGGGCGCTGCGTCGGTATCGACCAACAGCACCAACAGCAACGTGTCGACCGGCAGCACCAAGCGGACCGAGACCGTCACCCTGCGGCTCGCCGGGACCATCACCCAGGTGCTGCCGAACGGCAACTTCGTGGTGAGTGCCCGACAGGAGGTGCGGGTCAACAGCGAGCTCAGGATCCTGCAGGTCAGCGGCATCGTTCGCCCGCAGGACATCACCGGAGACAACACCATCACCCACGACCGGATGGCGGAAGCCCGGATCTCCTACGGCGGGAAGGGACAGCTGACCGACCTGCAGACGCCTCGTTACGGGCAGCAGCTGATGGACATCGTCCTGCCGTTCTGACCGGAGTCAGTCGTCGCGATGAACCTTTTCCATCCGCTCGTGTCGCTCCTGCGCCTCGATCGACAGGGTGGCGATCGGCCGCGCTTCGAGGCGCTTCAGGCCGATCGGCTCCCCGGTCTCCTCGCAGAAGCCGTAGCTTCCGTTCTCGATCCGCAACAAGGCCTGGCCGATCTTGGCGATCAGCTTGCGGGCGCGGTCGCGCGTGCGCAACTCGAGGGCGCGGTCGGTCTCGACGCTCGCACGATCGGTGATGTCGGCCTCGTGGATGCCGCCTTCCGACAGGCTGGCCAGGGTGCCGTCCGCCTCCTTCAGAAGGTCGGCACGCCAGCGGAGCAGCTTCAGGCGGAAATATTCCACCTGAAGCGGGTTCATGAACTCCTCGTCGTCTGCTGGACGATAATCGGAGGGCAAGGTGATCATGGGCGCCTCATCCTGAAGCGACGTTGGCCGCCGCCGGGAAGGAATGGGCGGCTTATACCCACGGACGCGGGTCGAGCCAAGCGCCAACTGAGACTGTCATCGAGCCGTCAGGAACCGGGATTGCGGGGGCGATCGGCGGCCTTTGCGGCCCTGGCCAGCTCGAGACGAGCCCGTAGCCGGATGGACCGGATCGCCGCGGCGAGCATCGGGTCGACTGCCTGCCCCTCCTCGTCGGCCAGGCGAGACAGTTCGCCGAGCGTATCGGCTTCGCTGCCGCACAACATCGCACGCTGCAGCTCGGCAAGTGCCGCCAGCAGGCGCTGCCCATGACGGCGCGCTTCCCGATCACCCGCCTCGGTTCCGGTCTGCTCCTGCAGGGCGAGCATCAGGGCGGCCTCGACCGGAGCCGATCGTGCCACGCCGCGCACGTCCGGACCGGGCGAGGGAGCGTCGGCGGGAACGGAGAAGCCGGTCTGGCCTGCCGGCTGCGCCTGCGCCGGCAGATACACGCCGCCGACCGGGCCGACCGGCGACGAGGTCATGGGTTCCGGTCCCCTGGCCGGCTCCGCAATCGATCAAGCTGTCCGCGTCGTTCAGACATTGTTCGTCCTTTCGCGTCAGACTGTAGCCCATAAACCTTGACGACGCTTGAAGGATACGATGCGCACGCTCTGCTTCCTGGTCCTGATCGCCGTCTCGATGCTGGCCGTGCCCCGGTCCGCCGGGGCGGAAGCGGTGCGGATCAAGGACATCGCCGACGTCGAGGGCGTGCGCAGCAACCAGCTGATCGGCTACGGGCTGGTGGTGGGCCTGAACGGGACCGGAGACCGCCTGAACAACTCGGTGTTCACCCGCGAGTCGCTGATCAGCATGCTGGAACGCCTCGGCGTGAACATACGCGACCAGCAGTCGACGCTGCAGACACGGGACATCGCGGCGGTCATGGTCACCGCGGAGCTGCCGGCCTTTTCCCATGGCGGAAGCCACATCGACGTGACCGTGTCGGCCACCGGCGATGCCACGGACCTGTCCGGAGGAACCCTGCTGGTCACGCCGCTGATGGCGGCCGATGGCGACGTCTACGCGGTGGCGCAGGGTCAGCTGGTCAGCAGCGCCTTCGCCGCCAAGGGAGCCGGCGCTTCCGTCACCCGCAACATTCCCACCAGCGCGCACATCGCCAACGGCGCCATCGTCGAGAAGGAGGTCCTGGTCGACCTCGGGGCACGCAACGTGCTGCACCTGTCGCTGCGCAATCCGGACCTGACCACGGCCGAGCGGATGGCGAGCGTCATCAACAACAGCGTCGGCGCCATCGCCCGGGTCGACGATCCGCGAACCGTCACCCTGGCGCTGGCCGGCAGCGACGTCATGTCGATGCTGGGCCGGATCGAGGATCTGCTGGTCCAGCCGGACACCCCGGCGACGGTGGTGGTCGACGAGGCGAGCGGCACCATCGTGATGGGCGACAACGTGCGGATCAGCACGGTGGCGATCGCGCAGGGGAACCTGACAGTGCAGGTCAACGAGTCGCCGGTCGCCTCGCAGCCCAATGCGTTCTCCGGCGGCAGGACGGCGATCCTGCCGCGCACGTCGATCAAGGTCGACACGGGTGCTGGCAAGCAGCTCGGCATCCTGGCGGAAGGTCCCAGCCTGCGAGACCTGGTCGGCGGCCTCAACGCGCTGGGAGTGGGCCCTCGCGACATGATCAGCATCCTGCAGACGATCAAGGCAGCCGGTGCGCTGCAGGCCGATCTGGTGGTGCGATGACGATCAGCGCGGTTCCCGCCGCGGTCGCTCCGACGGCGCAAGGGTCGGATGTGAATCCGAAGGTGATGAAGGCGGCGCAGGACTTCGAGGCGATGACGATCGGCCAGCTGCTGCAGCCGATGTTCGACACGGTGGACCAGTCCGGGGGCC
>CAXUEL010000027.1:0-25896 GCA_964249915.1 uncultured Acetobacteraceae bacterium | reverse complement strand
CTGCCCAAGGCCAAGGAGCTGCGGCCGGTGGCGGAGAAGCTGATCACGCTGGGCAAGCGCGGCGGGCTGCATGCGCGCCGCCAGGCCTATGCGCAGCTGCGCGACGACGTCATCGTCGCCAAGCTGTTCGGCGTCATCGCCGAGCGCTACAAGGCGCGTGCCGGCGGCTACACCCGCGTGCTGAGGGCGGGGATGCGCCACGGCGACGCGGCGGACATGGCGGTGATCGAGCTGGTCGAGCGCGACGTGTCGGCCAAGGGCCAGGACAGTGGTCCGCGCCCGGTGGTCGAGAGCGAGAACGACTACGCCAACTGACGCCAGCCGGTCACGGCCACCCGGGTTGATGCAGCGGCCGGACCTCGTGTCCGGCCGTTTTCGTTTGTCGGGCAAATACCGCTGCGGCCGGCTCCCTCGTCTTGACTTGGGGGTCGCGGCAGTGCCTGTTTCCGGCCTAACGGGATGCTGCGGAGCCTGACTGGCTTCCGCTGACCACCCCGAGGAACGGGAGATGATGATGTTCGATGCCGATGACGCGTCACCGGAGGGTGGAACCGTGCGCGACCTGACCGGGATCGCCGCGGCGGCCCGGTCCCGCCGCGGGCTGCTGCAGGGTGGCCTGCTCGGCGGCGCCCTGGCGCTGGTCGGTGGCGCCCGTGCCGCCGAGGCCGCCTCGGCGGCACCGTTCCCGAGCCATCCCAGCTGGCGCTTCGTGTTCGTCAACCACGTGGCGACCAACCCGTTCTTCACGCCCACGCAATACGGCATGGCGGACGCGGCCGCGCTGTATGGCTGCCAGACGCAATGGACCGGCTCGGTGACCTCCGACGTCGGCCAGATGGTGAGCGCGGTGAACGCCGCGGTTGCGGCGAAGGCGAGCGCCATCGCGGTCTCGATCGTCGACCCGCACGCCTTCAACGAGCCGGTGCAGCGCGCGCTCGACGCCGGGATCCCCGTGTTCGCCTACAATGCCGACGCGCCGGTCAACAGCGGCAACAAGCGTCTCGCCTATATCGGCCAGGATCTCTACCAGGCCGGCGTGCTGATGGGTCAGCGAATCGTCAGCCTGATCGACAGCGGCCCGGTCGCGCTGTTCATCGCGACGCCAGGCCAGCTCAACATCCAGCCGCGGCTCGACGGCGCCAGCGACGTCATCAAGAAGTCCGGCAAGTCGATCACCATCGACGTGGTCGCGACCGGCGCCACGGTCAACGAGGAGATCTCCAAGGTCAAGTCGTACTACCTGGGCCACCAGCAGGTGAAGGGGATGTTCGCGGTCGACGGCGGCACCACCCAGGGCATCGCCGAAACCATGGATCAGTACGGCCTGGCGGCGAAGGGCGTGCATGGCGGCGGCTTCGACCTGCTGCCGCGCACCCTGGAGCTGATCAAGAAGGGCTCGATGGACTTCACCATCGACCAGCAGCCGTACCTGCAGGGCTTCTACACGGTGATGCAGATGGCGACCTTCCTGGTCTCCGGCGGGCTGGTGGGGCCGGCCAACGTCAACACCGGCCTGAAGTTCGTGACCAGGGAGAACGTCGACCCGTACCTGTCGACGTCGACGCGCTACGAGGGCAAGTCGGCCCAGGCGCAGGTCGTGCCGCGCAGCGGCGCGATCGCGGGCTAGGACCACGGGAGGTGTCCGCCACGCGAAGCACGGCAGCGCCGTCGCAGGCCCCGCGCATGGGCCTGCTCGACGTGGTGTTGCGCTGGCGGGAGGCCAGCATCCTGGCCGTGCTGGTCCTGCTCGTGATCTACTTCGAGAGCGCCAACCGCGACTTCCTGTTGTCGCGGGCGAGCCTGGAGAACCTGTCGCAGTTCATCGCACCGGCGGCGATCATCTCGCTCGGCGAGATCATGCTGATGATCGGCGGCGAGATCGACCTGTCGGCCGGGATGATCTTCGCCTTCGCGCCGTTCGTGATGCACTTCGCGGTCGTGGCCGGCCTGCCGCCGTTCGTGGGCCTGCTGCTCGGGCTGCTGGCCAGCGCCGGGGTCGGGCTGGTCAACGGCGCGGTGACGCTGCTGCTGCGGGTGCCGAGCTTCGTCACCACGCTGGGCACCATGTTCCTGCTCAACGGCATCACCCTGGTGCTGTCGGCCGGCACCCCGGTCGACGCCCCGGGCAGCCCTGCGCTGCAGGCCTTCTTCGGCCACTGGGGCTACAGCGAGATCCTGTGGGCGGTGCTGCTGGCCGCGATCATGCACACCGTGCTGCGCAACACCCGCTGGGGGCTGCACACCGTGGCGTCCGGCGGCAACCCGGTCGGCGCCAGCGAGGCCGGCATCAACGTCACCCGGCTCAAGATTGGCAACTTCGTGCTCAGCGCGGTGCTGTCCGGCTTCACCGGGGTGCTGGAGGATTTCCGCATCTCCTCGATCGACCCGCAGGCGGGCGGCAGCCAGATCATGTTCCTGGCGGTGGCCGCCGGCGTGATCGGCGGCACCTCGCTCGCCGGCGGCTCCGGCACCATCATCGGCGGGCTGATCGGCGCCGCCGTGCTCGGCGTGCTGAACGACGGCTTCACCCTGATCGGCATCAACGCCTTCACCTTCAACGTCATCCTCGGAGCGGCGATCCTGCTGGCCATGATCTTCAACATCCAGGTGACCCGGCTCCGCCGCGGCGGAGCGGCCGCGTGAGCGCCATCCAGCCGGAGCGCTCCGAGACGCTACGGGCCGAGGCCATCGTCAAGCAGTTCGGCGCCGTGACCGCCCTGCGCGGGGTGTCGCTGCACCTGCGGGAAGGCGAGATCCTGGGTATCCTGGGCGACAACGGCGCCGGCAAGTCGACGCTGATGAAGATCCTGACCGGCTACCAGCTGCCGACCGAGGGCCGGCTGTTCGTGCACGGTCAGGAGGTGGCGCTGCGCTCGGTCGACCACGCCCGCTCGCTCGGCATCGAGTGCGTGTACCAGGACCTGGCGCTGGCTAACGGCCTGTCGATCACCCACAACATGTTCCTCAACCGGGAGATCGTTTATCCCGGTCCGATCCGGCTGCTGAACAACCGGGCGATGCGCCGTCGCACCGCCGAGTTGCTGGAGGAGATCGGGGTGCACGTCCAGTCGGTCGACCTGCCGGTCGAGCGGCTGTCGGGCGGGCAGCGCCAGGCGATCGCGGTGGCGCGGGCGGTGAACTCGAACGCCCGCATCCTGCTGCTGGACGAGCCGCTGGCCGCCATGGGCGCACGCGAGGCCGGGCTGATCGTCGACCTGATCCTGCGCCTCAAGGCGAAGGGCAACCTGTCGATCGTCATGATCATGCACAACTACGCGCAGACGCTGGAGATCGCTGACCGGATCATGCTGATGCAGCGCGGCGGCGTCACCTACGAGAAGGAGGCGGCGTCCACCTCCGTGCCGGAGCTGATGGACATCGTGCGCCGGGAGTACCGGTCGCTGCGCGCCGGCTAGTCCGATCATGTGAACATTGTTCACGTGACAGGCGGGCGCTTCGCCCTTGATCTTCTCCCGGTCCCCATCGACCTGTAGGCCGTAGGGGATCAATCCATGAACACGTCGCTTATCGTCCTGGCCGTCGTCGTGCTCGTCGCCCTGGTGGTGCTGCGCGCCTCGGTGCGGATCGTGGCGCAGTGGCAGCGCGCGGTGGTATTGCGGCTGGGCCGGTTCCTGGCGATACGCGGGCCGGGGCTGTTCTTCCGGGTGCCGTTCATCGACCAGATCCAGACCGTGGTCGACATGCGCATACGCACCACCGAGATACGCGCCGAGGAGGCGCTGACGCGCGACACGGTGGCGATCGGCATGGACGCGATCGTGTTCTGGCGGGTGATCGACGCGGCGAAGGCGTCGCTGGAGATCGACGATTTCCGCCTGGCGGTGGAGCGGGTGGCGCAGACCTCGCTCCGCGAGATGATCGGCATCAGCGACCTGTCGCGGCTGCTGTCCGACCGCCAGGTGGCGGACGAGGAGCTGCAGCGCTCGATCGGCGCCAAGACGCGGGAATGGGGCGTCGCCGTCACCTCGGTCGAGATCAAGGACATCGGCATCCCGGCCTCGCTGCAGGATGCGATGAGCCGGCAGGCGCAGGCGGAGCGGGAGAAGCAGGCGCGGGAAACGCTGGCCTCGGCCGAGGTCGGCGTGGCGCGGCAGGTGCGGGAGGCGGCGCTGATCTACGCGTCGGATCCGACCGCGCTGAAGCTGCGGCAGATGAACCTGGTGTACGAGATGAACAAGGAGCGCGGCACCACCATCATCATCCCGAGCGACCTGGCCTCGGCGCTCGGCACGCTGGGCCTGCGCGACATGACGCAGCCGGCCTCGTCGTAGCATGGCGGTGGCGGGTTTCCTGCGTGTGGTCGACCTCGAGACCACCGGCAACAGCTTCACCGACGGCGGCGTGGTCGAGATCGGCTGGCAGGACGTCGCACCGGGGCCGGAGGGATGGAGCCTGCGTGGGCCACCGCAGGCGATGCTGATCGATCCCGGCAAGCCGATCTCGCCGGCCACGTCCGCGATCCACCACATCATCGACGAGGACGTGGCTGGGGCGGCGGGCTGGCTGTCGGCGGCGCCGGACATCCTGCGCGCCACTCCGGGCCCGGCGCCGGTGGCGCTGGCGGCGCACCGGGCGTCGTTCGAGCAGCGCTGGTGCGTGTCGGCGCTGACCGGCGGCCTGCCCTGGATCTGCACCTACAAGAGCGCGCTGCGCGTCTGGCCGGACGCTCCCGGGCACTCGAACCAGGGGTTGCGCTACTCCCGCCGGCCGGAAGGGCTGGACCGGGCGGCCGGCCTGCCCGCGCATCGCGCCGGTCCGGATGCCTACGTCACCGCGTTCCACCTGCGCGACATGCTGCGCGAGGCGACGCTGGACCAGCTGCTCGCCTGGTCGGCGGAGCCGGCCCTGCTGGTGAAGGTGCCGTATGGCCGGCTGCGCGGGCGGCGCTTCCGTGATCTTCCGGCCGAGGAGCTGGAGCGGCTGCTGACGGCGGAGCGGACGGACGGCGACCTGGCCTTCACCGTTCGCCACGAGCTCGACCGGCGCAGCCAGGAGTCGGCGCCCGATCCCGTCGCGGCCGAGCCGGACCAGAGCCTGCTGTCGCTCTGACCTGCCGGCGGTCGCAGGGCCGTGATTAAATCGGGTTTGGCGCATCCGGCACGCCGCTGCGGCGTTGGCAGCTTCAAGAGGCCGAGCAATCACGATCGGCAAATCCAACCGGAGTATCATGGCGTGGTCGATACGAACCGCATCGAGGGCGCAGCGGAAGACACCGTCGGCAAGCTGCAGGACGGCATGGGCGGCCTGCTCGGCGACACCGCGACCCAGGCCAAGGGCAAGGCGAAGCAGTTCGCCGGCCAGGCGCAGGGCTACTACGGCGAGACGCTGGACACGGTGCGCGACCTGACCGCGAACCAGCCGCTGGTGGCGGTCGCGGCGGCGGTGGGGGTGGGCTTCATCCTAGGCGCTTTGCTGGCGCGTCGCTGACGGCACAGGGCACAGCGTCCGGCGGAACCTTTCGGCGACCGTTGGCGTTGGGTAACGATCCTCCCCGTGTGAGATAGGACGTCGCCATGCTCAAGCTCGCTCTCCTGTTCCTGGTCGTCTCGATCGTCGCAGGCATCTTCGGCTTCTCCGGCGTGTCGGCCGCGACCGCCGGGATCGCCAAGATCCTGTTCTTCATCGCCATCGTGATCTTCCTGATCTTCCTGGTGCTCGGGCTGATGGCGGGCAAAGCGATCTTCTGAGCGGCGGCATCGGCTGACGCCGTCCGGCCCCGGCATCGACAGGTGCCGGGGTTTTTCGTGTCCGCTCGGCCGTGACGACGGCCCTCAACCGGTCCAGTAGCGGGCCATGATCTCGGTGGCCCAGGCGGGCTCGCGAAGCGGTCCGCGCGGCAGGAAGCCGCGCATCACCGGCTTCACGTCCAGCACCGGCGTTCCGTGCACAGCGTCCAGCCCCTTCACCTCCAGCCGCAGGCCGCGAGCCGCCAGCAGCCCGCAGGTGCCGACGCCGAGGCGGTTCGGCCTGTTGCGTCCGCGCTGCGCGAAGATGCCGACCATGGGCCAGTCCGTGCGGCCGCGCGGATGGCGGACGTCGGTGGCGACGTCCGCCTCGGCGACCTGGTCGAAGTGGAACACCACCTCGACATGGCTGAAACCGTCCAGCCCGCGCAGCGACGACGGCGCGAACCGTTCCGGGTCCAGCTCGATCGCGGCGCGGCTCGCATCCCAGCCGTCGTCCTCGGCAAGCAGCCTGCCGCCGTCCACGCGGCCGATCGGGCGCAGGACGATCGTTGGGGCGTCCACCCTAGTTGCGGTTCGGCTGGATGAAGGAGGGCAGGAAAGGGTTGTCGACCTGCAGGGCGTCCTTGGAGATCAGTTCGGACGTGTCCCAGCCGCCGCCCAGGTCGTCGATCAGCGACACGGAGGCCAGGATCCGGCTTTCCTGGATGCCGAGCAGGGTTTCGGCGTTGGTCAGCGCGGTGGTCTGGTCGGTGATCACCGTGGTGTAGATCGCGGTGCCGGCCTGGTACTGGTTCAGCGCCACGGCGACGGTCTGGTTGGCGAGGTCCACCGCCTGCTGCTGCGCCCGCGCCTGCTGCTCCAGGATGCGCAGCGCCGCCAGCTGGTCCTCGACGCCCTGGAACGCCGACAGCACCGTCTGGCGATAGCTGGCGATGCTCTCGTCGAAGGTCGCACGCGCGGCGCGCACCGCGGCGGTGCGCTCGCCGCCGTTGAACAGCGTTTCCACTGCGGACGCCGCCAGCGACCAGGACCGGTTGGCGACCTGGATCAGCGAGCCCAGCGGGTTGCCGGCGTAGGAGGCCGCGGCGGACAGGCTGATGGTCGGGTAGAAGGCGGCGATCGCCACCCCGATCAGCGCGTCCTCCTCCTCCATGGAGCGCTCGGCCTCGGCGATGTCCGGACGACGCTGCAGCAGCAGCGACGGCACCGTCACCGGGACCGCCGGGATCCGGCTGGTCAGTTGCGTCGGGGGCAGGCTGAGGTCGGAGGGCGGGTGGCCGGTCAGCACGGCGATGGCATGCTCGTACTGGGCCCGCAGGATGCCGACCTGCACCGCCTCGGCCCGGGTGGTCGCGGTCTGGGTTTCCGCCTGCAGCAGGTCGGACGGCGCGGACACGCCGGCGGCGGTGCTGTTGCGGGTGATCTGCTCGCTCTGCTCGTAGTAGACGACGAACTGGTTGAGCAGGGTCTGCAGGCTGTCCTGGTAGCGCATCTCGAAGTAGTCGGTGGCGAGCGTGGTCTGCTCGGACAGGCGCGCCGCGTCCAGGGTCGCCTGGCTCACCTGGGCCGCGGCCACCTGGCTTTCCACCTGGCGGCGGATCGCGCCCCACACGTCGAGGTCCCAGCTGGCGTTGCCGGCCAGGGAGTAGGTGGTGATGTTGTATCCGCCGCCGCCGGTGTTGAGCGCCGAGGTGTTGCCGACGCCGCCGAGGCCGGTCGCGATGGTGCTGCCGCCGAAGCCGGTGCCGCCGCCGCCGTTGCCCTGGCGGGTGACGCCGGGGCTCAGGCTGGCGGTCGGGAACAGGCTGCTGCGCGCCTCGTCGACCAGGGCGCGGGCCTGCCGGAACGCGGCCTCGTCCGCCTTGATGGTCTGGTTGGACACGTCGATCTGCGCTTCCAGCCGGTTCAGCACCGGGTCGCCGTAGAGCGTCCACCAGGCATCCTTCGGCAGCTCGGCGTAGTGCGGGTCGGCGAAGGCCCAGCCGGGTGGCGGCGTGATCTCCTTCAGGTGCAGGGGGACGATCGCCGCCGGCCGGTGGTAGTCGGGGCCGACCATGCAGCCGCCGAGCAGGGCGGCGAGCAGGACGGCGGGGCGTGGGACAGGCTTCATCCGGCAGAAACGTCCTGTTCGAGGGCACGGGAGGACCGGCGGCGTCGGAGCCCGCTTCTCCAGAGCCGGTTCCACCAGCGCGACAACCGGTCGAGGTAGAGGTAGACCACCGGCGTGGTGTAGAGCGTCAGCGCCTGGCTGACGATCAGCCCGCCCACCACCGACAGGCCGAGCGGGCGGCGCAGCTCGCTGCCGTAGCCGGTGCCGATCACCAGCGGCAGGGCGCCGAGCGCTGCGGCGAAGCTGGTCATCATGATCGGCCGGAAGCGGAGCAGGCAGGCCTGGTAGATCGCCTCGCGCGGCGTCTTGCCGCCGTCGCGCTCCTCGGTCAGCGCGAAGTCGATCAGCAGGATGGCGTTCTTCTTCACGATGCCGATCAGGAGGATCACGCCGATCATGGCGATCAGCGAGAAGTCCTCGCCGAACAGCTGCAGCGCCAGGATCGCGCCGACGCCGGCGGACGGCAGGGTGGACAGGATGGTCAGCGGGTGGATGTAGCTCTCGTACAGGATGCCCAGCGTGGCGTAGACCGCGGCGAGCGCCGCCAGCACCACCAGCGGATAGGTGCTGGTGGTCTGCTGCAGCTGCTGCGCGTTGCCGGCGAACGCGCCGTGGATCGCGGACGGCACGTGCAGCTGCACCATGGTCTCCTGGATCGCCGCCTCGGCGGCGCTGAGCGAGCCGCCGGCGGGGGTGTTGAACGACAGGGTGGCGGCGACGAAGCCGCCGTCGTGCGACACCTGCAGCGGCGTGGTCGATGGGACCACCTTCGTCACCGCCAGCAGCGGCACCATGGTTTCCGCCGCCGACGACACGGCAGCGCCGCTGGAGGTGTTGTTGCCGCCGGCGATGCTGTTGCTGGCCGAGTTCTGTTCCGATTGCTGGCTCGTGGTGGTGGTGGTGTTGCCGAGCGTCGTGGTCACGCTGGTGCTCGACGTGCTCGAGGTGTTGCTGGCGAGCGGCGCGGTCTTGATCAGGTTGCTGGCGGTGCTGCCGTTGGTGGTGCCGCCCGCGGTGCTGACGTAGATCTGCTTGAGGATCGACGGGTCCTGCCAGAACCGCGGCGCCACCTCCATTACCACGTGGTACTGGTTCAGGGTGTTGTAGATGATCGAGGCCGAGCGCTGGCCGAACGCGTCGAACAGGGTGTTGCTGACCAGCTGCGGCGTGATCGCCAGCCGTGCGCCGGTGTCGCGGTCGATCTCGACGGACTGCGACAGGCCGCCCTGCGCCACGTCGGAGTCGATGTCGACCAGCTCGGTGCGCCGCTTCAGCGCCGCCTCGATCCGCGGCGTCCAGCTGTAGAGCAGGTCGGCGTCGTCGGCCGACAGGGTGTACTGGTAGTTCGCGTTGCTGACGCGGGCGCCGGCCCGCACGTCGCCTGCCGAAAAGGCGAAGAACCGCGCGCCGACCATCCCCGACAGCTTGGCGCGCAGCCGCGCGATGGTGGCGTCGTTGCTGTCGTGCCGGACGCTCTTGTCGGTGAGCTGGATGAACACCTGCGCCTGGTTGGTGCCGCGCCCGCCGGTGAAGCCCGCTACCGTCGACACGTCCGGATCGGACAGCACCGCCTTCTGCACCGTCACCAGCTTGGCCACCATGTTCTGGAACGAGATGCTCTGCTCGCCCTCGACGGTGCCGATCAGCAGGCCGTTGTCCTGGACGGGGAAGAACGATTTCGGCATGCGGTACACCAGCGCGATCGTCAGCACGATGGTGAGCGGCAGGGTCAGCGCCACCAGCCGGCGGTGGCGCAGCGCCCAGATCAGGCTGGCCTCGTAGCCCGTGAGCAGCGCGTCCAGCATCCGCTCGATCAGGGCGGCCAGCCAGGCGAGGCCGCGTCGCAGCGGGCCGGACTCCGAGGCGGCGCGGCGCCGGTCGGCCTCGGCCTGCTCGGGCGAGACGCGCGGCTGCACACGCAGGAACAGCGCGCACATCATCGGCGTCACGGTGAGTGCGAGCAGCAGCGACACGCTGATGGTGACGATCAGCGTCATCGCGAACTCGTAGAAGAACTTGCCGGCGATGCCGGGCAGCAGCAGGATCGGCATGAACACCGCGATCAGCGACACGGTGATCGACAGCACGGTGAACGCGACCTCGCCGGCGCCCTGCAGCGCCGCCTGGAGGCGCGGCATGCCGTCCTCCATGTGCCGGGCGATGTTCTCCAGCACCACGATCGCGTCGTCGACCACGAAGCCGGTGGCGACGGTGAGCGCCATCAGCGACAGGTTGTCGAGCGAGAAGCCCAGCATGTACATGGCGCCGAAGGTGGCGATGATCGACACCGGCACCGCGACCGCCGGGATCAGGGTCGAGCGCAGCGTGCGCAGGAACACCAGCACCACCAGCACCACCAGCACCACCGCGATCAGCAGCGTGTTCTGCGTGTCGTGCACCGACGCGCGTATGGTGGTGGAGCGGTCCAGGCCGATATGCAGCTGCACGTCCGCGGGCAGGGCCGCCTGCAGAGTCGGCAGCAGCGCCTTGATCGCGTCTGTGGTCTTGATGATGTTGGCGGACGCCTGCGGGAACACGATGCAGATGATCGCCGGCTGGCCGTTGTAGTAGCCGGCGTTGCGCAGGTCCTCGACGCTGTCGTCGATCTCGGCGATGTCGGACAGGTGGATCGGCGCGTTGTTGCGATAGCCGACCACCAGGTCGCGGTAATCCGCCGCCTTGCGCGCCTGGTCGTTGGTGTCGAGCTGGAACCGCTGCGAGCCGACGTCGATGAAGCCCTTCGGCGTGTTGGCGTTGGCGGAGGCGAGGGCCGCGCGCACGTCCTCGAAGCCGAGCCCCTGCTGGAACATCGGCAGCGGGTTGAGCTCGACCCGCACCGCCGGCAGGGCGCTGCCGCCGGGCTGGAAGTAGCCGACGCCCTGCACCTTGGAAAGCTGCTGCTGCAGGATGTTGGTGGCGAGGTCGAACAGCTCCGGCGCGGTCCTGGTCTTCGACGTCAGCGCCAGGATCATGATCGGCTGGCCGGACGGGTTGAACTTCCGGTAGGTCGGGTTGGAGCGGATGCTGCTGGGCAGGTCGGCGCGGGCGGCCTGGATCGCCGCCTCGACCTCGTGGGCGGCGTTGTCGACGTTGGTCGACAGCTCGAACTGGATGGTGACGCGGACCTGGTTCTGCGTGCTGGTGGACGTCATCTCGGTGACGCCGGCGATGGTGCCGAGATGGCGCTCCAGCGGCGTCGCCACGGTCTCGGCGATCTCCTGCGGCGATCCGCCGGCCTGCGTCGCCTGCACCTGAATCACCGGGAACGCCACGTTGGGCAGCGGCGCCACCGGCAGCTTGGTGTAGGCGAACGCGCCGGACAGGGCGAGGGCCACGGTCAGCAGCGTGGTCGCCACCGGCCGCAGGATGAACGGCCTGGAGATGTTCATGACCGCGTGCTCATGGCAGGCGAGGGGCGGGGCCCGGACGTAGCCCGCCCACGTCGCGCGGCGGCGCGTCGTGCCGGTCCAGCAGCCGCCGGGTGCGCCGGCCGAGCCGGTCCATGAACAGGTAGATCACCGGCGTGGTGAACAGGGTCAGCAGCTGGCTGACGGCGAGGCCGCCGACGATGGCGAGCCCGAGCGGCCGGCGCAGCTCCGAGCCGGTGCCGGTGCCCAGCATCAGCGGCAGCGCGCCGAAGGCGGCCGCCAGCGTGGTCATCAGGATCGGCCGGAAGCGCAGCATGGCGGCGCGGCGGATCGCCGGCAGGGGCGCCATGCCGTCCTCGCGCTCGGCTTCCAGCGCGAAGTCGATCATCATGATCGCGTTCTTCTTGACGATGCCGATCAGCAGCACGATGCCGATGATGCCCATCACGTCCAGATCCGCACCCGCCAGCATCAGCGCCGCCAGCGCGCCGATCCCGGCCGACGGCAGGGTGGACAGGATGGTGACCGGGTGGATGAAGCTCTCGTAGAGCACGCCGAGCACGATGTAGACCGCGGCGAGTGCGGCCAGCACCAGGAACAGCTCGTTGCCGAGGCTGGTCTGGAACGCGGCCGCGGTGCCCTGGAACGAGGTCTGGAAGGAGGCGGGCAGGCCGATCTCGCGTTCCGCCGCGTCGATCGCGTCCACCGCCGGGCCCAGCGACGCGCCCGGCCGGAGGTTGAACGAGACCGTGGTGGCCGGGAACTGGCCGAGATGCGAGACCAGCAGCGGTGCGGTGCCGAGCTTCACCGAGGCCACCGCGTCGAGCGGTACCAGGCCGCCGGTCGGCTGGCGGGCGGCGCCGGTGCTGTTGGTGGTGCTGGAACCGGTGCCGGGCAGGTAGAGCTGGCTGAGGCTGGACAGGCTGCGGGCCAGAGACTTGTCGGTTTCCAGGATCACCCGGTACTGGTTGGACTGGGTATAGATGGTGCTGATCTGGCGCTGGCCGTAGCTGTCGTACAGGGCGTTGTCCACGGTCTCAGGAGTGATGCTGAACCGGGCGCCGGTGGCGCGGTCGAGCGTCACCATCGCCACCAGGCCGGTCGCCTGCAGGTCGGAGGTGACGTCGGCCAGCTGCGGCAGCGCCTGGAGCTTCGCCACCACCCTGGGCACCCAGGCCTTGAAGTCGTCGTAGTTCGGGGTTTCCAGCACGAACTGGTACTGGGTGGCCGACACCGCGGTGTCGAGCGACAGGTCCTGCACCGGCTGCATGAACAGCTGCACGCCGACCACGCCGGCGACCTCGTCCTGCAGGTGCCGGATCACGCCCGACGCGGTCAGGGCGCGCTCGTCGTGCGGGCGGAGGTTGATCAGGAACCGGCCCTGGTTCAGCGTCATGTTGCTGCCGTCGACGCCGATGAACGAGCTCAGGCTGACCACGTCGGGATCGGCGAGGATCGCGCGGGCGAGTTCCTGCTGGTGGCGCGACATGGCGGCGAGCGAGGTGTCCTGGGACGCCACCGAGATGCCCTGGATCACGCCGGTGTCCTGCACCGGGAAGAAGCCCTTGGGGATCACCACCGCCAGCACCACCGTCGCGGCCAGGGTGGCGACGAACACCAGCAGGGTGAGCGGCTGGTGCCTGAGCACCACGTCGAGCGCGCGGCCGTAGCCGGCGATGGTGCGGTTGATCGCGGTCTCGGACAAACGCGAGAACCGGCTGCCGGACTGCAGCTTCGCCCCGTGCGGATGGTGCGGCTGCTCGCGCAGCATGCGCGCGCACAGCATCGGCACCAGCGTCAGCGACACCACCGCCGACAGCACGATGGTCACCGACAGGGTGATGGCGAACTCGTGGAACAGCCGGCCGACCACGTCGCCCATGAACAGCAGCGGGATCAGCACCGCGATCAGCGAGACGGTCAGCGACACGATGGTGAAGCCGATCTGGCCGGCACCCTTGAGTGCGGCCTGCATCCGCGTCTCGCCCATCTCGATGTAGCGGGCGATGTTCTCGATCATGACGATGGCGTCGTCGACCACGAAGCCGGTGGCGATGGTCAGCGACATCAGCGACAGGTTGTCGAGCGAGAAGCCGAGCAGGTACATCACCGCCATGGTGCCGACCAACGACAGCGGCACCGACAGCGACGGGATCAGCGTCGCCGGCAGGTTGCGCAGGAACAGGAAGATCACCAGCACCACGAGCGCCACCGACAGCATCAGCTCGAACTCGACGTCGCCGACCGAGGCGCGGATGGTGGTGGTGCGGTCGGTGAGCGGGGTGATGGCGATGCCGGCCGGGATCGACTGGCGCAGGCCCGGCAGGATGCGGTCGATCGCGTCCACCACGGCGATGACGTTGGCGCCGGGCTGTCGCTGCACGTTCAGGATGATCGCCGGCGTGGTGTTGGCCCACGCTTCCAGCTGTGTGTTCTCCGGGCCGCTGACCACGCTGGCGACGTCGCGCAGCCGGATCGGCGCGCCGTTCTGGTAGGCGATCACCTGGTTGGCGAGCGTTTCCGGCGCGTTGATCTGGCCGTTCACCTGCAGCGTCGAGGCGTGCAGCGGGCCGTCGAAGGTCCCCGTCGGCGAGTTGACGTTGACGGTGGTGATGATGGTGCGCAGGTCGTCGATCGACACCCCGTAGGCGCTGAGCGCGCGGGTGTTGACGCGCACCCGGATCGCCTTGCGGTTGCCGCCGGTGAGCGTGACCAGGCCGACGCCCTGGATCTGGCTGATCTTCTGCGCCAGGCGCGTGTCGACGTAGTCCTCGACGTCGACCAGGGTCATGGTCTTCGAGGTGACGCCCAGGCTCAGGATCGGCGTGTCGGCCGGGTTGACCTTGTTGTAGATCGGCGGCGCCGGCAGGTCGCTCGGCAGCAGCGAGTTGGCGGCGTTGATCGCGGCCTGCACCTCCTGCTCGGCGACGTTGATGTCGACGTCGAGGCCGAAGCGCAGGGTGATCACCGAGGCGCCGGCGGAGGACTGGCTTTCCATCTGGTCCAGCCCGGGCATCTGGCCGAGCTGGTACTCCAGCGGCGCGGTGACGTAGGTGGTCATCACCTGCGGCCCGGCGCCTGGATAGAAGGTCTGCACCTGGATGGTCGGGTACTCGACCTCCGGCAAGGCGGCTATGGGGAGGAACCGGTAGCCGAGCAGGCCGATCATCAGGATCGCCAGCATCAGCAGCGTGGTCGCCACCGGACGCAGGATGAACAGCCGCGACGGGTTCACGGGCGGGGGCGCGTCCGCAGGCTGGAGCCGAGCCGGTTCATGACCCGCCGGTGCCGGTGCCGGTGCCGGTGCCGCCCGCGTGGTGCCAGTGGTGCCGGTTCGCGCCGGCGGCGCCCGCAGCCTTGGCCGGATGCTCGGCGGGAATGGTGACCTTGGATCCGGTCTTGAGCCGGTCGGTGCCGTCGGTCACCACCCTGTCGCCGGCGGCGAGGCCGGCGCCGATCACCACGTCGGTCTGGCTGGCGGTGCCGGTGGTGACGGTGCGCGTTTCCACCGTGCTGTCCGGCCTCACCACATAGACGAAGTTGCCGTTCGGGCCGGTCTGGATCGCGCCGCTCGGCACCAGCACCACGCCGCGCAGGGTCTGCAGCAGCAGGCGCGCGTTGACGAACTGGTTCGGGAACAGGGTCTCGTCGGCGTTGGGGAAGGTGGCGCGTATGCGCACCGTGCCGGTGCTGGTGTCGATGGTGTTATCGATCGTTTCTACCGTGCCGGAGGCCAGTTTCTGGGTGTTGGTGCGGTCGTAGGCGTCCACCGTCAGGGTGCTGCCGGCCTTCATCTGCGCCTGCAGCGGCGGGATGTTGTCCTCGGGCACGGTGAAGATCACCGAGATCGGGTGGATCTGCGTCACCACCACCAGGCCGTTGGCCTGCGCGGTGGTGATGTAGTTGCCGGCGTCGACCTGTCGCAGGCCGACGCGGCCGTCAATCGGCGAGCGGATGTGGCAGTAGGCGATGTTCTGCTTGGCGGCGGCGATCTGGCCCTGGTCGGTCAGCACGTCGCCCTGGTACTGGCCGACCACGAACACCTGGTCCTCGGCGGTCTGCGAGGCGATGCTCTTCTGCCGCTGCAGCAGCTGGTAGCGGTTGTTGTCGAGCTGCGCCTGGTGCAGCAGGTTGGTGTCTCGTGCCAGGTTGCCCTGGTCCTGGGTCAGCGTCGCCTCGTACAGCCGCGGGTCCACCAGCGCGAGCTGGTCGCCCTTGTGCACCTCCTGGCCCTCCTTGAAGTTCACCTCCAGCAGGTAGCCGGACAGCTGCGACTGCACCGTGATGGTGGCGAGCGAGGTGACGGTGCCGAGCTCGGTCAGCACCACCGGCATGTCGCCGGTGCGCGCCTGCGCCACGCTGACCGGCTGCGGCCCGGACGTTTCGCCGCCGGCGCCGCCATGGCGACGGCCCCCCGAGCCGCTTCCCGGGCCGCCGCCGGGATGCATGGCCTGGCGGGTGTGCAGCAGCGCGTAGGCGATCACCCCGATCGCCGCCAGCAGCACCAGCAGCGGGATCCAGCGCCGCCGGCGCCGCGGTGCCGGAAGGGCCGGGGCGGAAGCGGGCATGGGCGCGGCCTCGCCCAGGTCGGGCGTCATGGGGGTGTCGGCGCGTGCGCGGTCAGCGCCAGCGCGTAGGCCGCTCGGCTCGTCCATCGTCTTCCCTAGAACCCCGCAATGCGGCCCGGCCGCGTCGCGCGGTTTACCCGATCGGCGTGTCCTTACCAGAAAAAGCCGGCACGGGCGCGCCGCTTTGCTTCGGGGCGTTGCAAACCGTATCGCCGGAGGGGACCGCGACTGGTTGATCGATCCCTAACGGTTCCCATCACGGATTCGTGAGCGAAAAGCGGCGAGATTGTGGCCATCGGGCACGCCTGCTATGACTCGGGCGTCGGCGGAGGATCCGTCGAGCCGAACCGGACGCAGCCTGGCGGGACCGCTCCCCGACGCGCATCGACCGGCGAGGACGAAGGAGATGGACGATGTTTCGCAAGCTTTTCGCTCTCGAGACCGCAGCCCTTCATGCCAGCGAGGACGCGCCGCAGGTTCGGCAGGAACAGCCCGCGCATCCGCTGGGCGACAGCCTGCGCGACCTGGCCCGGTTCACCGCGATCCCGTCGCGCTACGGCATGTGGTCGTCCCGCCCGTCGATCTGAACGGCGTCCGGCCGGCGGACCGGGGTCCGCCGCTCACGACCTGTGTCCGCTCAGCTCCGCGCCCGCGTCGGCCGGCATCGCCAGGGCGGCCGGTATCGCCAGGACCGACACCAGGCCGACGGTCACGAACGCCGCGCTGAAGTCCGCCACCGCGACGTGGGCATGACCGGCCAGCGCCTGTGACGCCGACACCGCGGCTGCCGCCACCGAGATGCCCAGCGTCAGGGTGAGCTGCTGGAACGTCGTGTAGAAGCTGGTGGCGGCACTCATCCGCTCGGGTGGGATGTCGGCGTAGGCGATGGTGTTGAGCGAGGTGAACTGCAGCGCGTTGCTGAACCCGCCGCCGAACAGGATCAGCGACAGCACCCAGAACGGCCAGCCCGGCCGGAACAGGGCGCAGGCCAGCGTCAACAGCACCGCGCCCGACGCGTTCACCGACATGATGGTGCGGTAGCCGAACGCGTGCAGCACGCGCCTGGCCATCAGGCGCATCAGGAACGCGCCGATGGTGGCGGTGAAGGTCATTAGCCCGCTCTGCGCCGCACTCAGCGCGAAGCCCAGCTGCAGCATGGGCGGCACCAGGAACGGGGTGGCGCCGACCACGATCCGGGTCGCGGACCCGCTCAGCACCGACAAGCGGAAGGTCGGGATCCGCATCAGGGTGAAGTCCAGGATCGGCACCGCCACGGTGCGGGCGTGGCGGAGATAGAGCACGCCGGCGGCGAGCCCCAGGGCCAGCGTCGCCGCGGCGATGGTGCGGGTGGCGGCGCCGCGCGAGGCGAGCTCCAGGCCGAACACCAGGCAGGCGAGCGAGACGCCGGACAGGGCCATGCCGTGCCCGTCGAACGGCAGCCGCACCGCCTCGCGCATCTGCGGGATGTAGCGCGTGGTCAGCACGATCCCGAGCAGGCCGATCGGCACGTTGATGATGAAGATCCAGCGCCAGGACAGGTAGGTGGTGAGGAACCCGCCCACCGGCGGGCCGAGCAGCGGGCCGATCGTGGCCGGCATCAGCAGCCAGAACATGGCGGTGATCAGCTGGCTCTTGTCGACGCTGCGCATCAGCACCAGCCGCCCGACCGGCACCATCATCGCCCCGCCCGCACCCTGCAGCAGCCGGGCTGCGACCAGGAAGGGGAGGTCGGGTGCGGCGGCGCACAGGATCGAGCCGGCGGTGAACAGCACGATCGCGGCGCGGAACACGGTGCGGCTGCCGAACCGGTCGGCGGCGCGTCCGCTGGCCGGGATCAGCACCGCCAGGCTCACCAGGTAGGAGGTCAGGGCGATGCTGAGATGCACCGGGTCGGAGCCGAAGGAGCGTGCCATCGACGGCAGCGCGGTGGTCAGCACGGTGGCGTCCAGCTGCTCCATCAGCAGGGCGCTGGCGACGATCAGCGCGGTGGTGCGCGCGTCCCGCGACAGCAGGCTGCGGCGACGCGCGAGCCAGGCCGGGCGGCGGGCAGGAAAGAAAGAAGAGCGCCGCGTCGTCACGGCGCCACCATCGCGTTTTTGCCCGGGCTGGCAAGCCGGGGCGGAACCGCGGCGCCTGCGCCGCCGTTCGCCGTTGCAGCATTTCCGCGCAGGGAGGAACCGATACGATGGTCGACGAGAACGAGGTCCAGGGGACGGTCACCGAGGGCGTGGGCAAGCTGAAGGACGCCGCCGGCGGCCTGACCGGCGACGGCGGGCTGCAGGCGGAAGGCAAGTTCGACCAGGTGCAGGGCACCGTGCAGAAGGAGTACGGCGACTTCCTGGAGCAGGCCAAGGAGCAGCTCGAGGAGGCGACCGTGCTGGTGCGCGAGCAGCCGTTCGCGGCCATCGGCATCGCCGCCGGCATCGGCTTCCTGCTCGGCTTCCTGCTGATCCCGTCGCGCGGCTGAAGCCCGGCGCTTGCCATGGGCCGGCCAAAGATGGTCTGCCTGTGGCAACGGCCGAAGCGTGCGCCGACTCGCGCTGGTGCGGGTCGGCCCGCGGCGCGGGAATGCAGGGCACGGATGCCGCACTACAGGCGTGAATCCCGCCACGGCGGACGGGTGGCCGGGGTCGACGAGGCCGGGCGGGGGCCGCTGGCCGGGCCGGTCGTTGCGGCGGCGGTGATGTTCGCGGGGCGGCCGTCGCGGGGCCTGGCGGCCCTGCTCGACGACTCCAAGAAGCTGACCGGCGACGCACGGGACGTGGCGCACATGGCGCTGCTGGCCTGTCCCGGCATACGGATCGGCGTCGCCGCCGCCTCGGTGCGCGAGATCGCCTGCCTCAACATCCTGCACGCCAGCATGCTGGCGATGTCGCGTGCGGTCGGGCGGCTGCGCGAGCGGCCCGACTTGGTGCTGGTGGACGGCGACCGCTGCCCGGCGCTTCCCTGCGACGGCCTGGCGGTGGTCGGCGGCGACGCCGAATGCCTGTCGATCGCGGCCGCGTCGATCGTCGCCAAGGTGACGCGCGACCGGCTGATGGCCAGGCTCGGCCGCCGCTGCCCGGGCTATGGCTGGGAGCGCAACGCCGGCTACGGCACCGTCCACCATCGCACGGCACTGGGCGTGCTCGGCATCACCCGGCATCACCGGGCAGCGTTCGGCACCGTGCGCCAGCTCGGCCTGGACCTGGCGCCGGCGTGACTGCGGCGCCGGCACGGCGGTGACCTGGCCCGCGATGGAGCTTCCCCTCGACCAGGTGCTGCTCGGCGACTGCGTCGAGCTGATGCGCATGCTGCCGGCCGGCTCGGTGGACTGCGTGTTCGCCGACCCGCCCTACAACCTGCAGCTCCGCGGCGAGCTGCGCCGACCGGACGACAGCCTGGTCGACGGGGTGGACGAGGAATGGGACAAGTTCGGCGACTTCGCCGAGTACGACCGCTTCACCCGCGACTGGCTGACCGAGGCGCGTCGGCTGATGCGCAAGGACGCGACGATCTGGGTGATCGGCTCGTACCACAACATCTTCCGCATCGGCACGATCCTGCAGGACCTCGGCTTCTGGATCCTGAACGACGTGATCTGGCGCAAGTCCAACCCGATGCCGAACTTCCGCGGCCGGCGCTTCACCAACGCGCACGAGACGCTGATCTGGGCGGCGCGCGGCAGGACCAGCCGCTACCGCTTCAACTACGCGGCGATGAAGGCGCTGAACGACGACGTGCAGATGCGCTCCGACTGGCTGCTGCCGCTGTGCACCGGCAACGAGCGGCTGCGCAACCGGCACGGGCTCAAGCTGCACCCGACCCAGAAGCCGGAAAGCCTGCTGCACCGGGTGCTGCTCGCCTCGACCGGCATCGACGACATCGTGCTCGACCCGTTCACCGGCACCGGCACCACGGCGGCGATGGCCAAGCGGCTGCGGCGGCGGTTCATCGGCATCGAGCGGCATCCAGACTACGCCGAGGCGGCGATCGGGCGATACCGGCGCGAGCGGCCGCTCGGGATCGACCAGGCGGCGGCCACCCCGGCGCGGCGGGAGGTGCCGCGGGTGCCGTTCGGCAGCCTGGTCGAGCGCGGCCTGGTGCCGCCGGGAACCCGTGTCACCGACCGGCAGAAGCGGGTGAGCGCGGTGGTGTCGCCGGACGGCACCCTGGTCAGCGGCACCCGGCGCGGCTCGATCCACCAGATCGGGGCCGCGCTGACCAACGCGCCGTCCTGCAACGGCTGGACCTTCTGGCACCTGGAGCGCAACGGGGTGCTGGTGGCGCTCGACGTGCTGCGGACCGAGTCGGCCCTGGTCGCGGGCGGCGAGGCGGTGTGAGCGGCGCGGCGTCCGGCGGGCGCCCCGGCTCGACGGCGATGACGGTGCTGCGGGTCGCCGGCGGCAACTTCCTGGAAATGTACGACTTCATCGTCTTCGGCTTCTATGCCGGGCCGATCGGGCACGCGTTCTTCCCGTCGCGGGACCCGTTCGTGTCGCTGATGGCGAGCTTCGCCACCTTCTGGGCCGCATTCCTGATGCGGCCGCCGGGCACGCTGGTGCTGGGCGCGTACCTGGACCGGCGTGGCCGACGCGCCGGGCTGATCCTGACCCTGGGGCTGATGTCGGTCGGCACGGTGGCGCTGGCGCTGATGCCGTCCTACGCCTCCATCGGGCTGGTCGCGCCGGTGCTGGTCCTGCTGGCCCGGCTGCTGCAGGGCTTCTCCGCCGGGGTCGAGCTCGGCGGGGTGTCGGTGTTCCTGGCTGAGATCGCGCCGCCCGGCGCCAAGGGCTTCCTCGTGTCCTGGCAGTCGGCGAGCCAGCAGGTCGCGGTGATGACGGCGGCCGCGCTGGGTGCGGCGCTGAACGGCCTGCTGTCGCCGGGCGGGATGCGGGACTGGGGCTGGCGGGTCCCGCTGCTGGCCGGCTGCTCGATCGTGCCGGTGCTGCTGCTGCTGCGTCGCGGGCTGCAGGAGACGCCGGCGTTCCGGGTGATGGCGGCGCGTCCGCCGTTGGCGCGCGAGATCCTCCGCACGCTGCGTGACCGCGCGGCGACAGTGCTGGTCGGGGCGGGGCTGGTCACCACCACCACCGTCTCGTTCTACCTGATCACGGTCTACACCCCGACCTTCGGCCGCAGCGTGCTGCACCTGTCCGCGGCGTCGGTGCTGTGGGTGACGTTCTGCGTCGGCGTGTCGAACCTGCTCTGGCTGCCGGTGTCCGGGGCGCTGTCGGACCGGATCGGACGGGTGCCGATCCTGCTCGCGACCACGGTCCTGATGCTGCTGCTGGCGTATCCGCTGCTGCGCTGGGCGACCGCGGCGCCGTCGTTCGGGCGGCTGCTGGCGGTCGAGCTGCTGTTGTCGGCGCTGTACGGGTTCTACAACGGGGCGATGGTGGTGCACCTGGTCGAGCTGGTGCCGGCACGCGCCCGCAGCGCCGGCTTCTCGCTCAGCTACAGCCTGGCGGTCGCGGTGTTCGGCGGCGCGACGCCGCTGGTCTGCACCTGGGCGATCCACGCCACCGGCAACCCGGCGATGCCGGGCGTCTGGGTGTCGCTGGCGGCCCTGGCCGGGCTGTCGGCCACGCTCGCGTCACGCGCGGAACGCGGTTCGCAAACGGCGCCGGCTGCGCCATAAACCGGGGGGAAGCGCCGACGGTCTTCCGGAAGCGGGCGCCAGGCAGGGAACGGGACGATGCAGACGGCGACCGCCTATACCGACCTCCCGGACGCCGAGGCGGCGGGCCACGCGCTCGGCCGGCAGATCGCGGCCGGGCTGCCCGGCTCGCCGGACGCGATCATCCTGTTCGCCGGACCGGGCTACGACCACCGGTCGCTGCTCCGGGCGCTGTGGTCGGCCCATCCGGCGGCGCTGCTGGTCGGCTCGTCCTCGGCCGGCGAGTTCACCCACCTGGCGCATGGCCAGGGCGCGGCCTGCGCGCTGGCGCTGCGGGGCGGGAGCGGGAGCGTGCGCTTCGCGGTCGGCGTCGGGCGGGCGCTGAGCCGGTCGGCGGCGGACGCGGCCCGGCAGATCGTGTCGAGCTTCCGCGGCCCGGAGCAGCAGACCCTGCACCGCGCGGCGCTGGTGCTCACCGACGCGCTGGCCGGTCACGCCCCGGCGCTGATCCAGGAGCTGATGATCGCCACCGGCGCCCGCTACCAGCTGTTCGGCGGCGGTGCCGGAGACAACGCGCAGTTCGTCCGCACCGTGGTGTTCAGCGGCACCGAGGTGCTGGACGACGCCGCGGTGGCGCTGGAGATCCTGTCCCCCGAGCCGCTCGGCGTCGGCGTCGGCCATGGCTGGGAGGCGACGGCGGAGGCGCTGCGCGTGACCGACGCCGACGGGCTCAGGCTGGTCGGCCTGAACGGCCTGCCCGCGGTGGAAGCGTTCGAGGCGCATGCCGAGGCGGCCGGGCTGCGATTCGACCCCGCGGCACCGCTGCCGTTCTTCCTGCACAACATCCTGGGCATCGAGACCGCGGCCGGCTACCAGCTGCGCATGCCCCTGTCTGTGGACGAGGCAGGCGTGGTGCACTGCGCCGCGGAGGTGCCGGTGGGCAGCCGGGTGCGCATCATGCGCAGCACGATGGCGGCCAGCCTGCTGGCGGTGGAGCGGGCGACCGCGTCGGCGCTGGCCAGCATGGGCGACCGCGAGCCGGGCGTCGCCCTGTTCTTCGACTGCGCCGCGACCCGGATCCGCATCGGCGACGACTACACCATGGAGCTCGACGCGGTGCGCAACCGGCTGTCGAACCTGCCGATGGTCGGCTGCGTCACCCATGGGCAGATCGCCAGGGCCGAGGGGCAGTTCGACGGCTTCCACAACTGCACCGCGGTCGTGTGCGTGCTGCCGGCCTGAGGCCGCCCGTCCCGGTCATGGACCTGTCCGGCAGCCCCGACCTGCTCAACGCGCTGGCCGACCCGGCACGGCGTCCGGCCGCCGCGGCGGCGCTGGCACGCCACTGGGGGGCGGACGCGCTGCTGGTGCTGGTGCGCGACCACGAGCTCGGCACGCTGTGCCCGGCGCCCGGCTTCGTGCAGACGCTTCCCGGCGGTCCGGGCTGGCGCAGCCTGTTCGCCGGCTGCACAGCGCCCGGCACCGTGACCGGCGAGGTGGCTTTCCCGGACCGCTCCAGGATCGTTCCCGCCCTGGCGGAGGTCGGCGCCGACGCGCAGGCGGTGCTCGTGCTGCTGGGTGCCGGGGTCGACCGGATGGCGCCGCCGCCGCTCGACCGGATCGGCTTCCCGCTGCTGGCCGCCCTGCTGCAGGCGGAACGACGCACCATCGCCTCGGCCGGCCTGGTCGCCGTCGCCGACGAGGCGCTGGCCCGCGCGACCTCCCTGACCGCGGCGCTGGACACCACGCGCACCGCCCTGGCGCGTGCGCTCGGCGACGCCGACCGCCTCAACGCCGCGCTGCGCGAGCTCAACATCACGCTGGAGCAGCGCGTCGCGGAGCGGACCGGGCAGCTCGAGGCCGAGATGGCGGAACGGCAGAAGGCGGAGGAGCAGCTCCGGCAGGCGCAGAAGATGGAGGCGGTGGGCCAGCTCACCGGCGGCCTGGCGCACGACTTCAACAACCTGCTCACCGGCATCACCGGCAGCCTGGAGCTGCTCGCCACCCGGATCGGGCAGGGACGGCTGGCCGACGCCGCCCGCTACATCGCGGCGGCGCAGGGAGCGGCCGGGCGGGCGGCGGCGCTGACGCACCGGCTGCTGGCGTTCTCGCGCCGGCAGACCCTGGCGCCGGAAACCGTGGACGTGAACCGGCTGGTGCTCGGCATGGAGGAGCTGATCCGGCGCACGGTGGGGCCGGGCGTGGCCGTCGTGATGGCGTGCGCGGACGACCTGTGGCCGGTGCTGGTGGATCCCAACCAGCTCGAGAACGCGCTGCTCAACCTGTGCATCAACGCGCGCGACGCCATGCCGGACGGGGGAACCCTGACGGTCGGAACCGCCAACCGCTGGGTGGACGAGCAGGCCGGGCGGCTGCACGAGCTGCCGGCCGGGCAGTACGTGTCGCTGTGCGTCGGCGACACCGGCACCGGGATGACGCCGGAGGTGATGGCACGCGCGTTCGACCCGTTCTTCACCACCAAGCCGCTGGGCCAGGGCACCGGGCTTGGCCTGTCGATGATCTACGGCTTCGCCCGGCAGTCGAACGGCCAGGTGCGGATCAGCTCGACGCCGGGGACGGGCACGGCGATGCACCTCTACCTGCCGCGCCATCGCGGCATCGCCGCGGAGCGGGGGGTCGGCGGGGAGACGGTGGTGCCGCGACCCGCCGATGCCGGCTGGACGGTGCTGCTGGTCGACGACGAGCCGACGGTGCGGATGCTGGTCACCGACGCGCTGGAGGAGCTGGGCTACACCGCGCTGGAAGCGGCCGACGGCGCCGCCGGCCTCGACATCCTGCGGCAGGACCGCCGGATCGACCTGCTGATCACCGATGTCGGCCTGCCGGGCGGGATGAACGGCAGGCAGGTCGCGGATGCGGCGCGCGTGGGCCGGCCCGGGCTCCGGGTGCTGTTCATCACCGGCTATGCCGAAAGCGCGGTGCTCGACGCCGGCCGGCTGGAGCCCGGCATGCACATCCTGACCAAGCCGTTCGCGATGGACGCGCTCGGCAGGCGGATCAGGCAGCTGATCGAGGGGTAGGGTCCGCCTCGCCGCCAGGCACCGGCATCGGCCTCGGCCCTGGCACCGGACCCGGCACCGGATCGGTCGCCGCGCTGCCCAGCGAGGCGACGACGATGCCGGCGACCGCCAGCCAGCGCAGCGGCGACAGCTGCTCGCCGAGCAGCGCCAGCCCCATCAGGGCGGCGATCCCCGGCTCCAGGCTCATCAGGACGCTGAAGCCGCGCATGCTCATGCGGCGCATCGCCATCATCTCGATCGAGTAAGGGATCGCGCTCGACAGCAGCGCCATGAGGCACGCGGTCAGCAGCAGCTCCGGCCGCGACAGCGCCACCGGCACGGCCCGCACCGCGAACGGCAGCAGCATCAGGCTCGCCACCGCCATGCCGAGTGCCGTGGCGGTGATGCCGCCGATCCGGGAGCCGACCCGACGGCCGGCCAGGATGTAGAGCGCCCAGGCAAGCCCGGCGACCAGGGCCAGCAGGATGCCGACCGGGTCGAGCCGGCGCGATGCGCCGGCCGCGTGCCAGGGCTGCAGCAGCAGGAGCAGGCCGCCCGCCGCCAGCGCGACCCAGAGCAGGTCGATCGGGCGGCGCGAGCCCAGCACCGCCAGGCTCAGCGGGCCGACGAACTCGATCGCCACCGCGACGCCGAGCGGCAGGCGCGCCAGGGCGGCGTAGAACACCGTGTTCATCAACCCGAGGCACGCGCCGTAGGCCAGCACGCTGCCGAGCATGTGCCGGTCCGGCCAGGCCGGGCGACGGGCCGGCCGGAGGCAGAGCGCCGGCAGCAGGATCAGGCAGGCCAGCAGCACGCGCAGGCTGGCGGTGCCGGGAGCGCCCAGCACCGGGAACAGCAGCTTGGCCAGCGCGGCGCCCATCTGCACGCTCAGCATGCCGCACACCACCGCGGCGAAGGCCGCCGGGCGGCCGTCGCGGCGGGGCCCGCCCCGGACCGGGACGCAGGCCTCGACGGCCTGCGCCATCCGGAAAGGTCCTAGCTGCCGCCGAAGCCCAGGAAGCCGACGTCCGGCTTCGGCGTGCCGTTGTCGACCACGCGCTGCAGGGTCGCGACGTGCGACCCGCGTGCCCCGCCGCGGTCGGCGCTGGCGAGGCGGGCGTCGCGCTTGCCGCGCTTGCGCCCGGTCACGGGACCGGCGTCCACGTCGGCATCGGCGACCGACGCGACCGGCGCCCCGTTCTCGCTGTTGCGCATCGACAACAGCACAAAGGTGATGTCGCTGCGGTTCAGGTCGATCGCCATGTCGAGCGGGCTCTGCCCCAGCACGTTCTTGCCGTGGAGGTCGGCGCCGCGGCTGAGCGCCTCCTTGGCCGAGGTGACGTCGCCGCGGTTGATGGCGTCGAATAGCGCGGCGGTCGGCTCCATGTCGGCGCTGACGTGGCCGGAGGTCGCGGTCGCCTCGTCGGACACGGCACCCGGGATCGCCGGCGGCGGTGCCGCGGCCTTGGCGGCCGCCTTGGCCTCCGCCTGCTGCGCCGCCTCGGCCGCGTCGCGATCGGAGT
>CAXUEL010000026.1:16934-26306 GCA_964249915.1 uncultured Acetobacteraceae bacterium | reverse complement strand
AGCCGGCGGCCGACGACACCGCCGGCTGGGCCCAGCTCGCGGTCGGCATGGCGGCGGCGGCCTGGGCCGGGTCGCCGGCGATACGCGAGGCCGGCCAGCAGGCGGTGCTCCAGAGCTTCTTCGACGAGCTGTTCAACCACCTCGACCCGTACTCGCGCTACGTGGCGCCGGCCCCGGCCGAGACAGAGCGCACCGTGCGCACCGGCGGCACCGCGGAGGCGGGCCTGGCCGTGACCCGCCAGGGCCGGTCGCTGGTGGTGTCCGCGGTCAACACCAACGGGCCGGCCTGGGCGGCCGGGATCTCGGTGGGCATGCGCCTGTCGTCGATCGACGGACAGGCGGTGCGCGGCCAGGACCCGGATGCGGTCGCGAGCGCGCTGCAGGGCGAGCCGGGCAGCAGGGTGGTGCTGGGGGTGGCGGCACCCGGGCACGCGCCGGTGCGGGTCCCGGTGGTGCGCGCCGCGGTGCCGCCGGAAACCGTGTTCGCCTTCAGCAACGGCAACATCGTGGTGATCCGGGTTACCGGCTTCTCCGCCGACACCGCGCAGGAGATGAGCCAGTTCCTGGAGCAGGCGATGCAGCGCGGCGCCGGGGCCGGGGCTGGGGCCAGGGCAGGTGCCAGGGCGGGTGCCGCGCTGCACGGGCTGATCGTCGACCTGCGCGGCAACCGCGGCGGCTTCCTGCAGCAGGCGGTGACGTCGGTGGCGCTGGTGCTCGACCATGGCGTCGCGGTGACGGCGAAGGGGCGCGACAGCCAAGCGAACCACGTCTGGGCGGTGCAGGGCGGCGACCTCACCGAAGGGGTGCCGATCGTGGTGCTGGTGGACGGGCGCACCGCGAGTGCGGCCGAGATCATGGCGGCCGCCCTCGCCGACCATCGCCGCGCGGTGGTGGTGGGCAGCGCCACGCTGGGCAAGGGGCTGGTGCAGTTCATCGCCCAGCTGCCCGACGGCGGCGAGCTGTTCGTCACCTGGAGCCGCGTGCTGGCGCCGCTCGGCTGGCCGCTGCAGGGGCTGGGGGTGATCCCGCAGCTGTGCACCAGCCTGGGCCAGGCCCGGCTGGACCAGCAGCTGCAGGACCTGGCCGCCGGCAGCTTCGACGAGCGCGACGCGGTGCTGCAAAGCCGGGCGGCGCGCTGGCCGCTGGCGGTGGCGCGGATCTTGGACCTGCGCGCCGCCTGCCCGGCCGCGATCGGCACCGATGCCGACCTCGACGCCGCGCGCGCGCTGCTGGACACGCCCGGCGCCTACGACGCGGCGCTGGTGCCGCTGGCGGCCGAGCCGGTGCCGTGAGGCGACTGGGCGCATGACCGTGGCGCGGCTGAAGGCTGGGCTGTGGGCCAGCGCGGCGCTGCGTCGCGCGCACCAGCTCGGCCGGTCGGGCATGGTGCTGCGCCGCGGCGACGCGGATGCGGGCGGCATCCTGGTGGTGCTGCGCGACCGCGACGGGCGCATGGTGGTGCTGGCGCAGGCGCGCACGTCGGACGGCGAGGATGCCTGGACCCGTGGCACCGGGGCTACGCCGGTCGACCAGGCAGGGGCCGACAGCTACGTCGCGCGGCAGGTCGGACGCGATCCCGACCTGTGGGTGCTGGAAATCGAGGGGCCGGACCTCCTGCCGCCGTTCGAGGCGACGATCGTGTAGCGGACCGGCGTACGGGGCGCATCGGGGCACCTGCCCTGGTCATCCGTCGCGACGCGGGCGACACTGCGCCGGCTGCGGGCGCTTCCAGCCCCGATGCCATTCTTTCCGCTGGGGCATCCTCCGTTCGCTCGGGCTCATTTCAAATGCCCCAGCTTGTTGTTTTAACGAGCATCTTCACCCGATCAGGTGATCCACCGATCTGGATCCGCTCTAGTTCCGGAGTAACGACGATTTCCGACGCCGTCCTGTCATCGACGCCTCGCGCCTCCGCCGCCGCACGCCGCCGCACGCCCAGGCCGCAGGCCATCGTGCACCGCCTGTTCGCCCGCAGCCGCGCCGTGCGCCGGCTGACCGTGGGGGTGCTGGCGACGGTGGAGCTGGCGATCCTGGGCGGCCACAAGCAGCGCGCGCCGATGCAGCTGATCCGGCGGGTGCGACGCGAGCGCGAAAGCCTGCTCAGCGGCAACGAGGCGTTCATGATCTACTCGCTGGCGCGCACCCAGGCGGCGGTGGGCGGGGTGATGGCCGAGGTCGGCGTGTTCCAGGGCTGCTCGGCCAAGCTGATCAGCCTCGGCGGCCAGCCCGACGAGCTGCACCTGTTCGACACCTTCGAGGGCCTGCCGGAGCCGGACGGGGCGGAGCGGCGGTCGATGCGGCAGGGGCACTACGCCGCCTCGCTGGAGGCGGTGCGGTCATACCTGTCGGACCGGCCCAACCTGGTGTTCCACAAGGGCCTGTTCACCGGGAAGGACGTGTCCTGCGCGGACCGGAAGTTCTCGCTGGTGCACCTGGACGTCGACCTGAAGGAGGGCACCCTGGCCTGCCTGCGGTTCTTCTATCCGCGCATGCTGCCGGGCGGCGTGATCGTCAGCCACGATTATTCCTATCTCGGCGGCGTGCGGGAAGCGTTCGACGAGTTCCTCCTCGACAAGCCGGAGCGCGCGGTGGAGCTGCCGACCTCGCAGGCGATGCTGATCAAGGGGGTATTGGTGGAGCCTTAATGGCCGCTTCCAGGACTGCCAAACCCCTTGTTCGATCCGATCCCGGTATCACCAACGGAGCCGTTCGGATTGACGCCAGTATCGGTTCCGGACAGCAGACTACCCGTCGAGGATCCATCTTCACGATGGGCGGTACGATCATACGGCCCAGAATCGCAGGCCGAAACCGCCAGCGACAGCACGGCCATCACGACGACTGACTTGAACATTTGCGTCATCTCCCACTATCAAGATCAAGCTTCGACATCAGCGCATGACTTTTGGCAAGCCTGGGCTGCCACGACGCGGGGATGGTGGTGGCATGCCACATGACGGTGAACGGGATCGGGCGCTGGCTAGCTTTGAAGCCGGTGACTACTCACAGGCGGCGCGGCGCTTAGTCTCCCTGCTGGCCCGCAGACCTCCCGATCCGCTCCTGTTGCGGCTATGCGGCATGGCGCTGGTTCGAATAGGTCAACCGGCGCAGGGACTGCCTTACCTGGCCCGAGCCCGGCGCTTGGCGCCAAAGGATCCGCTACCAGCACTCTGGCACGGGATTGCCCTACACGCAGACAATCGCTTCGGTGAGGCAGCTGCAGCCCTGCAGGATAGCTCCACCGCAGCCCCGGACGATCCCGCACCATGGATCCATCTGTCGCGGGCCCTGATCAAGATGGATCGATCAGCTGACGCCGTGGAAGCGGCCGCATGTGCAGTTCGTCTGGCGCCGGCGCTGCTCGATGCGCATCATGCGCTGCGGCTTGCCGAGCTTGTCGACCGGCAAGCAGCCGAGCTAGGTGATCCCGAGGCGCTGGCGCGAGCCTGGGTTGGCCTGGGCCTTGCCTGCTTGCGGCTTGACCGAGTGCTAGAAGCGCGCGGTGCGCTCCAGCAGGCGCTGATGCTGCAGCCCGAAAACGACGAGGCCGAGTGCTGGCTGGCCATGGTCGAGCATCTCGGTGGGGAGCCGGTCACCGCGATTGCCCGTCTGCGTGCCATACTCGACCGCAAGCCCCATGCTTCTCTCGCCCGGTTGCATCTAGCCAGCCGCTTGATACTCGACAGCGACGCGGCCGAAGGGCTGGCGCTGCTGGAGACGGTGTATCCGGACGCGGTCGAGTTACAGGCGCGGTGGCAAGCCTGGCGGATTGCCGCGCTGTTGGCATTGGGACGTGTCGCAGAAGCGGAGCATGCTATTGCACAGGTGACAGCCCCAACTGCCGGAGCAGAAATCATCTTGCGCTGGCAACAGGCGGTCCTGGCGCGTCGAGCCGGTGATACCGAGATGGCATCCGGTTTGCTGAGCCGCCTGGCTCAGCTGGCCGTCGACCGCGGACAATCAGAACTGGAGGATCGACTGGACGCACATTTCAGACTTGCCGGACTGCACGACGCGGAGGGCCAACACCAGCAGGCCTTCTTCCATTGGCAGCAAGGTCATGCGCTCCATCGTACCGCACAGCCGTTTTCGCGCGCGGCTCACATGGCTTTGCATGAAGCGGTTATCAAAGCGTTCAGCCAGGATAGGCTGGCGAACGGGCCTCGCGCCGTCACTGCCGATCGGTCAGCGGTCTTCATCGTCGGCCTGCCTCGCACTGGCACAAGCCTCGCAGAGCAGGTCCTGAGCTCGCATCCGATGGTGCATGGCGCTGGTGAGCGGCTCGACATCCGTAAGACGCTGACGGCCCTCGTCGGCACCACCGATGCCAGGGACGCAGCAAGGTGTGCGGCGGCGCTGGACGCCCCGGCGCTGACGCAGGCTGCAGAGGCTTTTCTGGATAGGCTGCACACCGAGGCTCCTGATGCACACATCGTGCTCGACAAAATGCCCGACAACGTCAACCACCTCGGCTTCATTGCCACGCTGCTGCCCGGTGCCCGGGTGATCTGTTGTACGCGTGACCTGCGTGACGTCGGAGCCTCGATATTCCGGCAGCGCTTCCTTGGACATCATCCATACGCACACGATCTAGCCGACCTTGGCTGGTACATGGCTCAGCACCGGCTATTGCTGAGGCACTGGCGGCGGGTACTACCGATTCCAATGCTCGAGCTCAATCACGCTGACTGGATCGTTGACTTCGACGCAACGCTGCAGCGAGTGCTCAACTTCCTGGAACTGCCATGGGACCCGGCCTGCCAGCGTTTCTTCAAGCAGACACGCATAATGCGGACCGCCAGCCGGGATCAGGTACGAAGGCCAATCAACGCTGACGGTGTCGGACGATGGCAATCCTACGTCCAGGAGTTGGCACCGATGCTACGAGAGATAGATTTCTGATGCGCTGACGACCGCGTGGCCTGGACCACGCGGCCATCTTGCCTAAAAGATCGACGGCAGAAGCCGCCGAGCCCGCCTGATTCAGAACCTGAATTGAAGCTTGGCGTAGAACAGGCGACCGATGATGTCATAGACTGCAGGCTCAGTATTGGTTCCAGTACCCAGCACGAATGGCGGGGTACGGTCGAAGAGGTTGTCGATGCCGCCCACGAACTGGATCTTGTGCCAATTATAGGTTGCTTCGATGTCGTGATAGAATACCTCGTTGGTCCGGGTGAACCGATCGACGGCTGGGTCGGCGTCACTGCCGTTGTTGTAAAGCAATCCGTCGATGTAGCGCAGAGTCCAGCTGAAGCTGAACTTGCCTTTGGAGTAGGTAGCGGTCGAGTTGTCGCGTATGACCGGGTAGCCGGATAAGCTGAGGTTGTTGGTGCTGATGGTCGAGAGACGACCCTTCAGGTTGACGAACGGACCGTCAGGAACGAGCTGCTGAGTGTAGCCGATGGTGTCCTCAAGATCCGTGCTGAGCTGGAGGTGATTACCACCACCAAGATTGATTAGGTAATTTACCTCAAGGTCGATGCCGTTGGTATGCACTTCACCAAGATTGCTTTCGAGTGCTGAGACCTGGTTGATCTGGCCGGTCGCGGTACGTCCGTTGATGTCGTTGCAGAACGGGCTGCTGAGGTTGGCGCTGGTATAGCAGCTGTCGACGATGAACTGGGTGTCCAGCGAGCCGATCTGGTTGGCGATCTTGGTGTGATAATAGTCCAGCGTGATCGCAAGGTTCGGGGTCCAGCGCGGCGTGATGACGGTGCCAATGGTGTAAGTGTGCGAGGTCTCAGGTTGCAAAGCGGGATTGCCGCCTACCAGCGTGGCAATCTGGGAGCTGACCTGGGTGAAACCGGCAGGAAGATGCTGCCGGGCGCAGTTTGCGGCGACGAGGCCGGCCAGTCCGTTATAGCTGCTGACTTGCGCGCAGGGATCGTTGGCAGTGTTGAAGGCCAGCGTGTTGCCGCCGAACGCTTCCGAGATCGCAGGCTGGCGGGTGCCACTCGCGACGTTCCCGCGGAACCGGATATCGCGTGTCGGCGACCAGTTCAGGCTGAGCTTGTAATTGTAGACCGAGCCAAACGTGTTGTAGTCCGACCACCGGCCCGAGATGTCGCCGGACAGATCCTTGGCGCCAATCAGGTTACTCAGGATCGGGATCTTGATCTCGCCGAACGCCTCGGTCACGTCGAAGCCGCCGCCGGTCGGCGCGCTGATCGCCGCAGTCGACTGCCCGCTCTCAATTATCGGATCGGGTCGATCAGAGCCCTGCTCGCCGCGATGCTCGAAGCCAATGGCGGCCCCTAGCGGGCCATATGGAAGCTGCACGATCTTGTTGTTGGTGACGGTGCCGCCGATGTCACGGAACTGGTATGTCGCACGCTCATCGGAGGTGAACAGGAAGTGGTTTGCGGCAGCCTTGCTCTCGTTGTTGGCCCCAAACGGGTTGCCCAGCGCGCACGACCCGACACAGACAGCAGGATTATAGATGCCATCGTCGATGGTGCCGTCATTAAGGCTCTGGAAGCCGACCGTCTGCTCCAGGTTGGTGAAGTTAACCTGTCCGGTAGTGACGATGTTGGTCACCGCGCGGCCATAGGTGTAGTACAGGTCGTAGTTATAGTTGCCGACGATGTTGCCGCGGACGCCACCGGTAAGCTGCCACGTATCGGAGTGCGTGCTATAGACTCGAGGAGTCAGGTCGGTAATACGACGATCTTCCTGTACCAAGTTGTTGATCCCAAGCGCCTCTGCGAATGGGTTTCCTGCTGGGATGTCAAAGCTCTGCCCGGTGTTAGGGTTTCCAGTGACTGGCTGCCCGGAAAGCTGCTCCTGTGTGTCTTTGTGGGTATAAAAAGCCTGTCCGTAGAGGCTCACGTGGCTGTTCACATCGAAATGGGTGTTGCCTGCGAGGTTGCCTTGCGTCTCGCGATCGGAAAGCTGCTGGGTCGGACCAAAATCATAGCGGCCGTTGATGTTGGGATCGATGCCGGCCCCATTGTAGGTGTTCTGGAACGGTACCAGCCGGTTGTTGATGACCGTGTCACTACTGTTTCCGTCGGGAACTCCAAAGATGCGGCCGGCTACTGGAAAGCCGGAGCCGATCTCGTAAGGGTTTCCCGGACCTTGATCGGCTGAAACCACTGGGGTCGCCCAGTCACGGTCCTTCTGCTCGATCGGGCCGCGATCGATATAGCGGCCGCTGAGTGCGACATTGCCTCGGCCCTGTGCGAAGTCGAACCCCGTGGTTCCCTGGATGTCACCTTCTCTATCGTCACCGGACGCGCTGATGTCGCCGCCGACGTTGATCTGGGAGCCAACGAAGTTCTTCTTCAGGATGACGTTGACGACGCCGGCGATCGCGTCGGCACCATAGATAGTCGAGGCGCCGTCCTTCAGGATCTCGATCCTGTCAACCAGAGCGAGCGGGATGGTGTCGAGGTCAACGCAGTCGGAGCCGGCTCCAAAGGGCGTGTGCACGAAGCGGCGGCCGTCGACCAGCACCAGCGTACGGTTGATGCCCAGGTTGCGGATGTCGATGCAGGAGGCACCGTTGCCGCCGTTGTTCGAGCTCGAGAACACGCCCTGGGTGCCGATCGAAGGGATCTTGCGCAGCACGTCCTCGATGGTCTGCGCGCTGGACTGGGTAATCTGCGCCGACGTGATGACAGTGACTGGCGCGGCGCTGGTGGTATTGCTGGTCCGTAGGCGTGAACCCGTTACCTCGACATTCTCAGCAGCCGGTGAGGCTGTGCCGGCGATGCCGGCGGTCGATGCGGGTGGTGCGGCGAACGGGACCGGGGCGATCTGCGCGAATTGTAGGTCAGGATCCGACGCGGACGTTCCGGATGTGTTCGACGAAGTGTATTGGCTCGAAGTCGTCTGCGCAAAGGTCGGCACCGCGTTCAAAAACGAGGGATCGAGAGTGGTCGCCGTCGCACTGGCGTTTGGATTCGGCGCGAGCTGAGCATGGGCGGGCAGCATGCCCAGCACTGGGCTCAACGCCAGCGCCGCAACCGATCTTTTCAAAACGTCGCGCAGGGTGAAATGGTGATGCGTCATCTTCAAATACTCCAGTCCAGGCCACCGCAGGAATGAACAAACAGCCAGGATGCGCTGAAGCATTCGGTTGAAGGTCCGCCGAGCAACGGCCTCCATTTCTCAAACACAACGTTGTCCGGCAGATATTGCTGCCGGATGCCGTCCTGGCAAATCAGGACCGTCTACCCGCCCGTCGGCACGTAACCGGTTTGTGACACACTTAAAGTTCATAGCGGGGCACCCATGCAAGAGTGGCATGGAACCAATTTTGCCTCTTGAGCGAAATGTTGCAAAAATAACACGAAGATCACCAAGGTGAAGCGGCCGTGTCAGCCTTCGCCCCGGATCAGGGCCATCACGAGCGGGACGCGCCGGCGGCGCTTCTTCCTGGCGGAAAAACCAGCTACGTGCGACGGGAGAAGCGGTCGCGGGTAGGCTGTCCGATGGCGTCGAGGCCATCCGCTGCGGCCGGCTGCGCGCGAAGGGGCACGTGACGATGACGAGACGGTTCGGCTTGCTGGTGGGGACCGCCTGCACGGTGGCGGCGATGGGCGGCGTCGCCCGGGCGCAGCCGGTGCAGGGGCTGTATGTCGGGGTCGCCGGGGGCGGCAACCTCGCGCAGGACCAGACGGTGCGGCTGTCGCCGCAGCAGCCGAGCGGCGAGCTGCGCTACGGGGCCGGCGAGGTCGGGCTCGGCAGCGTCGGCTGGGGCTTCGGCAACGGGCTGCGGCTGGAAGTGGAGGGCAACTACCGCAGCGACCCGCTGCAGCACTTCCGCGGCACGCCGTTCCCCACCCTCGCCGGCGGCTACCAGGAGGACTACGGCGCGATGGCCAACGCCCTATTCGACATGGATATCGGCAAGAGCTGGCTTTACCCGTACTTCGGCGCCGGCGCCGGCTACATCTGGACGCACGCGGCGGAGCACTACAGCGGCACCAGCTATCCCTATGCCGAGCGCCTCGGCGGCACCAACGGCAACTTCGCCTACCAGGGCATCTTCGGCCTGTCGGTGCCGGTGCCCTGGGTGGTCGGGCTGTCGAGCACGCTGGAGTACCGCTTCACCTCCATCCTCGGGCCGCAGCGCTTCACCGGCGACGGCATCGGCACCGAGGGGGCGTTCGGGCCCAAGCCGTACGGCACCTCGCGCGGCAACCAGGACATCACCACCAACTTCAACCATTCGCTGCTGCTGGGAGTGCGCTACGAGTTCAACCCGGCGCCGCCGCCAGCCGGAGGCCAGCCTCCGGTGGTGCCGTCGGCGCCGGCGCCGGCGGCAGCGCGCCCCCACCTGGTGTTGTTGGACTGGGCCCGCGCGGTGCTGCCCCCCCCGGCCCCCCACACCCCGCGCGGGGGCGGGCCTCGGAGGACGCCCCG
>CAXUEL010000026.1:0-16924 GCA_964249915.1 uncultured Acetobacteraceae bacterium | reverse complement strand
GGGGGGGGGGCCGCACCGAGTCCCCCCGGCCCCCCCCCCCCGCGGGCGCCCCCCCGGGGGGGGGGCGGGGGGCGCCGGCGCCGGCGGAAGCGCGCACCTACCTGGTGTTCTTCGACTGGGACCGCGCGGTGCTGACCACCCGGGCCCGGGAGATCGTGGCGCAGGCGGCGCAGGCCTCGACCCACGTGCAGACCACCCGGATCGAGGTGGACGGCTACACCGACACCTCCTCCATCCACGGCGGCAGCCGGGGCGCGCGCTACAACCAGGGCCTGTCGGTGCGCCGCGCCGACAGCGTCAAGGTCGAGCTGATCCATGACGGGGTGCCGGCGGCGGCGATCGACGTCCATGGCTACGGCGAGACCCGTCCGCTGGTCGCCACCGGCCCGAACAGCCGAGAGCCGCAGAACCGCCGCGTCGAGATCATCCTGCGCTAGCGGCCGTCACCGGTCCGGTTCCGGCATCGCCACCGGCGCGCAAGAACGGTCAGCTCCCGAGCGTGCGGCGGAAGAACGCCGTCACGTCGTCGTTGAACGCCCGGTGGAAGGCCGCCCGGTCGAAGCCCGGCCGGCTGACGCAGATCGACGGGACCGCCCGGACGAGCGCCTGCGGACAGGGTGCCAGGAAGTCGTAGTGGTCCGCGTTCGGCACGCGGTGCATCTCCGGGTGGCCCGGCAGTCCGGCCCGCACCGCGTCGGCATAGTCGGGGAACGGCAGGACGCGGTCGTCGTCCGCGCGCCAGAGCTGCACCGGCACCGCGACGGCCGCGAGGCCCTGCCTGGTGAAGGTGAAGCCCAGCGCTGGGGCCGCCACCACGATTGCCCGGATCCGCCGGTCATGGACGAACGCCGACGCGGGCGGTCCGGCGGCGGCGGCGGGGTCCTGGCCGTGCGCCCGGATGAGCCGGCAGTCGAAGACGTCGGGGTGGGCGGCGCAGTGCGGCCCGATCAGGCGGAAATCCGGCGTCCCGCCCGCGGCGACGAGAACGGTGAAGCCGCCGGCGGAGAAGCCGAACGCGCCAATCCTGGCGGGGTCCACCGTCCCGGGATGCCAGTGCGCAACCATGAACCAGATCACCGTCCGGAGCTGGCGGGCGCGGTCGGCGACGTCCAGGGCCCGGCTGTGGTCGCGCGGGTTGTCGCCGGTGTGGGTCGGCGCCGCCGCCACGAAGCCGGACGCGGCCAGGGCGTAGGCGGTGTTGCTGTGTCCGGTGAGCTTCCCGCCGGTGCCGTGGGAGATGACCACCAGGGGAAGCCGGCTGCCGCGGACCGCGCCGTCGGGCGCGACCGTCTGGACGAAAGGGCCGACCGGCGTGGGCTTGGGCGGCGTGTCGGTGGGATACCATATCCCGACCTGCAGCGGCGGCCCGGCGCCGTCGGGGACGGCGATCCGGGCGAAGCCGACGGGACCGGCGCAGGCCGCCGGCGACATGGCCAGCCAGGCGGCCAGGCCGACCAGGAGGAGGAAGGGTGTCATGGAGCGTTCCCATTTGCCTGGCGAGCGTCCTGCGCCGGCCTCGGGGTCAGTGCACGCCGGTCTTCGCGAACGGGCGAACGGGTTCGCGAGACGGCCGGCGGGCCTGTCAGCGCGGTGACCGGGCGGTGACCGGGCGGGCGGCGGAGGGGGAAAGGACGCAGGGGCTTCTCGGCAGCCGGCGCGAATGGGAGCTGGACCTGCTGGTCGCGACCGGCAGCGGCCTCTTCCTGGGGCTGGTGGGGCCGTTCGGGAGCTACCTGAACGGTTCCCGCCTGGTGACGATGGCCTACTGGCTGGTCGCCGTCTGGGTCGGGATGATCCTGTTCGGCGTGACCTTGCGGCCGGCGATCCGGCTCGCGTCGCGCCGGAGGCTGCCGCGGGTCGCCATGCTCCTGGTGGTGACGCCGCTGGTGGCGATGCCGCTGGCCCTGCTCTGCCACCTGGCGGCGGCGACCCTGTGGCCGGCCCGGATCGAGCGCATCGGCCTGCTGGCCTGGTACGGGCAGACCCTGGTGATCTCGGTTCCGCTGGCCCTCGGCTACGGGTCCGCCAGGGGCGACGGAGGGGCACGGGCGACCGGATCGCCACCCGCTGCGATCTCCCCGGAACCGGCATCCGGAGGGCTCCTGGCCCGGCTGCCGGCCGGGCTCGGCCGCGAGGTCATCGCGCTGCAGATGGAGGACCATTATGTCCGCGTGCACACCGCCAGGGGTTCCGGCCTAGTCCTGATCCCGCTGCGCCAGGCCGTGCGCGAGCTCGACGCCACGGGACCGGAAGGCTTGAAGGTGCACCGGTCGTGGTGGGTGGCGCGCCAGGCGGTCAGGGCTCCGGTCGGAACGGCCGCAACCTCCGGTTGCGGCTGAGCAACGGTCTGCAGGTCCCCGTCGCCCGGACCAGCGTCGCCGAGGTCAGGGCAGCCGGCTGGCTGGACCAGCAACCCGTCCCTTAGGCCCTTAGGCAGGCCGAGCGTGCCAGGCGTCTGGTTCCGGAGGGTCGTGACGTTGTCCTGACGCGGGGAAGCGGAGGACGCGCCGAACGGCTACTCGTCGTGACGGCGCCCGAAGACCGACGCGCGTTCGCGCCGGGCGTCGCAGGAGGCGACCCGGCATCCTGGGCCGGTCGTGCCGCACGGCACCCGCACCGTGCCGACCGGCGACGGCCCGGTCCTCGTCGCCCTGCCGAACCCGCCGCTCCGCGACGGCGGCCATGTTCTGCGGCCACATCCTCGACCGCGTCCGCAAGGAACACGGCATCACGCCCGCGCCCGCCCAGGCCTTGTCGTCCGTGTGCCGACGGCCGGCCGAACGCACGAACCGCATCGTCGCCCGACAGTCCTGGCACGCACGTCCCGGACGCCGGAAGCGGCCTGCCAGGCCCAAACGGAATGCTGCCACCTCATCCGAAACCGGACACCGGGACTTGTTCCCTATCGGGATGCCGGGCTGACCAGCGGCGGGGGCTGGGCCGACCCTGCGATTAGACGCGACGAAATCCACCCGACCGCCGCCTCGCAGGTCGGCGCCGCATGGTCCCGGCATGCGTGGCTGCCGGCAGCAACGGCTCGATGATCGACCGGACAGCATCGGGGACGGGAGCAGAGCCTTGTCTTCTCGTCGATCAGGCCGACAGGCAGTACAAGAGATCTGTAGTGACGCTTGACCCGGCATGAAGCGCGACGGGCCACAGCTTCATTGGCTCCGGCCTTGCGAGTGTCGATCATGGGCATCATTGCCGTGCGCACCGGGCCGGCGTCGCAGCCGCGTTCGCGACCGAAACTCGGGTCACGCCAACCGCTGTCACGGCGTCCGGCTGCAACGGCAATCCCGCAATAATTAAGGCAATTATATCGAAAAAAAGAGACAAAACCGTTGCCAAGTCTCAGGGGATGAGAATAAGTTCCGTTGCCAAGGCGTGCATTCACTCGTGTCCGCCTGGCAGAGACTAATCCTGAAATGCTTAATCTCTCGCCGGAAGTAGCCCGATGAAAAGCTCGGTCGGTCGTATCGAAAAGCTTCAAAGCTGCCTCCAGCCGTTGCGTCTGCGGCTTCGTGAACATGCGCTGTATCGGCAGATGGACGACGTGGCGTCCATCGCCGGCTTCATGGAACATCACGTCTTCGCCGTCTGGGACTTCATGTCCCTGCTCAAGGCGCTGCAGCGTGTCGTCACCTGCGTCGATCTGCCCTGGCGTCCGGTCGGACCGGCGCGGACCCGCCGCTTCATCAACGAGATCGTGCTCGAGGAGGAAAGCGACATCATCGACGGCGTCGAGACCGGCCACTTCGAATTCTATCTCCGGGCGATGCGTCAGGCCGGCGCGAGCACGGCGGCGGTCGACCGGCTGATCGGTCTGGTCGACGGCGGCGTCGCGCTCGACAGCGCGCTGGACCTCGCCGACGTGCCCGGTGGTGCTGCCGAGTTCGTCCGCTCGACCTTCAAAGCCATCGAGGACGGGCGGGCGCACGTGATCGCCGCCTGTTTCACGTTCGGCCGGGAAGACTCGATCGGAACCATGTTCGAGAACATCGCGCGCGTCGTGGGCTCGCACGCCGACGAACTGAGCCTGCTCTCGACCTATCTCGAACGCCACCTGCAGCTCGACGGCGAAGAGCACGGCCCGATGGCGATCAGCCTGATCTGCGAGCTGTGCGGCGAGGACGAGCAGAAATGGGAGGAGGCGACGATGGCCTCCATCGCCGCCCTGACCCACCGTCTGGCTTTCTGGGACTCGATCTCGGCAACCCTCGCGTCCAGAACCGATGCCGCGCACGCGGTGCCGCATCCCGCCACGCTGCCCATCCTGTTCGCTCAGGCCGAAACGATGCAGGCCTGATCCTGCACCGTTTCCGTCGCGCGCAGACGCCAAGGGGTCGATATGGATGTCGGGATCGAACAGTCCGCGGCCGGATCGCGCCCTGGACGGCGGGCGACCCGCTTCGAGCATGCCGAAAGCATCGTGATCCACGGAGGTCACGAGGGCGATCCCGCGCATCGTGCCTGCGCTGTTCCGATTCACCAGACGGTGGCGTTCGAGTTCGACAGCGCCGATCACGGAGCGGCGCTGTTCAACCTCGAAACCCCGGGCCACATCTATACTAGGATCGGCAACCCGACCAACGCGGTGCTGGAACGACGGGTGGCGATGCTCGAGGGCGGCGTCGAGGCGCTGAGCACCAGCGCGGGGTCGGCGGCGATACACTACGCGCTCGCCAACATCGTCGACGCGGGCTGCAACTTCGTCTCGACTTCCCAGCTCTACGGCGCCACCTACACCTTGTTCGCGCACCTGTTCCGTGGCCAGGGCGTCGAGGCGCGGTTCGCCGCCACCGACGCCGCACGCGACGTCGAGCCCCTGATCGACGCGAACACGCGCGCGATCTACTGCGAGAGCGTCGGCAACCCCGCCGGCACCATCGCCGACCTCGACGGGCTCGCCGTCATCGCGCGCCGTCACGGCGTGCCGCTGATCGTCGACAACACGGTCGCGACCCCGATCCTGCTGCGGCCGATCGACCACGGCGCCGACGTGGTGATCCATTCGCTCACCAAGTTCATCGGCGGCCACGGCACCTCGATGGGCGGCATGATCGTCGATGCCGGCCGCTTCCCCTGGGCCGAGCACGCCGACCGGTTTCCCATGCTCAGCCGTCCCGAGCCGTCGTACCACGACGTGGTCTACACCGAGCAGTTCGGGCGTGCGGCCTACGTCGCGCGCTGCCGCACCGTCTGGCAGCGCAACACCGGGGCGACGCTGTCGCCGTTCAACGCCTTCCTGATCCTGCAGGGCCTTGAAACGCTGCCGCTCAGGATCGAGCGGCACGTCGAGAACACCAGACGCGTCGCCCACCATCTCCGCAGCCACGCCCAGGTCGAGTGGGTCAACTATGCCGGCTTCGCCGACAGCCCGCACCATGCGCGCGCCGAGCGCTACCTCGGCGGCCGCTGCCCGGCGCTGCTGACCTTCGGGGTCCGCGGCGGGTTCGAGGCGGGCAGGCGCTTCCTCGACGCGCTGCTGATGTTCCGGCGCCTGGTCAACCTGGGCGACGCGAAGTCGCTCGCGACCCACCCCGCCTCGACCACCCACCGGCAGCTGGCCGCATCCGAGCTCGCCGCCGCCGGCGTCACGCCCGAAACGGTGCGGCTCGCGATCGGCATTGAGCACGTGGACGACATCCTCGCCGACCTCGACCAGGCGCTCGTGGCCGTCGGATGTGCTGCACGATGATCAACCTCGCGCTGGTCAACAACGCGCCGGACACGAGCTTCGACCGGACCACCCGGCTGTTCGCCCGGCTGTTCGAGGGTGCTGCGCGGGCGGGACGGGTCCGTCTGCACCCGGCGACGCTGCCGGGCAGGCCCCCGGTCGCCTGCGCCGGCGAGGTCCTGCCGTGGGACCTGCTGGTCCGCTCGGTGCCGATCGACGGCCTGATCGTCACCGGCGCCGAGCCGACCGCCGTCCGGCTGGAGGACGAGCCGTTCTGGCCCGGCCTGTGCACGCTGTTCGACTGGGCGGAGCGGCAGTCGCTGCCGTGCGTGCTGTCCTGCCTCGCCGCCCACGCGAGCGTGCTGCATTTCGACGGCATCCGGCGCACCCGCCTGCAGCACAAGCGCCTTGGCGTGTTCCGCTCCGACCTCGCCTGCGACGACCCGCTGACGCACGGCATGGCCCAGCGGTTCGACATGCCGCATTCGCGCTGGAACACGCTGGACGAGGACGCGCTCGCAGCGCGTGGCTACCGCGTCCTGGCGCGCTCATGCGACGACGACGTCGACGTGTTCGTCCGGCGACGCTCGGCCACGACGCTGCACCTGCAGGGGCATCCGGAATACGCGCCCCGCACGCTGCTGGCCGAGCATCGTCGCGACGTGGACCGTCACCTGCGCGGGCTGACGCCGTGCTGGCCGGGGGTGCCGGCGGCCACGCTGAACGCGTGCGGCACCGAGCGGCTCGCGCGGTTCCGGTGCGATGTCGAGCGGCGGGACGGCGCGGCGGGCGGGCGCGGCTTCCCGGCGCTGCCGCACGACGCGCTCGCGCCCGAGCGGTGGAGCGCCAACGCCGCAACGCTGCTCCGGAACTGGCTCGACGGGCTGGGGGCTGGACCGACCCTCCACGCCGGAGCCGCCAGGACGGGGGCGGAGCTCTGCATGGGTGGCGTGCCCGATCGCCCGGGCTGCGCCCTCGGACCGGATCGATGAGCGCGGTGCTGGCGCGGCGCGACGAGGACGACGACGCGCCGGACGCGGCGCTGGGGCTCGACGAGCTGTGCCGGCTGTTCGCCACCGTGCTCGAGTGCGGCGCGGTCGGGCCGGACGACGACTTCTTCGAGATCGGCGGCTCGTCCATGGCGGCGATCTCGCTGATCCTCGAGATCGAGCGCAGGACCGGCCTCGAGCTGTCGGTGCAGGCGATCTACAACTCGCCGACGCCGCGCGGCATGGCGGCCCTCCTCGGTGGCGGCGACGAGCTTGCCGACGCGTCCTCGACCATCGTGCTCCGCGGCGGCGCGGCGCGCCACGCGCTGTTCCTGGTGCACGGCGTCGGCGGCAGCGCGATCGAGCTGCGGGACCTGGCACGGCAGCTCGGCCCCGACCTTCGGGTCTACGGCATCCAGGCCTCCGGCTTCGACGGCACGTCCCCCGACCGGACGGTCGAGGCGATGGCGCGACGCTACGCCGACGAGGTGGCGCGCCTGCGGCCCTCCGGTCCGATCCTGCTGGCGGGATACTCGTCCGGCGGCCTGGTCGCGTTCGAGATGGCGCGCCACCTCGCGGCCCGCGGCCGCCGGGTCGGCTTCCTCGGGATGATCGACACCTATCCGGACCCGGGCTTGTCGGTGTCGCGCTTCTGGCTGCATGCGAGGATCATGCTGCGCGTGCCGGCAGGGGCGCGTCGCGCGACGCTCGCCAGGCGGCTGCGCAACCTGAGGCTTCGGCTGCGCGTGCGGTTCGGCCTCGAGACGCGGATCAGCGACCCGGACGCGGCGATGCCCGATGCGGTGCTCCGGGTCAGGCACGCGATCGAGGTCGCCGAGAAGCGCTACCGGCCAACCGCGCAGGCGTGCGAGGTCGCGTTCTTCCGCGCGTCGCACATCAGCCCGTTGTTCGACTTCGACCCCGCGCGGGTCTGGCGGCCCCTGGTCCGGAACCTCACGGTCGACGTCGTCCCGGGCGACCATTACACGCTGATCGGCACCCGGTCCGCGGACCTCGCCGCTGCGATCTCCAAGCGTCTGGCACCGGTCGTCGACGCCGCATGACGCCGCGCCTGGTCGCGACGCCGGGCGGCCCCGCCTGGCTCCTGGAGGGTCCGCGCTGCGCGGTCGCGGACGACGACGTCTGGCAGGCGATCGCGCGCTCGCTCGGGCGTACCGGCGACCGCCCGCGCCTGGTGTCGGACGCGTGCACGCTCACCGGCGACGATCTGCTCGGTGGCGCGCGCCGGCTCGCCGGCCTGCTGCCGGCCGGACGGGTCGGGGTCGCGATCACGCGGTCCGCCGCCATGGTGCAGGCGGTGCTCGGCGTCTGGTGCCGCGGGGCGACCTACGTGCCGATCGCGACCGAGCTTCCGGCGGCCCGGATCGCGGCCATGATCGAGGTCTGCCGACCCGAGGCGATCGTCACCGACCAGGCCGGACTGCGGCCGGAGGGCTACCGGCCGGCGCGCACGCTGCCCGTCTGCGGCCGCGAGCTGACGGTGCTGGAACGAACGGCTTCCGCCGGAGCCGTCCCCGCTCCGTGCTGCTACGTCGCCCACACGTCCGGGACCAGCGGGGTGCCCAAGGCGATCCTGGTCGGGCACCGCGCGCTGTCCAGCCGCCTCGCCGCGATGCGCCGGATGGTGCAGCCGGACGACGTCGACCGCGTGCTGTTCAAGACGTCGCTCGCGTTCGACGTGCATGTCTGGGAGCTCGCGTTTCCGCTGTCCTCCGACGCCGTGGTCGTGGTGCTGGAGCAGGCGCGGTTCTTCGACCTGCGTCTGGCCGCGCGCCTGATGGTCGAGCAGGCGGTCACGATCGCGGGCTTCGTGCCGAGCCTGCTCGCGGTCCTGCTGGAGCAGCCCGGCTTCGCCGAGGCCAGCCGGCTGCGACTGGTGTTCTGCGGCGGCGAGGCCTGGGGTGCGGCGCTCGCGGTGCGGTTCCACGCGCTCCTGCCGGGCTGCGCACTGCGCAACTCGTACGGTCCTGCGGAAACCACGCTCGCGGTCGCGAACTGGCTGGTGCCGCGCGAGCCGCCGCCGGCCGGGATCGAGCTCGGCGCGCCCCTCGACAACGTCCTGTTCCTGGTCGAGGGCGCCAGCCGGGACGGCGACGAGGCGACCGGCACGCTCGCCGTGGGCGGCGCCCAGGTCGCGGACGGCTACCTGCGGCCGCCGGTGGCGGACCCGTTCGCGAGGCTGCCGATCGACGACCGCATCGTGCCGTTCTACCGGACCGGGGACCTGGTCACGCTCGACGTCGTCACCGGGGCGATGACGTTTCGCGGCAGGCTCGACCAGCAGGTCAAGATCAGCGGCGTCAGGATCGAGCTCGGCGACGTCGAGGCGGCGCTGCTGACGATCGACGAGGTCGAGGCCTGCGCCGTGGTCTCGGTCGGCCATGCCATGCCGCGCCTGGTGGCGACGTTCAGGACCCGCTCCGGGCGTACGCTGGATCCGGCCGTGGTGCGGAGGCGCTGCGCGGACCTGCTGCCGCCGACGCACGTGCCGACGCAGTTCCGTCAGGTCGAACGCTACGAGCTGAACGCGAGCGGCAAGATCGAGCGGACCAGGGTGGCGGAGCTGTTCGACCGGGCCGACGCGCGGTAGTAGCGCTGCCGTCCCGCTAAACTACGCCCCGCCGCGGCCAGGCCCGGCAGGTCGTGCCGCACGCCCGTGCCCGGGGGACGGCAGCACCCGACCCGGCTGCCCTCCCTGCCGGCAGCCTGGGTGCCGCACGTGCAGGATGCCGCCGGCCGGCGCAGCGGCTCGCGGCGTCCGTCCCGGGTCGACGCGTGGCTCGGGTTGTCAGCCGAGCCCGGCGAACAGGGAGGTCGACAGGTAGCGCTCGGCGAAGGAGGGCACGATCACCACGATCTGCTTGTCCCTGTGCTCCGGCCTGCGTGCCAGCACCAGGGCGGCGTGCAGCGCGGCACCCGACGAGATGCCGATCGGCAGGCCTTCCAGGCGTGCGCAGCGTCGGGCGGCGGCGATCGACTCGCGCTCCGACACGGTGAGCACGCCGTCCAGGCTGTCCAGCTCCAGCACGCCGGGACAGAAGCCGGGGCCGATGCCCTGGATGCCGTGCGGGCCCGGCTCGTCGCCGTTCAGCACCGCGCTCTCGGTCGGCTCCACGCCGTACACCAGCAGGCCGGGGCGGCGCGGCTTGAGCGCGCGGGCGATGCCGGTGGCGGTGCCGCCGGTGCCGATGCCGGCCACCACGATGTCGACGTCGCCGCCGGTGTCGGCCCAGATCTCCTCCGCCGTGGTGGCGGCGTGGATGTCCGGGTTGGCCGGGTTGTCGAACTGTCGCGGCATCCAGGAGTCCGGGGTGTCGGCCAGGATCTCGCGGGCGCGGGCGATGGCGCCGGCCATGCCGAGCCGCGACGGGGTGAGCTCGAGCTGCACGTCCATCAGCCGCAGCATCTTGCGCCGCTCGATCGAGGCGCCTTCCGGCATGGTCACGATCAGCCGGTAGCCGCGCGAGGCGGCGACGAAGGCGAGCGCGATCCCGGTGTTGCCGGAGGTCGGCTCCACCAGCACGGTGCGGCCCGGGGTGATGCTGCCCTCGCGCTCCGCGGTCAGCAGCATGGCGGCGCCGATCCGGTCCTTGACCGAGCCGAGCGGGTTGAAGAACTCCAGCTTGCAGGCGATCCGGGCCGGCAGCTCGTCCTCCCGCGTCAGCCGCGGCAGCGCGACCAGCGGGGTGCCGCCGACCGTCTCGACGATGCTGCCGTAGATGCGGCCGCGCGGGGCGGCGAACTCCGGCGCGGCGGCGTCGGTGGCCGCCATGTGTTTTCGTGACATGCGGTTGTCATAGCACCGATCAGCATCGTGGATAAGCGGCGGCCTTCCTGCTATGCATCGATCGTGCCGTGGCCGCGGATCGCGTCGCGACCGAACGGAGGACCGGATGCTGCTTCGGCGTGACAGGGCGATGATCGCGGTGCTCATCATGCTGGACGTGGCGTTCCATGCCGGGCGCGCCGGCACGGTCAGCGCCGCCGACATCGCGGAGCGCGCCGGGCTGGCGCGCCGCGGCATCGAGCCGCTGCTGCAGGGCCTGTCGCGCTCGTCGCTGCTGGAAAGCGTGCGCGGGCCGCGCGGCGGCTACCGCCTCGGCCGGCCGCGTCGAGACATCCGCCTGAGCGAGGTGGTCGAGGTGGCGGTGTCGGAGGACGCCGCCGGCGAGGACGGGCCGGTGGGGGACCTGTTCGCACGCGTGGTCGAGCCGACCTGGCGCCGGTTCGACGACAGCCTGCGCGCGCAGCTGCACGAGCTGACCCTGGACGACCTGGTGCGCCGCGCCGAGGGCGCCGGCCTGCGACGCCCCCTGGCAGAGCCGATCAGCTTCTCCATATGACATGGACCGGCGCGGCGGCGTCTTGCGCTTTGATCGAACCACGGCGTCGCGTCGTGGTTGACTCGGCCTTCGCCGCCTGATCGTTTGCCGCGTCGGTTCGTTGTCACCAGGTGCGGCCCTCGCGATCGACGGCGGCCCGAGGAACGCTTCCATGACCATCCAGCCGGGCCAGGCCGCGCCCGAGTTCGAGCAGGATGCCGCGGCGACCGGCTTACCCATCGCTGCCGGACCAGGCCGGACCGCGTTCGTCGGGCCGGGTCGCGGCGACATGGCGAGGCAGCCGACCGCCCAATAAGAGCCGTCCGACATCGTTCGACCGGAGCCTCGGCTCCCGGTTTTTCCAGGATCATCGCCCGTGCCCGACCAGACCGTTCCCGTGCCCAAGAAGCCGACCGGCGTCGAGACCCTCAAGCAGGGCAGCCAGGGCCTGCGCGGGCGGCTGGCCGCCGAGCTGGCGGAGGGCGGCGTCCAGGTCAGCGAGGATGCCTACAACCTGCTCAAGTTCCACGGCAGCTACGAGCAGTTCGACCGCGACACCGCGACCGCGCTCAAGCAGCAGAAGCTTGAGAAGGACTACCAGTTCATGGTCCGGGTCCGCATGCCGGGCGGCGTGCTGACGGCCGAGCAGTATCTCGGGCTGGACCGGCTGGCGGACGACCACGCCAACGGCACGCTGCGAATCACCACGCGCCAGGGCATCCAGTTCCACGGCATCCTGAAGGGCGAGCTCAAGCCCTCGATCGCCGCCATCAACCACACCCTGCTGACCACTCTGTCCGCCTGCGGCGACGTGGTGCGCAACCTGATGACCACCGCGGCGCCGCGTCGCGACCCGCGCCACGACAGGCTGCGCGAGGACGCGGACATGCTGTCGGCGGCGCTGCTGCCGCGCAGCCGCGGCTACCACCAGATCTTCCTCGACGAGGAGCCGGTCGCCGGGTACGACGAGACCGAGACGCTGTACGGCCCGACTTATCTGCCGCGGAAGTTCAAGATCGGCCTGGCGGTTCCCGAGGACAACAGCGCCGACGTGCTCTCCAACGACCTGGCCGCGATCGCCCTGTTCGACGACGCGGACCGGCTGCAGGGCTACAACATCGCGCTCGGCGGCGGGCTCGGCATGACGCACAACCGCGCCGACACCTTTCCGCGCCTGGCCTCGCCGATCTGCTTCATAGGTCCCGACCGGCTGCTCGCGGTGGTCGAGGCGGTGATCCGGCTGCAGCGCGACCACGGCGACCGCACCGACCGCCGGCGTGCCCGGCTCAAATACGTGGTCGAGGACCATGGCCTGGAGTGGGTGAAGCGCACGCTCGACTCCTATTACGGCGAGGTGCTGGAAGCGCCGCGTCCGTTCGGCCGGCTGCACATCCCCGAGCTGCTCGGCTGGCACGAGCAGGGCGACGGGCTGTGGTGGCTGGGGGTGCCGGTGCCGTCGGGACGGATCGGGGACACCGCGGCGGTCGCGCTGCGCACGGCGCTGCGCGAGGTGGTGCAGCGCTACCGCGCCGATCCGGTGATGACGGCGCAGCAGGACGTGCTGCTGTCCAACATACGTCCGGAGGACCGGGACGCGATCGACGCGGTTCTGGCCGGGCACGGCGTGGTGCCGGCGAGCGCGCTATCCACCTTCTCGCGCTTCGCCCTCGCCTGCCCCGCCCTGCCGACCTGCGGCCTGGCGTTGACCGAGGCCGAGCGGGTGCGCGAGCCGATCGTCGCCACCCTGGACGGGCTGCTGCGCCGGCACGGCCTGCAGGACCGGCGGATCAGCCTGCGCATCACCGGCTGCCCGAACGGCTGCGCCCGCTCCTATGCCGGCGACATCGGGCTGGTCGGCCGCATCCCCGGGCACTACGCGATCTATGTCGGCGGCGACTTCGACGGCCACACCCTGTCGTTCCGGCTGCTGGAGCGGGTGCCGCAGGCCGGCCTCGGCGACGCCTTCGCGCCGCTGTTCGAGGCCTGGGCGCTGCGGGGCCTGCCGGAGGAAGGGTTCGGCCCGTTCTGCACCCGGATGGGACGCGACGCGCTGCTGGCGCTGACCGGGACCAGGGCCGCCTGACCCGGTCCCGCGGCGTTCAGGACGTCTGGGTGGTCTTCTTGACGACCTTGCGGTGCGACCGTCTGGTGGTCCTGTGCGTGCTGCCCTTGGCGGGTGCCGCGTAGGGCGTCACGACGGCCGGACGCACGACGCCGGTCGCGTCCACGCTGGCCGACACGTGCAGCAGGGTACGCGGGCCGCCGCCGCTCGGCACCAGGCTGACGGTGAAGCCGTCGGGGCCGGCATAGGCGGTGGTCGCCGTGTAGTCGACCAGGGTCTGGTTGTTGTAGTTGTGGATGAAGGCCTTGCCGTGCTCCGGCAGGTCCTGCAGCAGGAACGACGCGTAGGCGGTCCCGTCCGGCTGCGACACCGCGACCGCGCACAGCCCGTCGTCGGAGCGGACCGCCATGGTCACGCTGCCTCCGGCGGCGCCGGGCGCCACCGGGCTCACGGTGCAGACGGCGGAACGCTTCTGGTAGCCGAACGGGTCGGGGGCGATCGCCGCCGCCGGGGCCGGCGGCGGCCTGTTCGCGCAGCCGGCGATCAGCAGGCCGGTCAACAGGACGGATGCAGCAGCTCGCACGTGCACTCACACAGCTCCGAGGATCGCGCCGGGATTCGGACCTCCCGCGCGGGAGGATGCCTTAGGGCAAAAGCCGGCGCGGCGGAAGACCGGCCGCGACCCCGGGCATCCGACGGCGTCGCCCTGCCCGGAGGGACCCGTGGGGGGCGAGGAAGGCGGATGCTTGCCGGGCACGGGTTGCGGCGCTAGATCACCCGCGTGGACACCTGATGGCGTTCTTCGGCGAACCGATGCAGTTTGGCCACAGGCTGTGGTCATCACCGAGCATGGGTCCGAATTATGCTTGCGAAACCGCATCTTACGGCGGCAGCTTCAGCCGGTGGATGAGCGGGAATCAGCGACTCGGATGTTCGACCTCTTCACCACCACGGTTTCGGCTTCGGAGAACACCATGTCGTTGCTCATGAGGCGTGTCGCAGCTTCAGCCGCGGTCGCCACGCTTCTCGGCGGACAGGCTGTCGCCGCCGGCCAGTGCGGCATCTCGTCGGCGCGCGAGGCCTTCGACGTGCAGGGGTTGAAGAGCGAGCTGATGGTGACGGCGCTGTCCTGCAACGCCCAGGAGCGCTACAACGCCTTCGTCGAGAAGTTCCGCCCGGACCTGACCGCGCAGGAGACCGCCCTGAACGGGTATTTCCGCAGCACCTATGGCCGCGGCGCGCAGGTCGCGCACGACGACTACATCACCCAGCTCGCCAACGTGCAGTCGGAGCGCGGGCTGAAGGCCGGCACCGCGTTCTGCCAGCAGCGCATCAGCATGTTCGACGAGGTCTCGGTGCTGCAGGGGGCGTCCGACCTGGGCGGCTATGCGGAGGCCAAGGACATCGTCCAGCCGGCCAGCTACGAGACTTGCTCTGCCCCGAGCGCCGTGGGCCGTTCCGGCCGGGTGCGTCGCATCCGCGCCGTCGGCCACGCCCACAAGGGCTGACCGCTCCTCCCGGGCTCGGGGGAACGGTCAGCCGGTCGCCTTCTTGCCGTCGGCCGGCTTCTTGTCCCCGCCCTGCTGCTTCAGGTGCACCGTCTGGCCCTGCACCAGGTCGGTCGGCGGGTTGACGATCACCTGCTCGCCGCCCTGCAGCCCGTGCCCCAGCTCGGCCTCGGTGCCGGTGTCGCGGTTGATGACGATCGGGCGCATCGACACCTTGTCGCCATCAAGCACTGCGACGTGCAGGCCGGCGGCGTCGAAGATCAGCGCCGCGTCGGGGATCACCACCAGCGGCTCGGGACGCTGCACGTCGAACGACACGGTGACGAACAGGCCGGAGCTCAGCTTGTGCGCGCGGTTGTCGATGTCGACCTCGACCAGCTCGGAGCGGGAGTTCTGCGCCAGCGAGGTGGAGAACCGCGACACCACCGCCTTGAACACCTCCCCTGGCAGCTCGGGCACGGTGACGTGCGCCGGCAGCCCGTCATGGATGCCGACGAACTGGCTTTGCGGCACGTAGACCTGGCAGCGCAGCACGTCGTCCTGGTCGATGTGCAGCAGGGTGGTGCCGCTGTTGGTGTCGCTCTGCACCAGGGTGCCGACGTCGACGTTGCGCTGCGTGATGACGCCGTCGAACGGGGCCACCACGTTCTCGAACCCGACCAGCGCCACCAGACGGTCCACCGTCGCCTGCTGGGCGCGCACGTTGGCCACCGCGACGCCGATCCCGGCCTGCGCGCTGCCGACGCTCTGCGTGCTGACGTTGAAGTTGGTGACCTGGGTGTCGCGGTCCTGCACGGTGCCCCAGCCTTCCGCCGCCAGGATCTGCGAGCGGGCGCTGTTGATCTGGGCGTTCTTCGACGTCGCCTGCGCCTGCTTGAGGCTGGCCTGCGCCTGGGTGAGCTGCGCCTGGATCTGGCCGAGCTGGGCCTGCGCCTGCTCCAGCTGCTGGTCCAGGTCGGGAGCCGCGATCTTGAGCAGCAGGTCGCCCTTCCTCACCCGGCTGCCGATGTCGACGTAGCGCTGGCCGATGAAGCCGGTGGCGCGCGCGTACAGGTCGGCCGAGGCGAAGGCCACGGTCTGCCCCGGCAGCGAGGTCGCGGCGACGTCGGTCGTCTTCTTCGCCTTCGCCACCTCCACGTCCGGCACCTCGTGCTGGGACTGCGACAGCGTGGTGGAGGCGGAGTTCGACTGCTGCCAGTGGCTGTACACGCCCCAGGCGATCAGCAGCGCCAGCGGGATCGCGACGAACAGGCCGTAGCGGCGCGGCGGAGGCGGCGGTGGCGGCTCCTGCTCCTCCTTGTCCTTCTGCTTCCGGTCGTCCGGGTCGGGCTCGCGCTTGTCGCGTGCCGACGGGGGTACGCCCTTTGCGGCGGAGTTGTCCTCCGAACCGGCGCCGTGATCGTCGTGCGCGGCGTCGTGATCGTCGCGTCCCGGCCTGCGCGGATCGTCGGCGGGGTTCATACGTAGTCCTCCGGAGACCGGACCGGCCCACTGCGCAGCAATGTATAGAGAAACGGCACGAACAACAGCGTGGAGCAGGTGCCGACGGTGATGCCGCCGATCACCGCCCGCGCCAGCGCCGCGTTCTGCTCGCCGCCCTGCCCCAGGTTGAGCGCCATCGGGATCAGCCCGACCACCATGGCGCCCGCCGTCATCAGCACCGGGCGCAGCCGGGCCTCGCCGGCGGCGATCGCGCCCTCGATCGCCGAGCAGCCGGTCTGCTCGCGGTGCTCGCGGGCGAAGGTCACCAGCAGGATCGAGTTCGCCGACGCCACCCCCACGCTCATGATCGCCCCCATCAGCGAGGCGATCGAGAAGGTGGTGTGGGTGATGAACAACGAGAACACGATGCCCGAGAACACCAGCGGCAGCGCGCTCAGCACCACGAACGGGTCGCCCCAGTCCTGGTAGTTCAGCACCATCAGCAGGTAGACCGCGATCACGGCGACGCCGAGGCCGATCTCGATATGGGTGAAGGCGCTGTTCATGCTCTCGATCTGGCCGCGCACCAGCACCTTGTCGCCGGGCTGGATGTGCTTGGTTTCCAGGGCCACGGCGCGGTTGATCTCGGCCGCCGCCGAGCCGAGGTCGCGGTCCTGCACCGCGGCGTACACGTCGAAGGTCGGCTCGGTGTTGACGTGGCTCTCGACCGACGGCTCGACCCCGCGGTGGAACGAGGCGACGTTGCGCAGCAGGGTGATCGGCTGCGCGCTCACCACGCCGTTGTTGGTGGTGTAGATCGGGGTGGGGGCGGCGGCGGCGAGGGCGTCCCGCCGGGAGTCCGGGGGCGGCTCCGTGCGCGGCGCGGGGGGGGCGCTCTGGGGGGCGGTGCGGGAGGTCGG
>CAXUEL010000025.1:15168-26579 GCA_964249915.1 uncultured Acetobacteraceae bacterium | reverse complement strand
ATCTCGGGCTGCTCGGCGAGCGCCGGAGCCCGTTCGAGGGCAGCCCGTGGTCGGCCTACCTGCCGCCGCGGCTCGACTGGCGGGTCGAGGCGGAGGAGGCGGTCGAGCTGGCGATCTGCGCCGCGCCGGCGACGGGCAGGCTGCCGCCGCGGGTGATCCCGCCGGACGCGGTCGGCACGCTGACCCGCGGCACCGGCACCAACGCCCGGTTCGTGCGCAACATCCTGCCCGACACCGCGGAGGCGGAGTCGCTGCTGGTGGTGGAGGTGGTCACGCCGGGCGGGCACTGGTCGAGCTACCCGCCGCACAAGCACGACACCGCGGGCCCGGACGAGACCTGCCTGGAGGAAACGTACTACCACCGCCTGCGGCGCGGCGCCGGCTTCGCCGTGCAGCGCGTCTACACCCCCGACCGGTCGCTGGACGAGACGATGGCGGTGGGCGACCGCGACGTGGTGCTGGTGCCGCGCGGCTATCATCCGGTGGGCGCGCCGCACGGGTTCGACCTGTACTACCTCAACGTGATGGCGGGGCCGGCGCGGCAATGGCGGTTCACCATGGACCCCGACCACGCCCACCTTCCGTACTGACAGGAGCGTTTCCATGGACCTCGTCCAGCACCACATCGGCGGCAGCCGGACCGAAGGACGCGGCACGCGGCGGTCCGACGTGTTCGACCCGGCGACCGGCGCGGTGGCGCGGCAGGTGGTGCTGGGCACGGCGGGCGACGTGGACGACGCGGTAGGGGCGGCGAAGGCGGCGTTTCCCGGCTGGGCGGCGACGCCGCCGCTGGCGCGCGCCCGGGTGATGTTCCGGTTCCGCGACCTGCTGGAGCGCAACGCCGGGGCGCTGGCGGCGATCGTCACCGCCGAGCACGGCAAGGTGCTGTCCGACGCCCTGGGCGAGGTCACCCGCGGCATGGAGGTGGTCGAGTACGCCACCGGGGCGCCGGAGCTGCTGAAGGGCGACTACACCGAGCAGGCCGGGCGCGACGTCGACGCCTGGTCGATGCGACAGCCGCTCGGCGTGGTGGCCGGGATCACGCCGTTCAACTTCCCCGTCATGGTGCCGCTGTGGATGATGCCGATGGCGCTGGTGGCCGGGAACTGCTTCATCCTGAAGCCGTCCGAGCGCGACCCGTCCGCCTCGCTGCTGCTGGCCGAGCTGCTCGCGGAGGCCGGGCTGCCGGCAGGGGTGCTGCAGGTGGTGCACGGCGACAAGGAGGTGGTGGACGCCCTGCTGCGCCATCCGGACATCCAGGCGGTGAGCTTCGTTGGCTCGACGCCGGTGGCGCGGTACATCCAGCAGACCGGGATCGCCGCGGGCAAGCGGGTGCAGGCGCTGGGCGGGGCGAAGAACCATGCCGTGGTGATGCCTGACTGCGATCTGGACAGGACCGCGGACGCGCTGATGGGGGCCGCCTACGGCTCGGCCGGGGAGCGCTGCATGGCGATCTCGGTGGCGGTGGCGGTGGGACCGGTGGCGGACCGGCTGGTCGAGACCCTGGCGCCGCGCGTGCGGAGCTTGCGCATCGGCGCCGGCACCGAGCCGGGGGTCGAGATGGGGCCGCTGGTCACGCGCGCCCATCTCGACCGGGTGTCCGGCTATGTCGACCTCGGCGTGGGGGAAGGGGCCGAGCTGGTTGTGGACGGGCGCGGGCTGAAGCTGCAGGGCTACGGGAACGGGTTCTTCATCGGCGGCACGCTGTTCGACCGCGTGACCACCGCCATGCGCATCTACAAGGAGGAGGTCTTCGGCCCGGTGCTGGGGGTGGTGCGTGTGCCGGACTTCGACGCGGCGCTCCGGGTGGTCAACGAGAACGAGTTCGGCAACGGGACCGCCATCTTCACCCGGGACGGCGACAGCGCGCGCGCCTTCGCGCACGGGGTGCAGGCCGGCATGGTGGGGGTGAACGTGCCGATCCCGGTGCCGATGGCGTTCCATTCCTTCGGCGGCTGGAAGGCGTCGCTGTTCGGCGACCACCACATGCACGGGCCGGAAGGCATCCGGTTCTTCACCAGGCTGAAGACGGTGACCGCGCGCTGGCCCGCCGGCATCCGCGCCGGCGCCGAGTTCGTGATGCCGACGCTGGGCTGACCCCTGCGCTTGGGCGGCCGGCTCAGCCGCGGCAGGCGGCGAGCCAGCGACGGGCGTCCGGCACCATGCGGTCGGCGCGCCCGCTGTCCGAGGACAGCTCGACGCAGACCAGGCGGGAGAAGCCGACCGCTTCCAGCGCGTCGAGGCAGGCGGGGATGTCCATGTCGCCGTCGCCGAAGGCGAGGTGGACGTGGTCGCCGCGCTTCATGTCCTCGATCGACACGGTGCCGAGTTCGGCGGCGAACTCGCGCACCGCGTCCTGCGGCACCCGCTCCTGCGTCACCATGACGTGGCCGAGGTCGAGGGCCAGGCGGAGCGACGAGAACAGGTCGTGCAACTGGCGGAAATGGTCCACCGTGGCGATCATCATCTCCGGCTCCGGCTCCATCGCCGCCGTCACGCCCACGCGGTCGGCGTGCGCCAGCACCTGCTCCACCCCGGCGCGCAGCCAGTCCCAGGCGTCCTGCGGCCTGACCTCCGGCTTCGGCGATCCGGCCCAGAACGACATCGCCTCGGCCTGCAGCATCGCGCCGATGTCGAGCGAGCGGCGCAGAAAGGCGAGGCGGTGGTCCCGGGCCTCGCCGGTGGCGCTGACCAGGGTCGGCTGGTGCTTGTCGCGCGGGTCGAGCAGGAACCGGGCGCCGGACTCGATGACGCAGCCGAGCCCGAGGCGCCGCAACTGGCCGGCCAGGGCTTCCGTCCGCCGTTCCCAGCCCTCCGCCATCGGGTCGAGACAAGCGTGGTCCAGGGTCAGGGCGATCCCGTCGTATCCGCTGTCGGCGACCAGGGAGACGGCGTCCGTCATCCGGTGGTGGACGGTTCCGTTGGTGTTGTAGGCGTACCGCAGTTCCAACGTGCGCTCCCCGTGCAGCCAGACAGGAAGTCGCGGGAGCGGGAGAAGTTTCGAGCCGGGCCGCGTCACGTAACGAACAGTTAACCGGCCGACCGGATGATGCCCCGGCTGACAATGAGGGCAGGCGCATGACACGGAACCGTTTGCGGGTGCGCACGCGCATCACCCTGGGGTTCGGGCTGCTGGTCGCGCTGACCCTGGGGGTGGCCGGGTTCGGCATCTACCAGGTGTCCGGCGTCGGCAGGCAGGCGCGGCTGATGACCGACATGTCGGTGAACATGCGCCGCGTGCTGACCATCGCCCGCCTGGTCGAGGCGCTCAGCGGCGCGGAAACGCGCTACCGGATCGAGCCGGACGCCGCCACGCTGCGCCTGCAGCAGGACAGCCGGAACCAGGTCGGGCTGCTGCTGAAGCAGTCCGTGGCCGCCACCGCCTCGGCGCCGGAGCGCGACACCTACCGGGCGATCCTGGCGCTGCTGAAGGACCACGACGACATCTTCAACCGCTACCGGCAGTCGGCCGCGACTGCAATCGACAACCGCGCGGCGCTGCTCAGCGGCGGCGACCAGCTCACCACGGACAGTGAGCAGTTGTTCACCGCCAGCGGCCAGGCCAGCCTGCCGCAGCCGGTGATGGACGCCGCCGCGGGGCTGGAGCGCAACATGCTCCTGGTCCGGGTCGCCAGCTGGCGCTACCTCGCGACCTTCGATCCGCAGGGTCCTGCCGCCTTCGCGGCCAGCGTGAAGGCGGCGGAAGCCTCGCTCCTGCGCCAGAACCACCTGGCGCCGCCCGGCATCAAGGCGCTGGTGGGCCAGCTCGACGGCGACCTGTCCACCTACAGCCAGGCGTTCTCGGACTTTTCCGACGCCCGCACCTCGAGCGAGGCGATCTATGCCGGCGAGCTGCTGCCCCAGATCGCGATCATCCAGCGCCAGCTCGAGCGTGCGGAGGCGGCGCTGACCGGCCGGTTCGACACGGCGAGCCACAGGAGCGGCGCCATCGTCCGACACGCGTCCCACCTGGGCGAGCTGATCGCCGGGATCTCGCTGCTGCTGGGCGTCCTGCTGGCGGTGGTGATCGGCCGCGGCATCGTCCGGAGGCTGACCACGATGACGCAGGCGATGACCCGTCTCGCTGCCGGCGACAAGGCGGTCGAGGTGCAGGGGCGTCTCGACAGCGACGAGATCGGCGACATGGCCCGCGCGGTCGAGGTGTTCCGCAGCAACGCGCTGGCAGCGGAAACGCTGTCCGCCGAGGCGGAAGCGGGTCGCGCCGCGCGGGAGCGGCGTGCCGCCCTGATCGCAGGGTGCGTCGGCAGCTTCGAGTCGCAGGTGGGCGGGCTGGTGTGCCAGTTGTCCTCGTCCTCGACCGAGCTGGAAGCGACCGCGCGCTCGATGGAGGAAACCGCGGGCCACACCAACACGCGCGCGGCGGCGGTGGCGGCCGCGGCCGAGGAAGCCAACTCCGGCGTGCAGATCGTGGCGGCGGCGGCGGACAGGCTCGCCTGCTCCATCGCCGAGATCGGCCGGCAGGTCGGTCAGGCGGCCAAGGTGACGGAGCGTGCGGTGCTGGATGCCGGCCGCACCGACGGCATCGTGCAGGCCCTGGCCGAGGGTGCGGCGCGGATCGGCGACGTGGTCGGGCTGATCACCTCCATCGCCGGGCAGACCAACCTGCTGGCGCTGAACGCGACCATCGAGGCGGCGCGGGCGGGGGACGCCGGCAAGGGTTTCGCGGTGGTGGCGTCGGAGGTGAAGAGCCTGGCGCAGCAGACCGCGCGCGCCACCGACGAGGTGTCGAGCCAGATCGCGCAGATCCAGGCCGCCACGCAGGAGGCGGTGGGTGCGATCCAGTCGATCACCGCCACCATCGGCGAGGTCAGCGTGATCGCCAACGCGATCGCCGCCTCGGTGCAGCAGCAGGGCGCCTCGACCGCGGAGATCGCCCGCAACGTGCAGCTGACCGCGGGAAGCACACGGGAGGTGACCACCAACATTTCCGGCGTGAGCCTCGCCGCCAGCGGCACGGGTGCCGCGGCCGAGCAGGTGCTGGGTGCGGCCGGGCACCTGTCGCGGCAGGCCGAGCGCCTGACCTGCCAGGTGAACAGCTTCGTCGCCGAGGTGAAGGCCGCCTGAGCCGGCCCGGAGGGCTGGTCCCGGCGCCGGGATCAGCCGCCGGGACGGGCGTGCTGCATGAAGTCGAGGGCCTCGGTGCGGAAGCCGTGCGCGGCGACGATGCCGAGCCCGAACGAGAGGTAGGGATCATCCGGGCCGTCCGCCCGCGGCCAGGGTGGCAGGCCGGAACCGTTCGGGTCGCCGGTGGCGGCGAACCGGGTCCACGCCGTCATCATCGCTTCCGACAGCGCGTGTTGCTGCGGCGTCGCGTCGGGGCCCATGGTGCCGAACACCGGACGGATCTCGTCGGCATGGCGCGGCGGATGGCCGTGCACCGGCTCGGTGAACAGGTAGCGGAACACGTGCGGATCGCGTGCCGAGGCCGCGCGGGCGAGGGTGCGGGCGCCCTCGTAGAACAGGCCGTCACCGATGATGTCGGCGCCGTCGCGCGGCACCGAGCCGCCCGGGAGGAGCGGATAGATCGCCAGCGCCTGCCGGGCCAGCGGTCCGAACAGCGTCGACAGGGCGTGGTCGTACTGGTCCGGACGGATGGCGGTCCAGGCCTGCGCGAAGTCCGCACCCTCGTCCGCGTTGTCGCCGACGATCAGCCGCATCGACCACATCCGGTGCTGCGACAGCGCCTGCTCGGGCTGTTGCGGCAGCACGGCGCCGTCGACGATCGGGAACGGCAGCGCGACCGGCGCCATCGCCGGCGCCAGCGCCTGGATCCGCGTGTTCCAGGCCAGCAGGGAGGCGGCGGGTGCCGCGCGCAGCGCCGCGATGTCGGTCCCGGCGGCGAGGCCGGTGCGCTCGGCGGCGGCCAGCGTCGCCAGCTGCCAGCCGATCGCCGGGCTTTCCAGGATCGCCTGCCCGAACAGGCCGGCGGCCCGGGGCGAGGTGAGCAGCATCGCCACCGCGGTGCCCCCGGCCGACTCGCCGAACAGGGTGACGCGCCCCGGGTCGCCGCCGAACGCCCGGATGTTGGCCCGCACCCAGCGCAGCGCCGCCATCTGGTCGAGCAGGCCGTAGTTGCCCGAGGTGCCGGCCTCGCGGGTCAGGGCCGGATGGGCCAGGAAGCCGAACACGCCGAGCCGGTAGTTCAGCGTCACCAGCACCACCTTGTGCCGGGCCAGCGCGGTGCCGTCGTAGGCGGGCTCGGCCCCGGAGCCGAACACGAAGCCGCCGCCATGGATGAACACCATCACCGGAAGCGGCGTCCGGCCCGGCCGGTCGGGGCGGGGCGCCCACACGTTCAGGAACAGGCAGTCCTCCGACGGCGGGATGCCCGGCACCGGCATGGCGCGCTGCATGCAGGGCGCACCCGGACGGTTCGCGTCGCGCACGCCCGGCCAGGGAGAAACGGGCTGCGGCGGCCGCCAGCGCAGCGCGCCCACCGGGGCCGCCGCGTAGGGGATGCCCTGGAACACCCTGACCGTGCCGCTGGCGACGAGCCGGCCGGCGACGGTGCCGTCCTGCGTCCGCACCAGCGCCGTCGCGTCGGCCGGCGGGAGACTTGCTGGTCCCGCCGGCAGCGGGACCGGGCGCGCCGGACCGGAGATGCCCAGACAGAGCAGCGTGCCCAGGACCGCCCCCGGCGGCGGCCGGAACCGGGGCGGGCGGGCGAGGAGGCCGGAACGGATCATGCGCGAGGACCCTGGCAGCTGACGGTGCCGGATGGGAGATGGAAGACGGAGCGGGCAGCGCCGGCTCCGCCCGACGATGCCGACAACGATTGCCGGATGGCACAAGGTTGCAAGGCCCGAACCGTTGCCGTCCGATCACCGCAACTCGTGGAGGAATGCGGGGTCCTGCCGTCCCCCGACCGGTCAAGGTCCTCCGCCTGCAGGCCGAACACGGGATGTCGTCATCCGGTCGCTGTTGCCGCTGTCCGCCCTGGCCCGCCTGCGGGCATGATGCGGCACCATGACCAGCCGATCCCGATGCTGACCACCCTTGTCACCCTGTTGCTGGCCAGCGTGCTGGCGGTGCCGCTGTCGCGACGGGCCGGGTTCGGCAGCGTGCTCGGCTACCTGCTCGGCGGGGCGGCGATCGGGCCGTCGGTGCTGGGCCTGGTGTCGAACATCGCGCAGGTGGAGGCGGTGTCGGAGCTGGGCGTGGTGATGCTGCTGTTCCTGATCGGGCTCGAGCTGCGCCCCGTGCGGCTGTGGACAATGCGCCGAGCGGTGTTCGGGCTCGGGCTCGGGCACCTGGCCGCGAGTGCCGTGGCGCTGGCGCTGCTGATCCGCTGGGCCGTCGGCCTCGGCTGGAGCGCCTGCACGGTGCTCGGGCTTGGGCTGGCCCTGTCCTCCACCGCGATCGTGCTGCCGATGCTGGCGGAGCGGCAGCTGCTGGACACCGCCCCCGGCCGCGACGGCTTCGCCGTGCTGCTGTTCCAGGACCTGTCCTTCATTCCGCTGGTGGCGCTGGTGCCGCTGCTGGCGGGGCACGCGCGCCACCTGGGCGACCAGTTGTCCGGCCATCTCCCGTGGCGGAGCGTCGGGCTGGCGCTGTCGGCGATCGGCGCGATCCTGGTCGGCGGCCTCCTGCTGCTGCCGCGGCTGTTCCGCCTCCTCGGCGGCGCTCGCACGCCGGAAGTATTCACCGCGACCGCGCTGCTGATCGTGGCGGGCACCGCCTGGCTGGCGCAGGCGGCGGGACTGTCGATGTCGCTCGGCGCGTTCCTGGCCGGGGTGCTGCTGTCCAACTCGGAGTACCGGCACGAGCTGCAGGCCGACATCCAGCCGTTCGAGGGGCTGCTGCTGGGGTTCTTCTTCCTGTCCGTCGGCGTCGGCGCCCGGCTCGACCTGCTGGTGGCCGATCCCGGCACGATCGCGGTGTCGGTGGCGGCGCTGCTCGGGGTCAAGGGCGCGATCGGCTACGGGCTGGGACGGATCCGGGGCCAGGACCACGCGGCGGCGCTGCGCTTCGGGTTGGCCCTGCCGCAGGGCAGCGAGTTCAGCTTCGTGCTGTTCGCCGCAGCGACCGCCGCCGGCAGCCTGTCCGCAAGCGTCGCCGGCGAGGCGACCCTGGTGATCGCGCTGTCGATGGCCGCGACCCCGATCCTGTTCGCCTTGTGCGAATGGCTACTCGCCCGGCGGGCGGGCCCGGCCCCAGCGCCGGTCTACGACGCGGTCCCTGAACAGGACGCGCCGGTGATCATCTGCGGCTTCGGCCGCATGGGGCAGATCGTCGGGCGCGTGCTGCGCATGCAGGGCATACGCTACACCGCGCTGGAGCAGGACCCGACCCAGGTCGAGGTGATCCGCCGGTTCGGCACCAAGGTGTACTACGGCGATCCCGGACGGGCGGACCTGCTCCGGGCGGCGGGCGCGGACACCGCCCGGCTGCTGGTGGTGGCGCTGTCCGACCCGGAGGACGTGCTTCGCGTGGTCGACGTCGCCCGGCGCAGCTTCCCCGGTCTTCGCATCCTGGCGCGCGCCCGCAACCGCCGCCACGCCCACCTGCTGATGGAGCGCGACGTCGGGCTGATCGTGCGGGAAACCTTCCATTCCGCGCTGCGCATGACCGAGATGACGCTGCGCGCGCTGGGGCAGGACGAGACCGGCATCAGGCGCACCCTGGACGCCTTCACCCGGATCGACGAGCAGGCGCTGCTGGAAACCATGGCGATCCGCGACGACGAGACGGCGCTGATCCAGAGCGTGCGGCAGCTCAACGAGGAGCTGGCGACGCTGTTCGACCGTGACCGGCCGGCGGGTCCGGGGGAAGGGCGCCCTGCCTCGCGATCATGATGTCGGGCGAGACCTCGCCGAGGCCGGTCAGCCCGAGCAGGGCCAGGTCGACGTCGATCTCCTTGGCCAGCAGCCGGATCGCGTGCGCCACGCCGTCGGCGCCGGCCAGGGCGGCGGCGAACAGGAAGGGGCGGCCGACCAGCACCGCGTCGGCGCCGAGCGCCAGGCCCTTCAGGATGTCGGTGCCGCGCCGGAACCCGCTATCGGCCAGCACGGTCATGCTCCCGGCCTCCGCCTTGATGCCGGCCAGCACCTCCATCGGCGAGGCGGCGGTGTCGAGCTGACGGCCGCCGTGGTTGGACACGACGATCCCGTCCACGCCGCTGTCCCGGGCGATGCGCGCGTCCTGCCGCGACAGGATGCCCTTGAGCACGAACGGTCCCCGCCAGTGGCGCCGGATCAGCTCGGCCTGGCGCCAGGAGAACGCGGCGTGGCCGGTGACGGCGCCGAGCTCGCGGGAAAAGATGGTCGGGTGGTCGCGCGGCTCGATGTTGCTGATCGACGGGATGCCGCGGCGGAGCAGCGTGCGCGCGGCGGTGGACACGGTCCAGCGCGGATGCAGGGCGCCGTCCACAGCCAGCCGAGGGGTCAGGCGCAGCGGCATGGTGTAGCCGCTGCGTATGTTGTTCTCTCGGTTGGAGCCGACCGGCACGTCCACGGTGAGCACGAACACGCGCAGGCCCGCCGCCGCGACCCGCTCGCATATCTCGCGTATGTTGCGCGCGTCCGGCTGCTGGTAGGCGGCGAACCAGGCATGCGGGTTGGTGCGGCCGATCTCCTCCATCGGCGTGATGGAGTTGGCGCTCAGGATGAACGGGATGTTCGCGTCCCGCGCGGCACGGGCCATGCGGTTGTCGGCGTCGTAGCCGACCACGGCGGACGCGCCCATCGGCGCGATCGCGAACGGGCTGGCGTAGCGGTGCCCGAACAGCGTCACCCCCTGGTCGCGCCGGGACACGTCGCGCAGGATGCGGGTGACGAGGTGCCAGTGGGCGAACACGTCGCGGTTGTTGCGATGGGCCGCACCGGATTCCGACCCGCCCGACACGTAGCCGTACACCGCACGCGGCAGGCGCCGACGGACCAGGCGCTCGAAGTCGTCGAGGTTCAGGGCGTGCCGGAGCAGCCGCCGGTGGCGCTGCGGCCGGGAACGGGACGCGGCATCCGACGGAAGCGGCACCGCATCGGCTGCGGCGGCGTGTGACGACATCGGCGAACACTCCGGCTGCGGCGGGACGCGGCGCGGGAGGAACTGTGTCGGAAGCGGGCGGCGCCGACCAGGGGAGGGCGTGCCGGGAGGTCGACACAAAGCCGAGGCCGGTGCGGAACCGGGCTCGGCGCTGTTCATTAGACGCGCTAAGCTGTCCGACAGGTGGGCGGGTCCCTGTTGTCGCCCCCTGATGGCGACCGATGGAGGAGAAGATCATGCAGTATCGCACGCTGGGACGGTCCGGGCTGAAGGTCTCGGTGCTCACCCTGGGCACCATGACGTTCGGCGGCACCGGCCCGTTCGCCAAGGTGGGCAACACCGATCTCGCCGGCGCCAGGCGGCAGATCGACCTGTGCCTGGACGCAGGCGTGAACCTGATCGACACCGCCGACATCTACTCCACCGGCCTGTCGGAGCAGATCGTCGGCGAGGCGCTGGAAGGCAAGCGCGACGACGTGCTGGTCGCGACCAAGGCGCGGTTCCCGATGGACAAGGGCCCGAACGACGCCGGCTCGTCGCGCCACCACCTGATCCGTGCCTGCGAGGCCAGCCTGAAGCGGCTGCGCACCGACTACATCGACCTGTACCAGCTGCACGAGCGCGACGGCGTCACCCCGCTGGAGGAGACCATGGAGGCGCTCGACCACCTCGTGCGCTCCGGCAAGGTGCGCTACGTGGGGGTGTCGAACTTCTCCGCCTGGCACCTGATGAAGGCGATCGGCATCACCGAGCGCCATCACCTGGCACGGCCGATCAGCCAGCAGATCCACTACACCCTGCAGGCGCGCGAGGTGGAGTACGAGCTGGTCCCGGCCTCGCTGGACCAGGGTGTGGGGATCATGGTGTGGAGCCCGCTCGCCGGCGGCCTGCTGTCCGGCAAGCACCGCCGCGGCCAGGCGACGCCGGAAGGCACCCGGCAGCTGGCGCAGTGGACCGAGCCGCCGGTGCGCGACACCGACGCGCTGTACGACATCGTCGAGGCGCTGGTCGCGGTGGCCGAGGCGCACGGCGTGTCGGCGGCGCAGGTGGCGCTGGCCTGGCTGCTGACCCGTCCGGCGGTGAGCACGGTGGTGGTCGGCGCCCGCACCGACGAGCAGCTGGCCGACAACCTCAAGTCGACCGACCTGGTGCTGACCCCGCAGGAGATCGCCACCCTGGAGGAGGTCAGCCGGCCGCCGCTGCTCTACCCCTACTGGCACCAGTCCGGGACCGCGTCGGACCGGCTGTCGGACGAGGACCTGACCCTGCTCCGCCCGCACCTGAAGCCGCGCGACTGAGGCAGGCGCAAGGCGCGCACGTCCCCCCGCGCGGCAACGCGGCGGGACCCGACATGATGATGCCGATCTTCTTGCGGTCGAATGTGACGAACACCCAGGCCACCAGCA
>CAXUEL010000025.1:0-15158 GCA_964249915.1 uncultured Acetobacteraceae bacterium | reverse complement strand
GCAGGGGCCTGTGAAGGAGATGCAGATGAGCCCTGTGAATGGGGCTAGCCCGCGCGGTGACGCCGGCGCAGTGCCCAGCGGCGCGCCGCCGCGGCGGCCGGCGCTGCCTAAATTGGCCATGCCGGCGGCGTGGGGCCGGCGCACGGCGCGCAGGCCCGGCCGGGCGGCACCGCGGGGGCACGCTACTTGATGATGCCGATCTTCTTGCGGTCGATGGTGACGAACACCGAGGCCACCAGCACCAGCCCCTTCACGATGTTCTGGAAGTAGGGGTCCAGCCCGATGCTGTTCATGCCGTTGGACAGCACGGTGATGATCAGGGCACCCAGGATGGTGCCGCCAATGCCGCCGATGCCGCCGGTGAGCGGCGTGCCGCCCACCACCACCGCGGCGATCACGTCCAGCTCGAGCCCTTCGCCCAGCTGCGCGGTGGCGGCCATGGCGCGCGCGCCCTGGAGCAGCCCGGCCATGCCGCAGAGCAGGCCGAGCAGGGCGAACAGCCAGATCTTGGTGCGGTCGACGTTGATCCCGGTCAGGAAGGCGATCCGCTCGCCGCCGCCGACCGCGCGCACTTCGCGGCCGAACACCGTGCGGTCGAGGATCACCACCGTCGCGACCACCAGCAGCAGGGCGATCAGGGCCGAGGTCGGGATGCCGAACACGCGGCCGGAGAACACGTCCAGGAAGGTCTCGTCGTCGATCGAGATCGGGGCGCCCCGGGTGAAGAACAGCACGATGCCGCGATAGACCACCATGGCGCCCAGGGTGACGATGAAGGACGGCACCTTGCCCTTGGCCACTACCACGCCGTTGACCAGGCCGCAGACGAGCCCGACCAGGCAGGCCGGCACGACCGCCGCGATCCCCAGCGTCGGCACGGTCCAGGCGGTGGCGAGTGCCGCCAGGGCGACGATCGCGCCCACCGACAGGTCGATCGAGCCGGCAATGATCACGAAGGTCATGCCGAGTGCCGCCACCAGCAGCACCACCGCCTGCTCCGCCACGATCATCATGTTGCCGAAGCGCAGGAAGCGCGGCGACAGCACGGAGAACGCCAGCATCAGCAGCAGCAGCAGCAGCACCGGGAACAGCCGCTTGACGGCGTCGCGGTTGAAGCGGCCGGGAGCCTGGTCGGGCGGCGGGGCGGCAACGGCCTGGCCGGGAACGGCCGCGCCGGCGTCGATCATGTCGGACTGGTCCACGATGGTCGGCCCCTCAGGTCATGTGCCGGATGATGTCGTCCTCGGTCGCCCGCGACGGATCGTCGATCTGGAACGCCACCTCGCCGCGACGCATCACCAGGATGCGGTCGCTGAGGCTGGTCAGCTCGTTCAGATCCTCGCTCAGCACCAGGATCGCGAGCCCGGCGGCCGCCTCGTCGCGCAGGATGCGGTAGATCTCCATCCTGGCGCCGACATCCACGCCGCGGGTCGGGTTGTGCAGCAGCAGCAGGCTCGGCCGGATGGCGAGGCACTTGCCCAGCACCACCTTCTGCAGGTTGCCGCCGCTGAGCAGGCCGGACCGCGCGTCCTTGGAACTGGTCTTGATGCGCAGCCGGGCGATCAGGTCGGTGGCGGAACGCGACGCGCGCCTGCGGTCGAAGAACGGTCCGCGACGCGGCGGACGGGCCATCAGGAGGTTGTCCAGCACGCTGGCGTCGAGGATCAGCCCTTCGGCGGTGCGGTCGCCGGGAAGATAGGCCACGCCCTGCCGCCAGGCCGCCGCCGGGCGGCGGGCGCGGTACGGCGTGCCGGCGAGCGCCATGCTGCCGCCATCCGGTCCGGCGACGCCGGCGACCAGTTCCAGGAGCCGCTCGCCACCGGCCCCCTTCAGGCCGGCGAGCCCGACGACCTCGCCGCGCCGGAGCGCCAGCGACATCGGTGCCAGCCGCGGCAACGAGGCGATGGCATCGGCCGAGAACACCGGCTCGCCCTGCAGCCGGGCCGGATCCTTCGCGGGTGCGGTCGTCGAGACGCCGCGGCCGACCATGCGCGCCTGGATCTCGTCGCGGCTGATGCGTGCGGCGTCGAAGTCCCCGACCTTGCGGCCGTCCTTCAGGATGGTCAGGCGGTCCGCGACCCGCTCCACCTCCGCCAGGTGATGCGACACGAACGCGACCACCATGTCCTCCCGCTTGAGCGAGGCCATCGCCGACAGCACGGAATCCACCTCGCGGTGGTTGAGGAACGCGGTGGATTCGTCGAGCAGCAGCACCTTCGGCCGGGAGGCGAGGGCGCGCGCGATCTCGATGCACTTCCACTGCCCGAGATCGAGGCTGCCGAGCGGCTGGGACACCGAGATCCCGGCGGAGAAGCTGTCGAGCACCTCCTGCGCCGCGCGCTCGAGCCGCCGGTTCGACAGCAGGCCCGCGCGACGGAACCGGCGCAGCCGGCCGAGGAACACGTTCTCGGCGACGCTCAGCGCCGGGTTGATGGTGATCTCCTGGAACACCAGCCCGACCCCGCGCTCCGTCGCCTCGCGCAGCGAGCGGGGCGCGAAGGGCTGGCCGTCGAGCAGCACCTGGCCGCCGTCGGCGCGTTCGGCGCCGGCCAGGATCTTGAGCAGCGTGGACTTGCCCGCGCCGTTCTCGCCGACCAGCGCGTGCACGAAGCCGGGATCCAGCGTGACCGACACGTCGTCCAGCGCCCGCGTGCTGCCGAAGCTCCGCGAAACGTTCTGCGCCACCATCTGCACGGCAGGGTTTCCTCAAGGCGGCCCGTGGGCCGCCCGCTGCGTCAGTGGCTGTACTGCACGGCGACCACGAGCGGGGGCGCCTTCGGGTTGTAGGTCTTCGAGTGCTGCTTGAAGTCGTACGGCTGCACGCCGCCGGGGAAGTCGGCGCGGAACTGCGCGACCTTGTCCCTGGTCAGCGGAAGCAGCTTGAGCTTGATCAGGTCGTCGTCCTTCGCGATCGGGTGTCCCTTGATCTGGTCGTAGAGCATCACGAGCGCGTAGCCGCCCTGCAGCCAGTGGCCGCCGATGTCGAACAGCAGGTCGCCCTTCTGCACCGCGTCCACGTTCTCCGGGTTGAGGTCCATCGCCACCACGAGCACGTCGCGTCCCGGCTGCTTGCCGGCGTTCTTCAGCGCGGTCAGCACGCCGGTCGCGGTGCCGCCGTTCGCGGCCCAGACGCCCTTGATGTCGGGATGGCCCTGGTAGAGCGACTCGAACACCGTCTGCGAGGTGTCGCGGACGAAGTTGCCGTCGACCTCGCCGGCGATCTGCACCTCGGGATGGGTCCGCAGCGCGTCGGCCAGGCCCTTGCGCCGGTCGATCGCCACCGAGGTGCCGGCGGTGCCGTTGACCACGCCGATCACCTTCTTGCCTGCGGCGTTCGGCGTCATGGCGGCGAACAGCGCTTCCGCCATCTGCCGCCCCGCGTCCTCGTCGCTGGGCCCGATGAAGGCCTTGTAGTCGGGGAAGCGGGCCGATTGCGGCGGGAACGGGGGGTAGCTGTCCGTCAGCACCACCGGGATGTTGGCGTCCTTGGCCAGCGTCAGGCCGCGCGCCGCGGTCGCCCAGTACGGCGTGAAGATGATGCCGTCGACGGGCCGCGCCACCAGGTCCTCCAGCGACTTGACCATCTGGTCCGGCTTGTTGTCGGCGTTCAGCACGACCAGGTTGACGCCGAGCTGGTCGGCGCCCTTGCGGATGAAGTCGACATAGGTGTTCCAGAACTGGGCGGACAGGGTCGGCACCACGACGCCGATCGTGGGCCGCTCCGCGGCCGCTGCCGCCGGCCGCGTGCCGCCGAGCGCGCCGAAGCCCAGCGCGAGGAGGCTGCCCCCGACGCCCTTCAGGACCGACCGCCGACGCGCCGACAGGCAGGCCGCGGCAGCCGCGTCGTGGCGATCCGGATCGGGACGGGACGCGTCCTGCAGGGCCGGTTGTCGTGTGATCCGCATGGTGTCTTCCCCCTTGCCTGGTTCCATGTCGTTCGCATGGTTTGCAGGATGCGTGAGCTTGGGCGGATTCCGGCCGAGTGTCCACCGATCGAAGCATCCCCGCAGGTCTTTCCGGCAAACCCGGAAGCCGCCGAGAAAAATTGCAGCCGTTTCGACGCAACGGAACAAATTCTCACAGTCGATGCGCGCATCGGTTGTTCGGCTGGTCTCGCCCGATGCGTCGCCGCATCTGCGGGCACCGGTTGTAGACCAAGACAGGATTGCGGGCGGCACGGCATTACTGTGCCGGATATTGTGACGCGGGGTTGCGCCGCGGCTGCCGGATCGCCGCCGCCCATGCTTGACCGCATGCGGAGCGCGCATCACGCTCGAACCATGTCCAGCGCCAGGAGCTTCATGCGCCCCAGCCACGCCTCGTGCCTTCTTCTCGCTCTGGCTGCGTCGGTTCCGGCCCGGGCGGTGGTGCCGGACCGGACGCCGGTGGCGCCGGTGCACCCGGTCACCGACGAGTATTTCGGCACCCGCATCACCGACCCGTACCGGTGGATGGAAGCCGAGCCGAAGCCGCAATTCCCCGACTATCTCCATGCCGAGAACGACCATGCCCGGGCGGTGCTGGCCCGCATCCCGGGCCGCGACGCGCTGGCGCGCGAGGAGGGCGCGGTCAGCGGTCTGGCCGCGCGGGTACGCACGGTGCAGCTCGCCGGCGGACGCTCGTTCTACCTCAAGCGCGAGGCCGGGGCACAGATCGACCGGCTGGTAATGGCGGACGCGGCCGGGCAGGAAACGGTGCTGGTGGATCCGTCGACTCTCGGCACCGCGACGAAGCACGCCGAGATCGACCAATTCGCGCCCTCGATGGACGGCAGCCTAGTGGCCTACGGCGTGTCGGTCGGCGGCTCGGAGAACAGCACCCTGCACGTGATCGAGACCGCGACCCGCACGATCCGGCCCGACATCATCGACCGCGCGCAGTTCGCCAGCGTGTCCTGGGCGCCGGACGGCAGGAGCTTCTTCTTCACCCGCCTGCCGGCTTCCTCCGCCACCGCGGCGCCGGACCAGCAGTACGCGCACATGCAGGTGTATCGCCACGTGCTGGGACAGGACCCGGCGGCCGACGCGTCGGTGCTGGACTCCGACCACCTGCCGTTCCCGTTCCACGCCGCCGCGGTGTTCCCGTCGCTGGCGGTGACGGAAGGCTCGGACTATGCGCTGGCCGCCATCTCCGACGGGGTGTCGCCGGAGATGACGCTGTATGCGGCTCCACTGCCCGGGATGCTGGCCGGGCACGCGGACTGGAAGCGGGTGGCGGCGCAGTCGGACGGGGTGGTCGGCCTGGCGGTGCGTGGCGACCGCATCGACCTGATGACGCATGACCGGGCACCGCGGCTGAAGGCGGTCGAGACCAGCCTGGCCGCCCCCGACCTCGCCCACGCCGCGGTGGTGGTGCCGGAGGGTGCCGGCGTGCTGACGGGGATCTCCGCCGCCAAGGACGGGCTGTACTATGCGACCCGCGACGGTGCGGTGTTCTCGCTGCATCGTCTGGGCGAGGGCGCGGTGCGGGCGGAGGCGATCGCGCTGCCGTTCGCCGGCACCATCGCCCCCGACGGGGACGGCTCCGGCGGCCTGGTCACCGACCCGGTGCGTCCGGGCGCGCTGGTCGGCCTCGAATCCTGGGTCCGGCCGCACGTCTGGCTGCGCTACGATCCGGCGGCCCGGACGCTCGCCGACACCCGCATCCTGCCTCCCTTCCCGCGCGACCTGTCCCCCTACGAGTCGGTGGAAACCTTCGCCACCGCGGCCGACGGCACCCGGATCCCGCTGTCGATCGTGACCCGCAAGGGCCTGCCGCGCGACGGCCACCGCCCAACCTACCTGGTCGGCTACGGCGCCTACGGCATCTCCTACGACCCGGCCTTCTCGCCCGGCTACCTGCCCTGGCTGGACCGCGGCGGGGTGTATGCGGTGGCGCACGTGCGCGGCGGCGGCGAGGGCGGGCAGGCCTGGCACGACGCCGGCAAGATCGCCACCAAGCAGAACACCATCCACGACTTCATCGCTGCCGGCGAGGCGCTGATCGCGAAGGGCTACACGGACAAGGCGCATCTGGGCGGGGAGGGAACCAGCGCCGGCGGGATCCTGATCGGCGGCGCGATCACGCAGCGCCCGGACCTGTTCCGGGCCGCGCTGATCCGGGTCGGCGCCACCAACACCATCCGCGAGCAGTACACCGCGGGAGGACCCGCCAACATTCCCGAGTTCGGCACCGTCGAGGACCGGGCGCAGTTCCCGTCCATGCTGGCGATGGACGCGTACAACCACGTCCGCAAGGGCGTGGCCTACCCGGCGGTGCTGTTGACCGGCGGCGCCGACGACCCGCGCGTGACGGTGTGGATCCCGGCCAAGATGACGGCCAGGCTGCAGGCCGACACCGCGAGCCGCCGCCCGGTGCTGTTCCGGGTCGAGTTCGACGCGGGCCACGGCATCGGCTCCACGCGCAAGCAGCGCGACGACGAGACCGCGGACGAGTTCGCGTTCCTGCTGTGGCAGTTCGGCGAGAAGGGGTTCCAGCCGGGGAAGTGACGGCCGGGACCGTGTCGCCCGACGCTTGACGACGCGGCCCGAACGGCAGACTGACAACCGCATGACCGGGGTGCCCGCCTGCGCGGGCTGAGATCAAACCCGTCGAACCTGATCTGGGTCATTCCAGCGAAGGGAGGCATGCTCGATGCGCCAGAACCATGCGTGCGCCCTGCTGACGGGGGCGCTGCTGCTCGGCGCCGTGCCGGCCCCGGCTCAGGAGGACATCACCGTCACCGGCCGGGCCAGCGCCGACACCGCCAACGGGCCGGTCGGCGGACAACCGGGCGGCGGGCTGATCCGCGACGAGACCGCCACGAAGTCGCTCAGCACCGTGTCGTCGGACTTCCTGCGCCGGGCGGCGCCGACCGAGAACGCGTACCAGCTGGTGTCGCTGCTGCCCGGTGCCACCGTGTCCCAGGCCGACCCGCTGGGCCTGTCGGCGGAAAGCGACCTGTCCCTGCGCGGTCTCGGCTCGGACGAGATCGGCTACGTGCTGGAAGGCATGCCGTTGAACGACATCGCCTACTACACCGGCTATCCCGGCCAGTTCGCCGACACCGAGAACATCGAGCGCATCAGCCTAGCCCAGGGCACCGACGACCTCGACACGCCGGTGATCAACGCGGCCGGCGGGCTGCTGTCGCTCACGCTGCGCGAGCCGGCGGCGTATGCGGGGGCGTTCGCCGAGGGCGCGTTCGGTTCCTACCACACGACCAAGGCCTTCGTGCGGCTCGACACCGGCGAGCTGGGGCGGAGCGGGATACGCGGCTTCGTGTCGTACTCGCAGGAGACTGCCGACAACTGGCGCGGTCCTGGCCACGACAACCGCCAGCACGTCGACGTCAAGCTCCTGCGCGACTGGGCCGACGGAAACCGCGTGTCGCTGATCGGCACCTGGAACGACGCCGTCACCAGCGCCTATCCGGAGGTCACGCAGGCGGACTGGAAGCAGTACGGCCGCAGCGGCCCGGACAACTACGACGGCACCTACACCCCGGGCGATACAAATTATTGGCGGCTGTACCAGCAGCCGTACCGGCTGTTCTACGCGCTGGCGCCGACGCATCTGCGCTTGTCGCCGTCGGTGTCGTTCGACGTGACGCCGTATGCGCAGTACGGCTACGGCAACACCCCGGGCGGCACCACGCTGCCGACCAGCGGCCTGTTCGAGGGCACGCAGGCGTTGCCGCAGACCCTGAACCTGCCGGCGCAGGACGGGCAGGCGACGGTGCAGAGCAACTACCAACAGGCGAGCTACCGGGCCGGCCTGGTGCCGAAGCTGAGCTGGACCTGGCGCAACAACAGCTTCGTCGCCGGCGCCTGGTACGACTACGCCGACGACCGCGAGCCCGGGACCTTCAGCCCGCTGAGCCCGGACGGCTCGTCGGCCAGCATCTGGGTCGATTCCGGGCGCGACACGATCACGCTGGCGAACGGCCGTCCGCTGCTGTCGCAGGACGAGCACAGCATCGAGCAGGTGAACGCGCTGTTCGTCGGCGACACGATCTCGCTGCTGCATCGCGCGGTGACGCTCGAGCTCGGCTTCAAGGAGGTGATGGTGACCAGGCAGGGCTGGAACGGGATCCCGGGGGCCACCTACCGCACCGGCGCCGACAGCGCCGAGCCGCTGCCGCGGGTCGGCGTGCGCTGGCAGGTGGACAGGAGGAACCAGGTGTTCGCCAGCGTCTCGACCAACTTCCGCACGCCGTCCGCGACCGTCCTGTTCGACAGCTTCGATCCCGGCTCGGGCGCGCTGCTGAACAAGGCGGCGAGCAACCTTCGCGACGAGTACTCGATCTCCGAGGAGATCGGCTACCGGCGGCAGGGCGACTGGCTGATCGGCAGCGTCACCGCGTTCAACTACGACTTCACCAACCGGCAGATCGCCACCGTGATCGACCTGAACGGCGTGCTGACCGGCTCCACCATCAACGCCGGCGGCCAGACCAGCCGCGGCGTCGACGCCGAGCTCGGGCTGCGTCCGTGGCACCACCTGAGCCCGTACCTGTCCGGCGAGTACCTGCACGCCACCATCGACAACGACCTCGCGGTGGACGGCGACCTGCTGCCGACGGCGGGTCACATCGCGGTGCGCAGCCCGGCCTGGCAGGGCGCGTTGGGCCTGGCCTACGACGACGGCACCTGGTTCGGCACCGTCGCGGTCAAGTATGTCGGGCCGCAATACGCGAGCTTCACCGACGACGAGAAGATCGCCGACCATAGCCAGGGCGACGTCACGCTTGGGGTGCGGCTGCCGAACCTGGGACCGGCGAAGCATCCGGAGTTCCGGCTCAACCTCGTCAACGTGACCGACAGCGACGCGCTGACGGGCATCGCCAGCCCGACCACCAACGCCCGCGACACCGTCGGCCGCTACGGCACGCTGATTCCCGGGTTGCCGGCCACGTACTACGTCCAGGGCGGGTTCGCGGCCCTGCTCACCGTGGCGTCGGCGTTCTGATGCGTGCCCTGATCCTGGCGGCGTTGCTCGCCATTGCCACGGTCCCCGCCCGCGCCGCCGACCGGCTCACGGTCATCCTGGACTGGTTCGTCAACGCCAACCACGAGGCGCTGCTGTCGGCGCAGTACAGCGGCGCCTACGCGCGCGCCGGGCTCGACGTGCGTTTCATCGTGCCGGCCGATCCCGGATCGCCGCCGCGCCTGCTGGCAGCGCACGAGGCCGACCTGTGCGTCAGCTACCAGCCGGAGCTCGCCCTGCTGGATGCGGCGGGTCTCGGCCTCGTGCGCGTCGGCACGCTGGAGAACACCCCGCTGACCACGCTGCTGGTCGCGGCCGACGGGCCGATCAGGAGCCTCGCCGACCTCAAGGGACGGCGGGTCGGCGCGTCGGTCGGCGCCACCGACGAGGCGCTGCTCCGGGGCATGCTCGGCACGGTCGGGCTCAAGACCACCGACGTCACCCTGACGGAGGTGAACTTCCAGATCGAGCAGGCCCTGATGTCGCGCAGCGTCGACGCGGTGATCGGCGGCATGCGCAACTACGAGCAGATCGACCTCCGGCAGCGCGGGTACAAGGCGGTCGGCTTCAATCCCGAGGAGCACGGCGTCCCGCCCTACGACGAGCTGATCCTGCTCGCCCGTCGCGATGCGGCGCACGACCCGCGTGTCGTGCGGTTCCTGCGCGCGCTGCGGGAGGGCACCGTTGCGTTGCTGGACCAGCCCGACCGGATGTGGAACGCCTTCGTGAAGGACCATCCCGACGCGGACACGCCGCTCAACCACGCCGCCTGGTTCGCCACCCTGCCGCACCTGGCCAGGGACCCGGCGCTGCTGGACGCTGGCCGCTACAGGGCGTTCGAGGACTTCATGGTGAGGCAGGGCACCCTGAAGACCGCGCTGCCGGTGGACCAGATCGCGGTGCAGCCATGACGGGAGGCGGTGCGGGCGATCCGGTCGCCGGATAGGTGGCCTCGATGCTCTTCGTGACTGCCAAGGCCGTGGAAGCGGTCGCGCGCCCCAGCGTGCTGCTGCTGCTGTGTTCGGCGGCCGGGCTCGTGCTGCTGCTTCGCCGGCGGCAGCGGGCCGGCCTCGCGCTGCTCGCGTTCCCGGTCGCCTTCGAGCTGCTGCTCGTCCTGCTGCCGCTGGACAGCTGGCTGCTGTCGCCCCTGGAGGACCGGTTCCCGCCGCTCCGGGTCGTGCCGGCGCAGGTCACCGGCATCGTCTGCCTGGGCGGCGCGGTCGATCCCGAGCTGACCGAGGCGCGCGGTCTGCCGTCGCTCAACGACGCTGCCGAGCGCATGACCGCCTTCGTGGCGCTGGCGCTGGCGCATCCGGAGGCGCGCCTCGCCTTTTCCGGCGGCTCCGGCCGGTTGTTCCATGTAAGGCTGTCGGAAGCCGACGTGGCCCGGCGGCTGTTCGACGGGCTCGGCCTGGCCGCACGTGGCGTCACCTACGAGAACCGCAGCCAGACCACGTGGGAGAACGCCACCGACCTCGCGGCGCTGCTGCATCCGGCACCCGGCCAGCACTGGATCCTGGTCACGTCGGCGGCCCACATGCCGCGCGCGGTCGGCAGCTTCCGTGCCGTCGGCTGGCCGGTGCTGGCCGATCCGGTCGGCTACAAGACCGCGCGCAGCCTGGTGGTGGAGCTGGAGCCGACCCTGCCGCAGCGCCTGGACCGGATCGACAGCGCCGCGCACGAGTGGGTCGGCCTGCTGGCCTACCGCCTGCTCGGGCGTACCGACCGGCTGCTGCCCGGGCCGGAATGACGCTCCCTGGTCAACTCGACCGGAAAACGGAACCCATCATCCTGCGGGCGTCGAAGGGGACCATCAGGCGGCAGGTCACCATCCATGCGGCGAAGACCCGCCCGTCCAGGCTGATCGAGGCCGTCCTCGACGGCGAGGAGGGGGTCATCGCCAGGGGCGGCAGGCCGGTCGTCCGCCTGGTGCCGGTGCGGCAGCGGCCGTCCCAGGTCGGGCTGCTCGCCGGCCGGCTCGGCACCATCCCGGACTTCCTGGCACCCATGGACGCGACCGAGCTCGACCTTCGGGACGGCAGGACCGGGCGGCGGCGGTCCAGGCCTGGCGTTCGCACCGGCCTCAGTAGGTGATGGTTCCGCGCATGCCGCCGCCGACGTCGATCGCGACGCCGTTGACCGCGATCGAGCGGGGCGAGACCAGGAAGGCGATCACCTGGGCCACCTCCTCCGCGGTGGGCAGCCGGCCGATCAGCAGGTTCTCGGCCGCCGACGCTTCCACCTCGGCGACGCTGCGGCCTTCCGTCCGGGCGCGGGCTTCCAGCATGGCGTCCACCTTCTCGGTGCGGGTCAGGCCGGGATGCACGGTGGTGACCGCGATGCCGGTGCCCGACAGCTCGTCGGCCAGGTTCTTCGCCAGCGCGACCACGGCGACGTTGCGTATGGTGCCCACCACGTCGCCGGTCCGTCGCGCGCCCAGCCCGCTGACGTTGACGATGCGGCCCCACCCCGCGCGGCGCATCGACGGCAGCAGCGCGCGGGCGCAGCGCAGGTAGCCCATGACCTTGGTGTCCATGTGCGACGCCAGCGACGCCCATTCCGCCTGCGACGGCGCGGGCACCGCCTTTTGTCCGGCGGGCTCGGCGGCGCAGTTCACCAGGATGTGGGCGCCGCCCATGTCGCGCTCCACGCTGGCCGCCATGGCGGCCACCGCGGCATCGCTCGTGGTGTCCGCCGCCAGGCCCAGCGCGCGACGGCCGGTGGCGCGGGCGAGATCGTCCGCCACCCGGACCGCCTCGTCGGCGTTGCGCGACACCAGGACCACGTCTGCCCCCTCGGTCGCGAGCAGCCGCGCGACCGCCAGCCCGATGCCGCGCGTGCCTCCGGTGACCACCGCCACCTTGCCCAAGAGCCCCAGATCCATGTGCCGCACCCCCTGCTGTTCCCGTGGGGAACGCTTGTCACCGTCCACGGTGGCAAGCGGGAGATCAAGCCACGCTGCGACGACGACCGCCTTCCGCGCGCGTGACGTGGGGGCTCGAGGCCGGAGGGCCGGTGGCGGGCAGGCGGCTTTCGGGCGTTCTGCTCGAACCGGCCACCCGGGGGAAGGGGCGGAGGCACGCCGGCGTGGACCGGTTCGCGTCGCGGCCTGCCGGCCTCGTGCAGCGGCGGCATGGAGCTCATGTCCCGCGGCCGTGGATGTCGGGCGAGGTGGGGCCGCGAGGCTTGCCGTCGGCCTTACAACGCCACACCGTGCCGCCTGGACGGCGAAGATCGGCACCTCGCCGGGCTGGTATCGGCTCGCAGGCGCAAAGGTGGACCATGGATGCCTCCCCCGAGCGCATGAGCGTCTTCTGGTCGCATCGCGAGACTGCGCCCCATGCCGAGTGCAGCCACTTCTACCCGCGCGCCATGATGGTCGAGGGTGTCCGGTTCACCTGCTGTGAACAATGGATGCACTGGCGCAAGGCCCTGCTGTTCGGCGACACGGTTGCAGCCGCCGCCATCCTTCGAGCCAGATCCGGCCGGCCAGAAGGCGTCGGGACGACAGGTCGCCGGGTTCTCGGATGACATGTGGGTCGCGGTGGCGCGTGACGTCGTGTTCCGCGGCAACGTCGCCAAGTTCGGTCAACATCCTGATCTGCTGGCGCGTCTGCGGGCGACGTGCGGGACGACGCTGGTGGAGGCATCGCCGAACGACCGCGTCTGCGGCATCGGCCTCGCCAAGGACGATCCCCGTGCGGCGCAACGAGACACCTGGCTCGGCACCAACTGGCTGGGTGACAGCCTGACCGAGATCCGGGTCGCGTTGTGTGGCAGCTGAGGCCCCGGAACCGGCACGTGCGGCGCAAGTCCCTCAGGCCGCAGCCGCCGCCGTTGCGTCCTGCGACAGCGCCGCGTGCGCGTCCGCCACGATGCCGAACGAGCGCAGCCGAGCCTCGTGGTCGAAGATCTGTCCGGCCACCAGCAGCTCGTCGGCGCCGGTGCGGCGGATGAAGCCGGCGAGGCCGCGTCGCACCGTGTCCGGGCTGCCGACGATCGCGGCCGACAGGGTGTGGCGCACCTGCGCCTCCTCGGCCGGGCTCCACAGCCCGTCCATGCTGCGCACCGGCGGCTTGAGCTTGCCCGGCGTGCCGCGGCGCAGCGAGATGAACTGTTGTTGCGCCGAGGTGGCGACGAAGGCGGCTTCCGCGTCGGTGTCGGCGGCGAACACGTTGACGCCGAGCATGACGTAGGGACGGGGCAGGGCAGGGGAGGGCGCGAAGCGGCTGCGGTAGATGTCGATCGCAGCCATCATCGCGTCCGGCGCGAAGTGCGAGGCGAACGCGAAGGGCAGCCCCAGCATGGCGGCGAGCTGGGCGCTGAACAGGCTGGAGCCCAGCAGCCAGATCGGCACCTCAAGCCCGGCACCCGGCACCGCCTGGATCGCCTGGCGCGGCTCGGCGGGGCGGAAGTAGCCCTGCAGCTCCAGCACGTCGCGCGGAAAGGTGTCGCCGCTGGCCGGGTCGCGACGCAGTGCCAGCATGGTGCGCTGGTCCGAGCCGGGCGCCCGGCCGAGCCCGAGGTCGATGCGGCCCGGATGCAGCGAGGCCAGCGTGCCGAACTGCTCGGCGATCGCCAGCGGCGCGTGGTTCGGCAGCATGATGCCGCCCGAGCCGACCCGGATGGTGCGCGTGCCGGCGGCCACGTGGCCGATCACCACCGCGGTCGCGGCGGACGCGATGCCCGGCATGTTGTGGTGCTCGGCCAGCCAGTAGCGGCGGAACCCGAGCCCTTCGGCATGTCGCGCGAGGTCGAGGGTGTTGCGGAAGGCGAGCGCCGCGTCGCCGCCCTCGATGATCGGAGACAGGTCGAGAACCGAGAACGGGATCATGGGCCGGGCCTTTCGTGCTGCCGGTTTCAGGCGGTCTGCCGGCGCAGGAGCGTTCGGGCGAACCCGGCGCAGACCAGGGCGAACGCCCCAGCGCCGAGCCAGGTGGCGGTGCCGGCGAAGCCGGGTCCGACCACCGCGAGGGCGTCGTCGCGACCGGTCCCGCCGATCACCGCCGCGATCGTCACCCCCATCAGGCTTTCGCCGACGATGAAGCCGGACGCCAGCATCACCCCGCGACGCCGCACCGCGTCCGACATGGGATCGGCCGGCATCCGCGCCAAGACGCTGCCGGGCGGTCCCGCCGCCTCGCGGCGCGACAGCACCCTGCCGATCGCCCAGGACAGCACCGCGCCGACCACCAGGGTGACCGACACCGTGGGCGGCAGGTACAGCCCGATGCCGACCGCCAGCACCGGCAGCGAGCGGCCGCCGCGCCGCAGCCACCCGTCGGCGCCGACCAGGAGGGCTCCCAGCGCCACGCCGATCAGCACCATGGTCCAGTCGAGCTGGTGCAGGAAGATGCCGCGCGCGAGCGTCGACAGCAGCAGCGCCTGCGGCGCCGCCAGCGCCCGCGACGGGTCCATGCCCGGACGCGGCATGGCGCCGGCGAAGCCGTAGGCGCCGTACAGCAGGTTCAGCACCGGGGCGATCACCGCCGCCCCCACCACGCAGCCGGCCAGCAGCGCCACCTGCTGCCGCCAGGGCGTGGCGCCGACCAGCTGCCCGGTCTTGAGGTCCTGGAGGTTGTCGTTGGAGATGGTCGCCGACGCCAGCACGGCGCTGGTCACGAACAGCACGCTGCCGATCGCCAGGCGGCGCCGGTCCGCGTCGAAGGCGGCGGGCAGCAGCGAGGCTGCGTCCAGGACCAGCAGCAGCAGCGACACCAGCAGCACCGCGACGATGGCGATGCCGGAGATCGGGCTGGCCGAGGAGCCGACGATCCCGGCCATGTAGCCGCAGGCCGCCGCCACCAGGAAGCCGAACAGGCCGCAGAACACCACGCAGACGACCGCGATGCCGAGCAGGGCAGCGGCCGGGGTGCCGGCGGCGGCCGCGTCGTGCCACAGGAAGGCGCCGAACGCCGCCAGCAGGCAGGCGAGCAGGACGGCGCCCACGGTGCCGATGGCGCGCGGCGACAGGTCGCGGTCGGCCTGCGGAGCGCCGGCATCGGCGTCGGCTCCCGGCCTGCCGGCGCGCAGGGCGACGCGCAGGCCCGCCGCGACCGGGCCGATCAGGGTCAGCAGCGTCCATACCGCCGCGATCGCGATGGTGCCGGCGCCGATCAGCCGCACCTTGTGCGACCAGAGGCCGGTCGCGAAGGACACGGCGTCGATCCCGGGCGGGCGCGGGGTGAGCG
>CAXUEL010000024.1:0-26790 GCA_964249915.1 uncultured Acetobacteraceae bacterium | reverse complement strand
GTTCGTGGGCTTCGCGGGTGGCACCGTGGTGGGCGTCTGGCTCGGGAACGACGACGCCGCGCCGATGGACGGGGTGGCGGGCGGCACGCTTCCGGCGCGGCTGTTCCGGGAGGTGGCGGAGGCGCTGCCGCGGTGAGCGGCGGCGCCGCGACGCGGCCGCCGCGCGTCGGCTCCGGCGGCAGCGTGCGCAGGCCGCCGAGATAGGTCAGCAGGCCCAGCAGCATGCCCGTGCCAGCGGCGGCGAAGCCCCAGTGCCAGGCGTACCGCTCACCCAGCGTGCCGCAGACCAGCGGCGACACCACCACCGCGACGCTGACCGCCAGGCTGTAGAGCTGGAACGCGTCGCCGCGCCGCGGGTCGTCCGCCCGGTAGAGCCCGCCCACCTGCGCCTTGAGGTTGCCGGCGCAGCCGAGACCGGCGACCAGGCAGGCCAGCGCCGGAAGGAAGCTCCGGTCGAACGCCAGCAGGAAGTGTCCCGCCGTCATCAGCACGGCGCCCAGGACGATGGTGCGGGTGCGCCCGAGCAGCCGGTCCGCCAGGAGGCCGCCCAGCAGCGGCGTGGCCCAGATCAGCGCCGAATACAGCCCCACGATCGACGAGGCCAGCGCCGCGCCCGAGGCCGGGCCCATCAGCCAGCCGAGTGCCGTGCGGAAGCCGGCGAACCCCCAGACGTGCTCGACGTGGCCGGGACGGAGCAGCGGCCCGGCCAGGTAGAGCACCAGCAGGGACTGCATGCCGTAGAGCGAGAAGCCGACCCAGCCCTCGGTCAGCGCCAGCACCGCCAGGCCGCGCGGGTGACCGAAGAAGGTGCGATCGGTCACCCGGCGTGAACGGTGTTCACGCGGCGGGGTAGTCGGCAGCCAGTCCCTGCTCGCGCCAGGCCTCGATCTCGTCGAGTCGCTGCTTCAGCCGCTTCGACACCGCGTCGTGTCCCCAGGCACCCAGCACCAGGTGGCGCGGCGGCTGCTCGATCTCGGTGACGTGGATCATCGCTTCGGCCGCACGCACCGGGTCGCCGGCCTGCTTGCCGCTGATGTCGGCGGTGCTCCTGAGCCGGGCGCCGGCGGTCTCGGCGTAGTCGGGGATCCGGTTCGGGGTCTGCTTCAGCGAGCGTCCGGCCCAGTCGGTGCGGAACGGGCCCGGCTCGACGCAGGTGACCTTGATGCCGAGCGGCGCGGTCTCGGTGGCCAGCGCGTCGGACCAGCCTTCCACCGCGTGCTTGCTGGCGGCGTAGTAGCCGGAGCCGGGGAAGCCGACCAGGCCGGCCACCGAGGTGATGTTGATGATGTGCCCCGCCTTCTGCGCCCGCATGGTCGGCAGCACCGCGCGGGTGAGCGCGAACAGGCCGAACACGTTGGCGTCGAACTGGGCGCGTATCTCCTCCTCCACGCCTTCCTCGGCCGAAGCCTGGTAGCCGTAGCCGGCGTTGTTCACCAGCACGTCGATTCGGCCGAACCGCTCCAGCGCCGCCGCCACGCCGGCCTCGACCTGCTTCTGGTCGGTGACGTCGAGCCCGAGCGGGAGGCCGCGTTCGCCCACGCCCTCGACCAGCCCGGCGACGCGGCCGGCGTCGCGCGCGGTCACGATCGCGCGCCAGCCGCGCGCCAGCACCAGCTTCGCCAGCTCGAGGCCGAAGCCGGTGGAACAGCCGGTGATGAACCAGACCGGGGATGTGTCGGATGCCATGGTGGTTCCTCCGTGATCGAATCGGGAGGAACAACGAGCCGGAACCCCCATCCGGTTCCCGTTCCGATGCCGCGTGCGGGCAGGCCTGCGTCCGTGGTAGTGCTGATGGGACCCGTCCCGGGCGCTGGAGACGCATGGTGACCCTGTCCGCCGCATCCGCCCTCCTGGTCGTTCTGGCCGCCCTGTCCGGCTGCGACGACGGCTTCCAGCCGCACCAGATCACCAAGCAGCAGGCGACCAGCGGCCTGCCGCCGCTGACCGGGACGCTTCCGAACGGGGTGATCGGCAACTCCGAAACCAAGTAGGGGCTCCGGGGCCGGGGGGTACGGCATCGTCCTGCGCAGCCGGCAGGCGACCTGCGACGACCCGATCCTGGCCGCCGGGGTTTAGGCTGCGACTCGCCGAGCCCCGTTGCGCGGGGGACGGGGATCCGGCGGCACGGCATCGCCCCGGACGTCGCCTTCCGGAACGCGCTCGCCGACGCGGGGAAACGCGATGCCGTCCGGCAGCGGATCGGACGGCTGACGGGACTGCACGACCGCGCGTCGGGTGATGGCACGTTCGTGCGGCGGCGCCTGGGTCACGGGCATGCTGCGGGAGGGTGCCGTCCCGCCTCCGGCTTCGGCAGCAGCCTCGCGCCCGTGCCGGCTCGACGCGATCCGCCCGCCTTGCAGGAAGATCGCCTGAGGCCAGCCGGGGCAACCGGCCGCCTTGCAAACGCTTCGGCGAAGCGCAGGCGCTGCAGCGGTTGGAAGTAAAGATCGCATAAAGACGTTATCGTTCGGTATGAATGAAGTTCATGCATTTCAATAGCATTACTCCTAAAGTCTACATAAAGAACACGTCCAATTGACTCGACGGTTTTTTCGGCTATATTTCACATCGTTAACGTCTTTGGCCTCGCTGGACGGGTCGATTTCGATCTCTCCATACCCAGAGCTGTAACTTTTACTCAATCATGCACATCCGCGGATGCCTTATGCAACAAACCACACGATGTGGATCACTTCTGGTGACCACGTTCCTGTTCGCCGGACCTGCGCTGGAAACCGCGCGGGCCCAATCGGCCGCTCCCCCGGGCGGCAAGGATCGGACGCCAGAGGTCGTGGTGGTGAAGAGCGCCGGCCTGAGGTCCAAGGTGCAGAAGACCCCCGCCAGCGTGGTGGAGGTCAGCGGCCGTAACCTGCAGGAGCGCGGGATCGTTTCCCTTTCGTCCCTGGCGCAGGCGACGCCCGGCGTGTCCCTGAAGAGCGAGGGCCCGAGCCAGAACGAGATCGAGGAGCGCGGCATGACGTCGAGCGGCGGACACTCGCCGACCGTCGGCTTCTACCTCGACAACACCCCCCTGACCGGCCCGGCCGGCGCGCAGAACGGGCACGTCGTGATCGACCCGTCGCTGTACGATCTCGACTCCATCGAGATCCAGCGGGGCCCGCAGGGGACGGCCGGCGGCGCGCCGTCGATGGGCGGCAACGTCAAGCTGGTCACCAACAAGCCCAACCTGAGCGCGGTCGACGCGTCCGCCGAGAGCATCCTGTCCGGCACGGACGGCGGCGGCTTCAACCATGACGACAACCTCATGGCCAACCTGCCCCTGATCCCGGACAAGCTGGCGCTCCGGATCGTCGGCACCGAGAACTCCACCAGCGGCTGGATCAAGCGCGTCGTCGCCAGCCCGTTCCCGCTTCCCACCGGGAACGGCGCCATCCGCGGCGATGTCGAGGACGCTCCGGTCGTGGCGGACTATCCCGGCTCCAACTCGTACCAGGTCTACGCCACCCGGGTGAGCCTGCTCTGGGTCCCGACGCAGAACCTCGAGGTCACGCCGTCGTTCTTCTACGAATCGAGCAAGCAGGACGGGATCAGCGCCTACGACAGCGTCCCGGGCACGGAGGCGCACTACCAGCCGTTCGACATCTCCGAGCCGCTGACCGACCGGATCTCCGTCTACAGCCTGAACGTGCGCTATCACTTCCAGGGATTCGACCTGACGTCGGACACCGCGCAGTGGTTCAGGGTCTCGACGCAGACCGAGGACGCCAGCGAGAACTTCAACAACCCGCAGACGGGCGAAACCTTCAACGCCAACAACGGCCTTCCCAACCCGGGATATTACGGGCCGACCGGATCCGGCGAGGCGTTCGGGCACGAGGACGATCCGTCGCGGCAGTTCAGCGAGGAGGTCAAGGCCTCGTCCAACACCACGGGACGGCTCAGCTGGGTCACGGGGGTCTACTACAGCCACTTCAACTCGACCTGGTACTTCACCGGCACGACGCCGACCGCCGATGCCTACCTGGATCTCGGCACGTTCGAGCGGGCCACCACCCCCAACTGGTTCGACGCGGTCTCGCCGACGTCGGAAGACCAGTACGCCGTGTACGGCAACGCCGCCTACGCGATCACCAGCCGCCTGAAGGCCGACGTCGGGGTGCGCTGGACCGACTACGAGTACAGCTTCTCGTCCTGCATCAGCGGCTGGGGGTCGGGACTGGGAGCGGCGACGCCCTCCTGCACCGGTCTGATCAAGCTGTCGCAGAACAGCGCCACGCCGAAGTTCAACCTGTCCTACCAGGTCAGCCCCGACCTGATGGTCTACGCGACGGCCGCCAGGGGATACCGGCCGGGCGGCGGCAACTCGATCTACCCGACGACCGGCCCATACTGGAGCGCCGTCTTCGCCCCGTACAACTTCACGGGCGGCAAGTGGCCGAGCACCTACAACTCGGACTCGGTGTGGAGCTACGAGATCGGGGAAAAGGCCAGCCTTCTCAACCAACGGCTCATCTTCAACGCCAGCGTCTACTACGAGGACTGGAGCAACATCCAGCTGGAAGCCTATCCCGGCGACTTCGTGCAGAACATCAACGGGATCGGCGCGAAGATCTACGGCACCGAGCTCGAGGCGCTGGCCAGGTTGGGCTACGGGTTCAACCTCGACGCCACGCTGGGCTACACGAGCTACTACCTGAACGGCGGACCGCACTGGCTGATACAGCCGACCGACGTCATCCCGGAGGTGCCCCGCGTGGTCGGCGACGTCGTGCTCAGGTACTCCAGGCCGTTCCACGGCAACTACCTGTTCACCGCGCAGGTCGAGAACTCGTACACCGGCCAGCGCTATTCGCTCGCCTTCCCCTACGGATTCTCGACGAACGGCGCCTATACGCCGGTGCAGGCCTATGACCTGACCAACATCCGCGTCGGCATCGCCTCGCAGCATGGCTGGACGGCCACGCTGTTCGCCAACAACGTGTTCAACAAGCACGCGCAGCTGGAGAACCTGTACCAGGAGGCCGTTCCCGACGCCGCGTTCAACCGGATCGTCACCAACCAGCCGCTGACGATCGGGATCGACCTGACCTATCACCTTTGAGCGGGCGATCAGGTGGCGGGGGCCGGCAACGGCGCCCGTCCTTCCCGTCGCGGCGGCGTCGCAGCGGGAGCGGATCCCGATCAGGCGGATCGCCTGGTCGGGTGAAGATGCCGGTCACTGCAACAAGCCAGAGCGTTTGGAGTGAACGGGGGCGACCGGACGACGCTCTAGATGTCGCTGCCCGGATGGGGGTCGGCCGGAGCCTCGTCGCGCAGGTAGGGTTCCACCACGCCCTGCAGCTTCATCGTCATCGGGCTGCCGTCTCGGGCCATGGTCTTGCCGACCGCGACCCGGACCCAGCCCTCGCTGACGCAGTACTCCTCCACGTTGGTCTTCTCGACCCCGTTGAAGCGGATGCCGATGCCGCGCGCGAGCAGGGCCTCGTCGAAATGCGGGCTCCTGGGGTTGATGGCCAGGCGGTCGGGCAGGGTGGCGGTCATGGCGCGGTTCCGGTGGTGGCGAGGACGGGCCGGCGGGTGCGGGCGGCGGCTGCATAGCACAGTCCGGCGGCGGCGAAGCCGAAATAGTAGCCGATGTCGGCCCCGCCCAGCAGGCGCGCCACCGGGCCGGTATACAGGTCGCTGACCGAGAACAGGGCAATGGTGAGCACGGCGGTGAGCAGGAAGATGGTGGCACCCAGGGTCCATCCCGGCGGGTCTCGTGCCTCGTCGCGGCGACCGACCAGGTACCAGTCGGCCAGCACGATTCCGATCCACGGCGCGATCCAGTACAGCGTCACCAGGAGGTAGCCGGTGTACAGGTCGGCGTAGCGCCCGGCGCCGGCCACGGCCAGGAGGTAGCCGAGGCTCGCGGTCACGATCGCGGCGAGCACGCGCGGCACCCGGATCCCGGCCGAGATCAGGCTGTAGGCGGCGGTGTTGTCGTTGACCGAATTGCCGGTGATCGAGGACAGCGCGATCGCCGCCAGCACCACCGGGCCGAGCGGGCCGGCGCCGTGCTGCAGGCTCGCGATCACCGCCACGGGCGAGGCCTCGCCGATGCCGCCGGCGGTCAGCAGCCCGAGCAGCTGGAACGGCACCGCGGAGCCGAGCAGCCCGGCCAGCGCCAGCCACGCCACCCGTCCGGGCGGGGTGTCGGCCGGGAGGTAGCGGGTGTAGTCCGACGAGTACGATGCCCAGGACAGGTTGAAGCTGGCCAGGATCGCGGTCGCCAGCACGACCGTGGCGACCGAGCGCGGGTGCGTCGCCACCGGCATGCCGCCGGAGCGGGACAGCACCAGCAGCCCGACCGCGCCCAGCGCCACCAGCAGCAGCCCGCCCAGGTACTTCTGCAGCGCCTGCACCACGTGGTGGCCGTAGATGCCGGCCGCCATCTGCACCAGCGCCAGCACGCCCAGCGCCAGGAAGAACGGCGGCCTGGGGCCGGCCAGGGCCAGCAGCGCGATCAGCGCCGCGGCCGCCGGCACGTTGTTCACCGCGTCCCAGCCGATGCAGTAGATCCAGTTCAGGAACGCGGGCAGCCGCAGGCCGGCGCGCCCCAGCGCCCGCCGCGAGGCCTCCATCTGCGGCAGCCCGGTGCGCGGCCCGATCGCCGCCGCCAGCGCCACCGGCACCGCCCCTAGCAGGTTGCCGATCGCGATCGCGGCCAGGCCGGAGCGCAGGTCCAGCCCGAGATGCACCAGCAGCACGCCGGTCACCCAGCCGCCGGGACCGAGGTTGGGCGAGAAGTGGCTCCAGAACACGCGGTCGAGCCGCATGGTCTTCTGCGCCGCCGGCACCGGCTGCGACACCGAGTCGGCGCCGGTGCCCTCCATCGCCGCGGTCCACGTGCTGCCGGTCATCGCCGCTCCCTGCCCCGGCGGTCATGGTGGCAGAGCCAGCGGCCGAAATGAACAACCCTCCCGGCCAAACGTTGGCCCTGGGCAACGCAGGCCAAGGAGCACACGCGCATGGACAAGTACGCATCCGCCGTCTGGGAAGGCGGCCTGAGGGACGGCAAGGGCCAGATCAGCACCGAGAGTGGCGTGCTCAGCGCCTCGCCGTACGGCTTCAACACCCGGTTCGAGGGCAAGAAGGGCACCAACCCGGAGGAGCTGGTCGCGGCGGCGCATGCCGGCTGCTTCGCCATGGCGCTGTCGATGATCCTGGGCGAGGCCGGGTTCACCGCCACCCGCATGGACAGCAAGGCGGTGGTCACGCTGGACAAGGTGGGCGACGGCTTCGCGGTGACGAAGTCGCACCTGACCCTGTCGGCGACGATCCCGGAGATCGACCAGGCGCAGTTCGCCGAGCTGGCCGCCAAGGCCAAGGCCGGCTGCCCGATCTCCAAGCTGCTGAACGCCGAGGTCAGCCTGGACGCGACGCTGTCGTCGTAGCGTCACGCAGCGGCGGCGGCGCAGGTGCCGCCGCCGGCCCCTAGCGGCGCGGCCGCATGCTGCGGGCGCTGGCCACGTCGAGGATGCCGATCAGCGCCACCGTCAGGAGCGCCAGGGTGCGGTTGCCCCTGCCCGGCCTGCCGCGGCCGTAGCCGCCGATCAGGCTGGCCAGGTCGAGCGCGTCGCCGCCGACCCGTCCCCAGACCCACGGCGTGGGGTCGGTCGCGGCCAGCAGCCCGATCCCGGTCGCGACCTCGCGCAGGCCGTAGAACCGGGCGACGCCGGAGCGCCGGCCGCCCATCAGCCCGAGCAGCCGCCCTGCCCCGGCCAGCTCGGCCGCACCCAGCCCGATGCTGAGCCAGCCGAGCGCGTTGGCGGTGCGGCCGGCGGTGGGACGGGTCATGGTGGCCATGTTTCTTCTCCGAAGGCGGGCGGTCGATCCGCCCTCCTGGTGAAGACGCGGATCGGGCGGCCGGGATGCACGATGCCGCCAGCCCTGCCGCGTGCGGTTCCGCTTTGCGCCGGCGCGCGATATACCCCGCACGCCAACCGCCGCCACGACGTTGCCAAGGATCGATCATGAGCCAGGACTACAAGGTCAAGGACATCAGCCTCGCCGGATGGGGTGCCAAGGAGATCTCGATCGCCGAGGGCGAGATGCCGGGCCTGATGGCGCTGCGGGACGAGTTCGGCGCCAGCCAGCCGCTGAGGGGCGCGCGGATCGCCGGCTGCCTGCACATGACGATCCAGACCGCGGTGCTGATCCAGACCCTGACCGCGCTCGGCGCCACCGTGCGCTGGTCGTCGTGCAACATCTTCTCGACCCAGGACCACGCGGCCGCGGCGGTGGCCGCCGCAGGCGTGCCGGTGTTCGCCTGGAAGGGGCTGAACGAGGAGGAGTTCTGGTGGTGCATCGAGCAGACGGTGCGCGGGCCCGCCCAGGAGAACGGTGAGCCCTGGACGCCGAACATGATCCTCGACGACGGCGGCGACCTCACCGTGCTGATGCACGACAAGCATCCCGACCTGCTGGAGGACGTGCGCGGCATCTCGGAGGAAACCACCACCGGCGTGCACCGGCTGTGGGAGATGGCCAAGAAGGGCACGCTCAAGGTGCCGGCGATCAACGTCAACGACAGCGTGACCAAGTCGAAGTTCGACAACCTGTACGGCTGCCGCGAAAGCCTGGTGGACGCGATCCGTCGCGGCACCGACACCATGATGGCCGGCAAGGTCGCGGTGGTGGCGGGCTACGGCGACGTCGGCAAGGGCTCGGCGGCGTCGCTGAAGAACGCGGGCTGCCGCGTGCTGGTGACGGAAGCCGACCCGATCTGCGCGCTGCAGGCGGCGATGGAAGGCTACGAGGTGGTGACGATGGACAAGGCGGCACCCCGCGGCGACATCTTCGTCACCGCCACCGGCAACATCGACGTCATCACCATCGAGCACATGCGGGCGATGAAGCACCGCGCCATCGTCTGCAACATCGGGCACTTCGACAGCGAGATCCAGATCGAGGCGCTGCGCAACTACGTCTGGGACAACGTCAAGCCGCAGGTGGACGAGGTGGTGTTCCCCGACGGCAAGCGCCTGATCCTGTTGTCGGAAGGCAGGCTGGTGAACCTCGGCAACGCCACCGGCCATCCGTCCTTCGTGATGTCGGCGTCGTTCACCAACCAGACCCTGGCGCAGATCGAGCTGTGGACCGCGCCGGACGGCAGGTACGAGCGCAAGGTGTACACCCTGCCCAAGTCGCTTGACGAGAAGGTGGCGGCGCTGCACCTGGCCAAGGTGGGGGCCGAGCTGACCCGGCTGTCGGAGAAGCAGGCGGCGTATATCGGCCTGGAGACCCAGAACGGGCCGTTCAAGCACGAGCTGTATCGCTACTGAGCCGAATGGCGGTTCGGGCGACGCCGGGTCGGCCGCCGGCGCACCGGCGTCGTCCGGGGCCTGATGATCGATGACGATCCGGCCCGGATGCTGGCGGCGACGCTGTCGTCGGGGTCGTCTCCGGTGACGGCGGACACCTGGCGCTGGAGCCTGTTGTCGACCTGATCCAGGTCGCGAGGCGGGCTACCGGATGGCGCCTGCCCGAGGCGGCAAAAACGGGCCGTCCGCTCGGAAGCTGCGGGTCTGGCGATCCCATGCAAGGAAACGGTGCTGTTCCCGAAGCATCGGGGTGGAACGAGAGCCCTCTCGATCGTGCGCCTCGTCAGCGCAGCTTGATCTCCATGCGTCGCCGCCCGATACCTTCAGGGGATGGCCACCTTCGCTTGGCCCGAACAGGAAACCTTCCATGGCTAAGACACCTGGTACGCCGAAAGCTAAGACGGACGCTCCAGCACAGTTCGACATGAACAGCCGCGAGCGGAAACGCGGCGGCAAGGGAGGCCCCGGCGGTCCGGGCCGCGGTCGTGACGAGAAGCGTCCGCCCAGCCGCATCGTGAACCTGCCGCCGGCGTCGGTCGATCGCGGCGAGGGCTGGATCATCCAGAAGATCGGACGGATCGACCAGGCCTCCCATGTCGCCATGGGCGCAGAATACCGCCTGATCTTCGACGGCCACGACCCGCTGGTGTTCGACTACCTGAGCGCCGCCCGCGACCGTGCCAAGGAGCCGCCCCCGGAGACCGTGGCGGTTGCGGAGATCGCGGCCGATCCGGTGGAGGAAACGAGCGATCCGGGGACGTCGGCCGAGGAGCCGTAGGCGAGCGCCATCCAGGCCGATCGCCGTGGCTCGGGAGCGGATCCCGGACGGGCCGGCGCTCGCCCGGAGAGCCTGAGCGGCTGGGTTCGAACACCCACCAGGAGACCGACACCTGTCGGCCTGTCCGGGCGATGCCGGACTGGCCGCCTTCGAACCAGCGGCGGCAGAGAACGGGCGATCGAGGATGACGTGGCCTGATCCGGGTGCCACGACCGCCCCGTGCCTCGCAGCACCTACCGCGGGGCGTCGGCCGGCATGACGAGGCAATCCAGGCCGGCTTCGAGATCCGGCCCGAGTTCGCTCAGATGCCGATCGGTGACCAGCGCGATCCAAACCATGCCCTCGATGAGAGCCCCGATGCCGAGTGCTGTCTGCAATGCACTCATTCTGAGTTTCATGCTGCCGTTGTCGGCCATCTTCTGGACATGCCGAACCATGATGGCAAGCGAGTTCTCGATCATCGGCTTCAGGACGTCGCGTGACGGACCCGGGTGAACGCATTCCGCGAAGAGCTGCAGCCTCACCTTGGCTGCAGTCTGGGCGCTGAAGCCCATCTGGTCCTCGAAGTTCACGACCTGGGCCTTGAAGTCGCTCCAGCGGCCGGGAAGCATGTCTTCCGTCATCGCGCCCCACTTCAGCGCCTCGGCGATGATTTCCTCCTTGTTGCGGAAATGGACGTACAACGCGCCCGCGCTGAGGTCTGCCTGGCGACGGATCTCCGCGATCGACGTTCGCTGCATCCCCATTCTGCTGATGCACTCGATGGTCGCGATGAGGATCCGCTCGCGTTGCTCCTTCATGTGAGCCGGATCGCGTTTCGGCATGGTGTTCTGGATCTCCGGGCGTCCGGGTCCCTGGAGGCCTTCCGCCCCTCCATAAAGCATTCCGCAGCCGGGAAAACCGTCCGCGACCCTCCGCCGATCGGAGGACGTGGCCATCCCGCCGCGACTTGACAACCAAAAGGCGAACGGGCATCCGTTTTTTGATGTGCCGGGTGGAGATGCTGATGGTCGACGGTCTCCACCTTGCCGGAGGTGCCCGGACGACCGGCCGGCAGCGGAACTTCAGCATGCGAGCTGTCCTCATCGGTCTCGGCACGGCTGCCCTGTTGCTGGGGCGACCTGCGTCTGCACAGGCTCCCGAACCCGTGCTGGCACCGCCACGGCTGGCGCTACCGGCCGGCCAGCAACATCCGGCCGACGGTGCGCACCCGTTCGACGCTTCCGACGTCAACAGCCGGCTCGATGGCTACATGCCGGAGGCCCTGGCCAACGGAGACATCGCGGGCGCCGTCGTCGTCGTCGTGAAGGATGGGGCGGTCCTGACCGAGCGCGGCTTCGGCGTGTCCGACATGGCTACGAAGGCCCTGGTGGATCCGGAGCGTACCCTGTTCCGGCCGGGCTCGACGTCGAAGCTGTTCACGTGGACGGCGGTGATGCAGCAGGTGGAGGCCGGCAGGCTGAACCTGGACCAGGACATCAACGCCTACCTGGACTTCGACATCCCGGCCGATCACGGGAAGCCCATCACCCTGCGCGACCTCATGACCCACACGGCAGGGTTCGAGGAGTCCCTCAAGGGCGTGCTCGTGCCGAACGCCGGCGGCATGCGGCCGCTCGGCGCCTTTCTGAAGGCCTGGGTGCCCGCCCGCCTGTTCGCCCCGGGCGAGGTGCCCGCCTACTCGAACTACGGTGCCGCGTTGGCCGGCTACATCGTGGAGCGCGTTTCCGGCGAGAAGTTCAGCGCCTACATCGAACACCGTATCCTGCGGCCGCTCGGCATGGCGAACTCCACCTTCGAGCAGCCGATACCGTCAGCCTGGCAATCCAGGCTCTCGAAAAGCTACTTCGCCGCGTCCGGGCCGCCAAACCCGTTCGAATTTCTGCAGATCTCACCAGCGGGAAGCATGACGACGACCGGCGCAGACATGGCGCGCTTCATGATCGCGCACCTCGACGACGGCCAGTTCGGCGCAGCGCGGATCCTGATGCCCGGAACGGCCAGGCTGATGCACGCGCCTGCCTTCACCGCCACACCGCCGCTGCCCGGCATGGCCCTCGGGTTCTACCATGAGGACCGGAACGGGCATGTCATCATCGGCCATGGCGGCGACACCGTCACCTTCCACTCCGACATGCACCTGCTCCTGAACGACCGCTGCGGCCTCTTCGTCTCCTTCAACAGTCGTGGGGCGCACGACTCGGTCTATGCCATACGCGAGCTTCTGTTCCGGCAGTTCGTCGATCGCTACTTCCCGGCACCTGCCGAGGAACACCCCGTCGTCGCCTCGGCAAGGGCCGACGCGGTCACGTTGGCCGGCACCTATATCCCCAGCCGCCGCAGCGATACGACCTTCTTTCATCTTGCCTATCTCCTGGTCCCGACCAGGGTTGCCGCGACGGCCGACGGCGACATCACCCTCAGCGACCAGGCGAGCCCGGGCGGGGCATTGCAGGCCTGGCACGAAATCGCGCCGTTCGTCTGGCAGAACGCAGCCACCGGGATCCGGCTTGCCGCGGTTGTCAGGCGTGGCACGGTGCGGCAGTTCGGCCTCGAGGGTGCGCCGTTCGAGGTGTATCAGCCGGCGGTCGGTGCCTATGCGCACTGGAACCTCACCGTGCTTGAGGCGTCGCTGGCGGCTCTCGCCATCTCTGCCCTGGTGTGGCCCGTCGCGGCCCTGGTCCGCTGGCGCTACCGCCAGCCCTTCCCCTTCCGCGGCCGCGTTGCGATCCTCTACCGGCTGGTGCGCGGCGTTGCGGTGATCGACGTGCTGCTGGCTGTGGGGTGGATGACGATCCTGAGCCAGGTCCAGACCAACGTCGTGCTTCTGAACGGCCCCCTCGATCCCTGGCTGCGGCTGCTGCAGGCGCTCGGCCTGGCAGGGATCGCCGGCGGCGTGGTCGGCGTGCTGAACGCGGTCCTGGTCTGGAGGGAGCGCCAGGCAGCCTGGCGGGTGAAGGTGCAGGCCCTGCTGCTGGCCTTCGCCACGCTGGGGGCGGCCTGGTCGATCGTCGGCCAACGGCTGGTCACGGCAAGCCTCAACTATTGACGGCTCCCGCCAGGAGGCCGACGGGTCCGGCTTGATCGCGTTCAACTGCCGGATCTGTTCGTCCCTCGACGTCAGGTCGGTCGGCTGTTGCCAGTCAGCGGAGGCCCGAACCGGACCTGTCGAGGCTGCTCCTCCGGCCGTTTCACGGAACCGAGGTCAAGATCTCGACGTCGATGTTGCAGCCGCGGCGAGCGACGACACGGATGATGCCGGAACCGTCCCGCCGGTCCGACGCTCCCGCCGCCGCCGCCGACAAATCGGCCGGCCCGGATGGTCTCCCGGGCTCCGGCGTCCGGTCGGTGACGGCGGGCTGGCTGGCGACGGCCTCAGCGGGCGACGAACATCCAGGCCAGGGCGGAGAACGGCACCAGGGCCAGCATGGCGCGACCGGCGCAATCGGCAGCGTCCTGCGCCCGCCGGGACGAGGCGATGCGGCCCAGCTGGCGGTGCAGGATCGACATCCCGGCCGGGCGGCCGAACAGCGCGCTGTCGCTCTGGAACATGGCGTAGCCGGCGTCGAAGCTGAGGGTGGTCATGGCGTGGTCTCCTTGGCATGGACCCGATGGCCCACGCCGAAGGAATTGCAGGCGGCGTGCCAGAGGCGAGCCTCCGTCCATGCTATTGATATGGTTGAGTTCTCCTGATGCCGTTCGATGGAGCCCTAGCAGGGTCTTGTCGTCCTTCCCGACAGTTGGCGTCTTCTGCCAAGACATGGCCTAGTCGTAGTTGTCCTGTTGTGCTGCCTCTGCCGAGCGAAGCAGACGGAGAAAATTCCCGCCCCAGAAGGCGGCGATCTCGGACTGGCCGTAGCCGCGGGACAGCAGCTCCGCCGTCACCGCCGGACTCTCCGCAGCACTGCTCCAGCCCTTGATGGCGCCGCCGCCGTCGAAGTCGGAGCTGATCCCGACATGGGCGATGCCGATGCGTCGCGCCACATAGTCGATGTGGTCGACGAAGTCGGACAGGTCCGCCTCGCCGCCGCCGGCATGTTCACCGCGCGGACGCAGGAAGCCCGGCATGGCGGTGATCTGGATCAGGCCGCCGGTGTCGCGCAGGGCGTCGAGCTGGACGTCGTCGAGGTTGCGGCGGTGGTCACACAGGGCGCGGACGCAGCTGTGCGTCGCCACCACCGGTGTGGACGAGTGCGCGAGCGCCTGCAGCATGGAGTCGCGCGACAGGTGCGACACGTCGACCAGCATGCCGTGGCGGTTCATCTCCGTGACCGCCTCGCGTCCAAGCGCGCTGAGGCCGCCATGGCGGGCCTCCCGGTCGCCCAGGTCGCGGCGCGGGATGGCGCTGTCGGCGATCGCGTTGTGGCCGTTATGGGTGAGGGTGACGTAGCGCGCACCCTTGGCGCGCACCGCAGCGACCAGGGACAGGTCCTCGCCGAAGGCGTAGGCGTTCTCGACCGCCGGCACGATCGCGACCGCGTCGTCCCGGCGCGCCTGCTCGATGGCGTCGGCGGTCGTGCACAGCCTGGCCCGGATGCCGTTCCGCTCGGTTCCCATCTCCCCGATCCGGTCCAGCATGGCGAACACGCGCTCGCGCGCCGCGGCGTGGCCGGCCGCATCGGTCGGGCCTTGCGGGATGTAGGCGGCAAAGCAGCCGGCCGACACGCCACCCGCGCGCATCTTGGGCAGGTCGACGCGCCGGCTGCCGTCCTCGGTGAACGGGTCGTCCCCGCCGGGCCACGGGATGTCGATGTGGCTGTCGAGGGTCAGAAGGGAAGTATGCAGTCCGGAGGTGTCGCTCATCGGCCCACGCAACGCCCACGCCGCCGCATTTGCAAGCGGCCTTGCCAGGCGGCGCCGATTGGGCGATCCGGTCGGGGATGCGCGTCGCCACCTGGAACATCAACTCGTTGCGGCTTCGTCTTCCGCTGCTGGAACGGCTGGTCGCGGAGCTGTCGCCGGACGTGATCTGCCTGCAGGAGACCAAGGTTCCCGACGAGCTGTTTCCGGAGGACGCCCCCGCCCGGCTCGGCTACCCGTTCCACCTGCGCCGGGGCATGAAGGGCTACAACGGCGTCGCCATCCTGTCCCGCGTGCCGATGCGGCGTGACGAGACGGCGCCGGACTGGTGCCTGAAGGACGACCGGCGGCACATCGCCGCGGTGCTCGACGCGCCCGGCGGCCCGGTCACGCTGCACGACTTCTACGTGCCCGCCGGCGGCGACGTGCCGGATCCGGAGTCGAACCCGAAATACGCGCACAAGCTCGCCTTCGTGGACGAGGTGACCCGACACTTCGCCGCCGGTCCGGCGCCGCGGCGCTGCGTCCTGGTCGGCGACCTCAACATCGCGCCCGGCGAGCACGACGTGTGGAGCCACCGCCAGCTCCGCGACGTGGTGAGCCATACCGAGCAGGAGATCGTGCGGATGCAGGCCTGGATGGACACGGGCTTCGCCGACGCGATGCGCCACGTCGTGCCGCCGACGGAGAAGCTCTACACCTGGTGGTCGTATCGCAACCAGGACTGGCGCGCCGCGAATCGCGGCAGGCGGCTGGACCACGTCTGGGTCACCCCGGACCTGCTGCCGTCCCTGCGCGGCCTGGTCGTGCACACCGCGGCGCGGGACTGGCCGCGGCCTTCGGACCACGTGCCGGTGGCGGTCGACCTGGCCTTGTGACGGTGCCGCCGCGTGCGATCAGGCGACGCCGCCGGCCGGGTCCAAGCGGTAGCCGCCGCCCTCGGTGACCAGCAGGCAGGCGTTGGTGGGGTCGGGCTCGATCTTCTGCCGCAGCCGGTAGATGTGGGTTTCCAGCGTGTGGGTAGTGACGGCAGCGTTGTAGCCCCACACCTCGTTCAGCAGCACCTGCCTGGCCACCGGGCGGGTGCCGGCGCGATACAGGAACTTCAGGATCGCCGCCTCCTTCTCGGTGAGGCGTATGCGCCGGTTGCGGGTCGGCTCCTGCAGCAGCTTGGCCGAGGGCCGGAACACGTAGGGGCCGATGGTGAAGACGGCGTCCTCGCTGTTCTCGAAGATCCGCATCTGCGCCCGTAGCCGGGCCAGCAGCTCGGCGATCCGGAACGGCTTGGCGACATAGTCGTTGGCGCCGGCGTCGAGGCCGCGCACCACGTCGGCCTCGTCGTCGGAGCCGGTCAGCATGATGATCGGCATGCGCCGTCCCTGCTTGCGCTGGTCGGCGCAGAAGTCGCGGCCATCGCCGTCCGGCAGCGACACGTCGAGGATCAGCGCGTCGTAGCGCACCGACGGCTCGGCCATCAGCCGCGCCGCCTCCGCGATCGAGTCCGCCTGTTCGACCGAGAACTCCCCTTCGAGCTGGAGCTGCTCGACCAGCGCCTTACGCAGCGCATGGTCATCGTCCACGATCAGAATGGGACGTTCACCCGCCATAGAAACGCTCTCCTGGGCGGCAGCGCGTAGAACCATCGGGCTGCCGGAACGATGCGACGAGGCGTATCCTGTCCGGCCGGTGGACCTGACCGCGTGCGACACGTCGTTATTCACAACGCGGTGACAATGATCGCGGAGCATCGCAGCAGCACCGGTCCGACACACTTTCTCGTGAGCGGTGTCGGCGGCGGACCACCCTGTCGCGGAACGGAAGGAGTGCCGGCATGGGCGAAGCCTGGATCGAGGCGGCCGGATCGGCGGCAGTGCTGCGCCTGGACGCGCTGGCGTTGCCGGCGGTGCTGGGGGCTGGCGGGATACGGGTCGACAAGCGCGAAGGCGACGGCGCCACCCCGGCCGGGCTGCTGCGCCTGCGCCGGGTGCTGTATCGCGCCGACCGGGTCCCCGCGCCCGCCTGCGCGGTGCCGCGCGAGGCGCTGGCCCCGGACGACGGCTGGTGCGACGACCTGTCGCATCGCGACTACAACACGCCGGTCCGGCTGCCGCACCCGGGACGACACGAGCGGCTGTGGCGCGACGACCGGCTCTACGACCTGCTCGGCGTGCTGGGCTGGAACGACGACCCGGTGGTGCGCGACCGCGGCTCGGCGATCTTCCTGCATGTGGCCCACCCGGACGGACGGCCGACCGAAGGCTGCATCGCGCTGCAGCCGGACGCGCTCCGGCTGGTGCTGGCAGCGGGCCTGACCGCGATCAGGGTGGGTCCCTGACCGCGGCCGGCGGCGGACGTCACGGCACCGTCGGGTTGATCCCGTAGGACTCCGCCAGGGCGTTCGAATCGTTGATGTACGGGCTCATCTGATGGTACTCGGCTTCCAGCGCCGAGAACTCGTTCTGCAACGCCGTCACCTCGGCCGCAGGGATCTGCACCGCGCCGCTGGCGACCTCGGGGTAGGAGTAGCCGCTGATCGCGGCGCTGAACGGCGCCAGGTCGCTGACCCCCTGCTGGGTGCCGAGGTCGATCACCACGCCGTAATGGTCCATGTGCGGGTTGGCGACCACGGCGCTGGCGGCCTCGGTGGAGTCGGTGCCGTACTCGGCGATCGGGTCGCCGCGCTCGACGAAGTCGACGAAGTTGTCGCCCAGCCCGGCGGCGGCGTTGTAGCCCGGCAGGCCGCTGGCGCCGAACACCAGGCCCGGCAGCCCGGTCAGGGACGCGACATAGGCGGCCTGCATGCCGCCGAGCGAGAAGCCGGTCAGGTAGATCCGGCTCGCCGAGTAGCCCTGCGACACGGCGATCGTCCGCACCGTGCCCTCGAACGCCAGCGCGTCGGCATAGCCGGGCAGGGTGTCGGGGGCGTAGCCGGACAGGGTCGCCTGGGCGAGGCTCTCCTGCTGCTGGGTGATGTCCCAGCGATAGGCGATGATCACGTTGCCGACGCCGTCCAGGTAGGCGTAGGCGGTGGTGCCGTTGTTGGTCGAGATCGACACCGGGTTGCCGGAGCCGTCGAGCAGCGAGCTGAGTCCGTAGTACGGCGCGTAGTAGGCATCGACGCTGGCCAGCGTCGCCGCCTCGAACGACTGCATGCTGGGCGCGTCCGGCGGGATCACCAGGTTGCCGATGCCCGGGGCCGCGGACGCCACGCGTGCGGCCCCGGCGGCGATGGCGTGATGCGCCGGGCCCATGGCCAGCAGCAGGCAACACGAGCCGGCAAGGACGCCGAGCGACCTCCTGTCGCGACCGGCCGAACCGCATGTCAGTGATCTGTCCACGTCCGGTAACCATCCTCTGTTTCAGAAGCACTATATTCTGACAGAAAATCGTCCTGGCGACGAACTATTTCTTTAAATCTATACCAGCTCCGGCGCGCGAGGCGGGTCTCCCGCCTCGGTGCCGGTGCGCTCCAGCACCGCGGCGAAGAAACCGTCGGTGCCGTGCTGGCGCGGCGTCAGCCGCAGGAAGCCGGATCCTGCCTGCAGCGCCTGCGCCGCGACCGGCGGGTCGAGCGTTCCCGGCGCCCGGAGGTCGAGCACCGCGAACCCGGGATGGCGCAGCAGGAAGGCCTCGACCTGCGACGCGTTCTCCTCGCGCAGCACCGAGCAGGTGGCGTAGACCAGGCGCCCGCCCGGACGCACCAGGGCGGCCGCCCGGTCCAGGATCGCCGACTGCTTGGCGACCAGCTCGTCCAGGTCGGCCCGGGTCAGGCGCAGCCGGGCGTCCGGGTTGCGGCGCCAGGTGCCGGTGCCGGTGCAGGGCGCGTCGACCAGCACCCGGTCGAAGCTCCCCCGGCGGCGCTTGGCCCACTTGTCGCCGTCGGTCAGCAGGTGCCGCTCGACGTTGTGCACCCCGGCGCGGCGCAGGCGTCGCACCGCGCCGTCCAGACGCGGCTCCGACACGTCGCACGCCACCACGTGGCCGCGGTTGTCCATGCACATCGCCAGGCCCAGCGTCTTGCCGCCAGCCCCGGCGCAGTAGTCCAGCACGCGCATCTCCGGACCGGCGCCCACCGCCTGCACCACCAGCTGGCTGCCCTCGTCCTGGATCTCGACCAGCCCGGCGCCGAACGCCTTGGTGCTGGTCACCGGCAGGCGCCCGGACACGCGCAGGCCCCAGGAGGACAGCGGAGTGGGCTCGGTCGCGATCCCCTCCTCCGACAGCGCCGCCGCCGCCGCCTCGCGGGTGGTGCGCAGCAGGTTGACGCGCAGGTCCAGCGTCGCCGGCGCGGTCAGCGCCGCGATCTCGGCCCGCAACGCTTCGCCGAACTCCGCCTGCAGCAGCGGCAGCAGCCAGTCCGGCACCTCCAGCGCCACCGCGTCGGGCATCTCCGGATGGTCCAGGGTGTGGCCTTCCAGCGCCCGCAGCACGCGCAGCTCGAACGGCTCCAGCAGGTCCGGGGCGTAGCGGCCGCCGGTGAAGGCGCGCTGCAGGCTGTCCACCGGACGGCCGGCCAGCACCGACATGGCGCCCACCAGCAGGCGCGGCCGCGCGCTGCCGCCGGCGCGCTGCAGCCACCAGTCCAGCCGGCGCCAGGCGCGCAGCACCGACCAGGCCTCGGCGGACACGGCGCGGCGGTCGCCGCCGCCGATGTAGCGGCGCTCGCGGAAGAAGCTGTTCGCCACCGCGTCGGCGGGACGCTTCGGCGCGGCCTCCATCGCGAACAGCAGGTCGATCGAGGCGGCGAGGCGGGCGTTGGGGGTCATGGCGGCCTTCCGGGTAAAGGCCCCGGCGCGGCCCTGGACCCCCCAAGGGCAGTCGCCCTTGGAACCCGATCAACAAGGGGGTTTCCAAAGGGCGACTGCCCTTTGGTGGGTGCGGGCAAAGCCCGCGACGGGTCAGTCCTGCCGGTAGTTCGGCGCTTCCCGGGTGATCGCCACGTCGTGCACGTGGCTTTCGCGCAGGCCCGCGCCGGTGATGCGGCGGAACTGCGTGCGCGTCTGCAGCTCGGCGACCGTGGCGCTGCCGGTGTAGCCCATGCCGGCGCGGAGACCGCCGACCAGCTGGTGCACCACCGCCGCCATGCCGCCCTTGAACGCTACCCGGCCCTCGATGCCCTCGGGCACCATCTTGAGCGTGTCCTTGATCTCCTGCTGGAAGTAGCGGTCGGCCGAGCCGCGTGCCATCGCTCCCAGGCTGCCCATGCCGCGATACGCCTTGTAGGAGCGGCCCTGGTACAGGAACACCTCGCCCGGCGCTTCCTCGGTGCCGGCGAGCAGGGAGCCCACCATCACCACGTCGGCCCCGGCGCCGAGCGCCTTGACCAGGTCGCCGGAGGTGCGCACCCCGCCATCGGCGATCGCCGGGATGTCGCGGTCGTGGCAGGCGCTCGCGGTCTCCAGCACCGCGGAGAACTGCGGCACGCCGACGCCTGCGACGACGCGCGTGGTGCAGATGCTGCCCGGGCCGATGCCGATCTTGACCGCGTCCGCGCCGGCCTCGATCAGCGCCAGGGCGGCCTCGGGGGTGGCGACGTTGCCGGCGATCACCTGCACCGTGTTGGACAGCCGCTTCACCCGCTCGATGGCGCTCATCACCCCGCCCGAGTGGCCATGCGCGGTGTCGATCACCAGCACGTCCACCCCGGCCTCGACCAGCGCCTCGGCACGCGACAGCCCGTCGGCACCGACGCCGGTCGCGGCGGCGCAGCGCAGCCGGCCCATCTCGTCCTTGTTGGCGAGCGGGTGCGCCACCGCCTTGTCCATGTCCTTGACGGTGATGATGCCGATGCAGCGGCCCTGCGCGTCCACCACCAGCAGCTTCTCGATGCGACGGCTGTGCAGCAGCTGGCGGGCCAGGTCCGGGGTGGCGCCGTCGGTCACGGTCACCAGGTTGTCGCGAGTCATCAGCTGCTCGACCAGGGCGGCCGGGTCGGTGGCGAAGCGCACGTCGCGGTTGGTCAGGATGCCGACCAGGCGCTGGGTGCCGGGCTCCACCACCGGCAGGCCGCTGATCCGGTGCTGCGCCATGATCGCGCGCACCTCGGCCAGCGTCTGCTGCGGCTGCACGGTCACGGGGTTGACCACCATGCCGCTTTCGAACCGCTTGACCCGCCGCACCTGCTCGGCCTGCTCCTCGGGGGACAGGTTCTTGTGGATCACGCCGAGCCCGCCCTGCTGCGCCATGGCGATCGCCATGGCGTCCTCGGTGACGGTGTCCATGGCGGCCGAGATCAGCGGGATGTTGAGGCCGATCCGCCGGGTCAGCCGGGTGCGGGTGTCGGTGGCGTGCGGCAGCACCTCCGAATAGGCCGGCACCACCAGCACGTCGTCGAAGGCGAGCGCCTCGCGGATCCGGTCGTCGATGCGGGAGGCGGTGGTCCGGGCGTCGGAAGCGGATTCCATCTGGCGTGGCTCCTGCGGGGGAGCGCCGGATCCGGCCTCGCGGCCGCGCCTCGGGTTCCCGACCTTTGGCGGCTCCCCCTACAATGCACCCTCATCGCGTGCAAGCGATTGCGCACGCGCCGGCATCCCGGCACCCTTGCGTGATGAGCGATGCCGCCCGCGCTGGTCGCGTGTTCCTGCTGCTGGCGACCCTTCCTGCCGCGCTGGCCGGCTGCGCCGGCGACCGGCTGCCGCCGGCACCAGTCCAGGCGTCCGACGCGCCGCACTATGCGTGCCCGGACGGGCGCAGCTTCGTGACGCAGTTCGACCCGACCACGCACCAGACCGACCTGTGGCTCGGCGGCGACCGCCTGCACCGCCTCGACCCGGTGCCGGACCCGCTCGGCGGCGTGCTCTACCAGGACGCCGACTACCAGCTGCGTCCCGGGGCGAGCGACGCGTCCAAGGCGCTGACCGACCGCTCCACCACGCAGCGGCAGGCCTGCACCCGGACGCAGGTCCCGGAGGGCGCCGGCCGGCCGCAGCAGTGACCGCGCCGGCGCGGCGTCAGGACCGCGCCAGGGCCTGCTGCAGCTCGGCCTTGCTCATGCGCGACCGGTCGGCGATCCCTTTCGCGGCCGCCTGACGATACAGCTCGGCGCGCGTCGGCGACCCGCCCGCCCGCGCGCCGTCGCGCTCCGCCGCCTCGGTCCTGCGCAGCGCCTTGCGGTTCTTGTCCGGCGGCACCCGGTTGGAGGCGCCCGCCTCGCGCAGGCCGATGGCGATCGCCTGGCGGGGGTTCCTCACCGTGCCGCCCTGCGCCTGTTCGAGCGTGCCCTGCTTGAACTCGTGCATCACGCGGCCGACGATCCGCTTCTGCCTGTCGCTCTGCCTGGCTGCCATCGACCGCTCCTGCGCTCCGGATGCCCGGACAACCGGCGGCTCCCGGCTTCGTTGCATCGGTGCGGCGCGTCCCGGCGGCGGATCACGGTTCGGCGGCCAGGACGGCGACGACGGAGCAGCGGCCAACTCGTCGGCGATGCGGAACGTGGATTGCAATCCGTCCAAAGCTCCCGAAGCGGCGGCACAACGGCTCATTCACCGTCCGGAGGGAAATGCGGGTCAGGTAGGCCGTGGAGCGCGGATGCGGTGTGGCCCCGCCATAGTTGTCCGGAACCCACTCTCCGGCCCGGAGGAAGACGACGCCGTCCGGCAGCGGATCGAGGGGCTGGTCGGATGGCACCAGCAGGATTTCCATGTTCACCTGCGTTCCCTCACCCAGGAGGAGGTCGGCGGAGGCTTCGCCGCCGGCAAGCGACAGATCCTCACAGTTGTCGTCTTCCACGATCACTTCCGTGTCGACCTCGGCCCTAAAGGTGATGGTGCGAGCGATCTCGTCGAACGAGAAGGACCACGCCCGGAGCGGGGAGGAACCTGCCCCGAAGGCCGCGGTCGGCGGAATGAAGAGTCTGTCTAGTCGCATCCGCGCGAGTCAAAGTCATTACACTTGGTCCCGCGTCTCCGGTGGTTGAGGTGGCGCCGGAACAATATGAATGCCAAACTTGTTGTAGTGTATTCTGCCATGGGTTGTCGGTGTCTCGATCGCGATATACGCCGAGGTACCCGGAATATGCGCGAAGGCCTGCCAGGTGCGGTCGCCATCCCGCCTCGGTCCCGTGTCGAGGCGCAGCGAGTGCGGCGCGATCGATGCCGGCGCGCCAGCCGTGCCGGCCGAGGCGGACGACGATCCACCACACCACGCCTGCTGCATGATCTCCTCGGGCAGCATGACCTGAAACGAGATCGGAATGCGCACCCATCCCGGCGGCAACGGGTCGGGCAGCGGGTCGCGCGACGGCGGATCGCCATAGGTCACGGTGGCATTCATGGTGAAGGGGAGCCTGACGTCATCCACTGCTGCTGACACTCCGAGGTTGCGACTCCGGATCATACCCCGTTCCAATCCGGCTCGGCCGCCGCCAAGCCGGAAGGCGCCGGCGTCAGGCCCGGTGGCTCGCCCGCCGCGCCAGCAGGTTGGCCACCAGCCCGGTCCAGCCGGTCTGGTGCGAGGCGCCCAGCCCCTTGCCGGTGTCGCCGTGGAAATACTCGTGGAACAGTATCAGGCCGGCGAAGTGCGGGTCGCTCTGCAGCTTCTTGCAGTCGCCGTAGATCGGCCGCCTGCCCTCGGCGTCGCGCAGGAACAGGCTGTTGAGACGGTCGGCGATGTCGTCGGCGATGTCGCGCAGGGTGCGGAACTGTCCCGACGCGGTCGGGCACTCCACCAGGAAGTCGCGGCCGTAATAGCCGTGGAACCGGTCCAGCGCTTCCACGATCAGGAAGTTCATCGGAAACCAGATCGGCCCGCGCCAGTTCGAGTTGCCGCCGAACATCTCGGTGCGGCTCTCGCCCGGCTCGTAGGCGACGTCGATGCGCGCGCCGTCGTTCTCGAACACGTACGGGTTGTCGGCGTGGAACCGCGACAGCGAGCGCACGCCGTGGTCGGACAGGAACTCGGCCGGATCCAGCACGCGAAGCAGCAGCCGCTTCATGCGGTGGCCGCGCAGCAGCGACAGCAGGCGGCGCTCGCCGATGCCGGGCTCGTCCCAGCGCGCGACCAGGCCTGCCAGGTCGGGACGCCGGCTCAGGAACAGGTGCAGGCGGCGGGAGAAGTTCGGCAGCCGCTTCAGCATCGCCGGTTCCAGGGTTTCCACCGCGAACAGCGGGGTCAGGCCCACCATGGAGCGCAGCTTGAGCTCGCGCATGGAGCCGTCGGGCAGGTTCAGCACGTCGTGGAAGAACTTGTCGCTCTCGTTCCACAGGCCCACGCCGCGCGCGCCGATGTCGTTGATCGCCTGCGCGATGTACAGGAAGTGCTCGAAGAACTTGGACGCGATGTCCTCGAACGCGCTGTCCTCCATCGCCAGCTCGAGTGCGATGCGCATCATGTTCAGCGCGAACATCGCCATCCAGGCGGTGCCATCGGTCTGGTCGAGGTAGCCGCCGGTGGGCAGCGGGCGCGAGCGGTCGAACACGCCGATGTTGTCGAGCCCCAGGAACCCGCCCTGGAACACGTTGCGGCCCTGGTTGTCCTTCCGGTTGACCCACCAGGCGAAGTTCAGCAGCAGCTTGTGGAAGATCTGCTCCAGGAAGCCGCGGTCGCCGACGCCGTTCTGTTCCTGCTCGATCTGGTAGACGCGCCATGCCGCCCAGGCCTGCACCGGCGGGTTGGCGTCGCCGAAGTTCCACTCGTAGGCCGGGATCTGCCCGTTCGGATGCATGTAGGCTTCCGACGACAGCAGCAGCAGCTGGTCCTTGGCGAAGGCGCTGTCCACCATGGCGAAGGTGACGCAGTGGAAGGCGAGGTCCCAGGCGGCGAACCAGGGATACTCCCACTTGTCGGGCATGGAGATGATGTCGGCGGCGTTCATGTGCCGCCAGTCGCTGTTGCGGCCGCGCTTGCGGTTGCCGGGCGGCGGCGGCAGGGTCGGGTCGCCGCGCAGCCAGCGGTACACGTCCAGGGCGTAGAACTGCTTGTTCCAGATCATCCCGGCCAGCGCCTGGCGCTGCACGGCGCGCGCGTCGGCGTCGCGTATGTCCTTCTGCAGCGCGGCATAGAAGCGGTCGGCCTCGGCGCGCCTGGCGTCGACGATGGCGTCGAACCCGGCAAACGGCGGGATGATCGGCTCGCCGCGCACCAGGCGCACGCGCACCGTCCACGCCTCGCCGGGGGCCAGCGTCGCGACGTGCCAGGCGGCGCACTTGGTCGCCGGCCCGTCGGTGCGGGTGGCGCTCTCGCGCCCGTCCACCACGTGCTCGTGGAACCCGTCCTTGTAGACGCCCTCGCCCGGATCCATGCCGACGATGCGCGGGTTGGTCTCGTTCTCGCAGAACAGGACGCGCACGCCGTCCTCGACGTGAAAGGTATAGTGCCCGAGCATGCGGTGCTCGGCGACCACCCGGTTGGCGCCATAGGTGCGCATGGTCGGCTTCGGATGGTTCTCGCGCCACGACCAGTGGTTGGCGAAGACCAGCTGCGGCAGCACGTGCAGCATGGCCGATTCCGGACCGCGGTTGGTCGCGACCACGCGCATCAGGATGTCGGCGTCGTCCGCCTTGGCGTATTCGACCGACACGTCGAAATAGCGGTCGTCCTCGAACAGCCCGGTGTCGAGCAGCTCGAACTCGCCCTCGTGGCGCGACCGGCGGCGGCTTTCCTCGACCAGCCGCTCGTACGGGAACGCCGCCTGCGGATACTTGTAGAGCATGCGCAGGTAGGCGTGCGACGGCAGCGCGTCGAGCTGCCAGTACAGCTCCTTGACGTCCTCGCCGTGCGTGCCCTGCGGCCCGGTCAGGCCGAACAGGCGCTCCTTGAGCATCCGGTCCTGCCCGTTCCACAGCGCCAGCGACAGGCACAGGCGCTGGGTGTCGTCGCTGAAGCCGGCCAGGCCGTCCTCGCCCCAGCGGTAGGCGCGCGAGCGGGCGTGCTCGTGCGGCAGGTAGCCCCAGGCGTTGCCGTTCTCGCTGTAGTCCTCGCGCACCGTGCCCCATTGCCGGTCGCTCAGGTATGGGCCCCACTGGCGCCAGTTGCGCATCCCGTACGCCTGCTCCTCGAGCCGGCGCCGCTCCGCGTCGTGCAGCCGCAGGTCGCCAACGCGCGGGGCATTCATGCAGCCGGTTCCATGTCCACGCGTGCCCGACCGGTCATGCCCTCAGCGGACGTCCTTGCCGCGCAGCACCTCGCGCAGGGCCTGGGCACGCTCGGCCCGGAACCCCTGCGCCACCACGTAGAGCTCGCTGGACTCCTTGCGGCTCGCCGGCGGCTTGGCGTGCTTCACGGTGGCGAAGGCCTGCTTCATCGGTGCCAGCATGTCCTTTTCCGAGCCGCCCTGGAACACCTTGGCGACGAAGCCGCCGCCGTCGGCCAGCACGTCCAGGGCAAAGTCGAGCGCCAGCTCGGCCAGGCCGATGATGCGGATGTGGTCGGTCGCGGCGTGGCCGGTGGTGTTCGGCGCCATGTCCGACAGCACCAGGTCGGCCGGTCCGCCCAGCATCTCCCGCAGGCGGGCGGGCAGGCCGGGATCGTTGAAGTCACCCTGCACGATCTCCGCGCCGCGCACCGGGTCGACCGGCAGCAGGTCCACCCCCACCACCCGCGCAGCGCCGCGCTTGACCGCCACCTGCGACCAGCCGCCGGGCGCGGCTCCGAGGTCGATCACCCGCATGTGCGGCCGGATCAGCCGGAACCGGTCGTCGAGCTCGATCAGCTTGAACGCGGCGCGCGAGCGCCAGCCCTGGGTGCGGGCAGCGGCGACGTAGGGGTCGTTCAGCTGGCGCGACAGCCAGCGCTGCTGCGCCGTGGTGCGGCCGCGCGCGGTGCGCAGGAACACCGACTTGGTCCGTCCCGACTGCACCGCCGCCGCGTCGCCCTGCGCGCCGCCTCCGGGCGACGCCTCGCCGGTCCTGCCGACACGGCGTCCCGGCACCTGTCCCGGCGGGACCGGGC